>NZ_JAJHVY010000011.1:0-109333 GCF_020861455.1 Bacillus sp. AF23
ATTGGCTGTATAAAAGGTGTTTTGATCCCTGTCTCAAAAACGGGGGTCAGTCCCATATCAGACAGCTGTTTTTTTAATTTTTGGCTTTGATTTTTCCGCCCCATTTTTTAAAGCCGCCCTTAAGGTTATAAATCTCAGTGCAGCCGTTTTTGCGCAGGGTTTGTGCCGCGCGTCCGCTGCGGACACTGTTCTGGCAGTACAGATAGACAGGCTTGTCCGGCCGGATTTCATTTTTTCTCTGTTTCAGCTGAGAAAGCGGAATGTTGCGGGCGCCTAAAATATGTCCGCCATCAAATTCATTCGGTTCACGAACGTCGATAAGCTGCGCTTTGCGGTAACCAGCGCGGAATTCTTCTTCCGAAAGTGTTTTCATAATTCGCTGCTGATAGACATATGAAGCAATCATATAGACGATAAACGCAGCAAAAATAATTAAAACGATCATATTAGACAATGTGATTCTACTCCTTTAACGTATAAAATCAAAACCCTGCTTCTTTAAACAAGGGCATAGAGACGTTTTCGACAAATACTATTATAGTAAAGCACGGCGCGATTGTCATCCATAATGGAACTAAAATATTTTTCATTTTCCCGGCAGTTTGTTAAACTGATTCTATTAAAACGGTAAGGAAGGTCTCAAAATGGAAAAAGAAACTTGGCGGTTTATAGACTCAGGAAATGCAAGCCCGGCTTTCAATATGGCGCTTGATGAAGCGCTTTTATATTGGCACAGTGAAAAGAAAATTCCTCCGGTCATCCGTTTTTACGGCTGGAATCCGGCGACGCTTTCTGTAGGTTATTTTCAAAATATTAAAAAGGAAATCAATTTTGAAGCAGTACATAAGTATAATCTTGGATTTGTCAGACGACCGACCGGAGGAAGAGGGGTGCTCCACGATCAGGAATTGACATACAGTGTAATCGTTTCTGAGGATCATCCGGAAATGCCGGCGACTGTAACCGAGGCATATCGGGTTATTTCAGAAGGCATACTCCAAGGCTTTAGAAATCTTGGTCTGGACGCTTATTTTGCCATTCCGAGAACCGAAAAAGAAAAAGAAAGCTTAAAGAACCCGCGCTCTTCCGTTTGTTTTGATGCGCCGTCCTGGTATGAGCTCGTTGTCGAGGGACGCAAGGTGGCGGGAAGCGCGCAAACGAGACAAAAAGGCGTCATTCTTCAGCACGGCTCCATTCTGCTTGATTTGGATGAGGACAAGCTGTTTGATCTGTTTTTGTATCCGAGTGAAAGAGTCAGAGAGCGGATGCAGCGCAATTTTAAAAATAAAGCGGTTGCGATTAATGAACTCACCGATCACCCGGTGACGATGGAGGATGCACGCAAGGCTTTTAAATCCGGATTTGAAACCGGTTTGAATATTCACTTGGAGCCGTACGAATTATCCCAGGAAGAGCTTGATTTTGTTCAGGACTTGGCAGAAACAAAATATGCTTCTGATGAATGGAATTATAAGCGGTAAAAAGGGCTTTTTGGCCTGCAGAGCATCCTTGTTTTTTCAAGTTCATTAGTGTAAACTTGTAATGATTTATAAAGTTAAGGTGCTTTTTGGGAGGGTTTCGATGACGACACCAAGTATGGAAGATTATATTGAACAGATTTATATGCTGATTGAAGAAAAAGGATATGCAAGGGTTTCTGATATCGCGGAAGCATTGGCAGTCCACCCCTCCTCTGTAACAAAAATGGTTCAAAAACTAGATAAAGACGAATATTTAATTTATGAAAAATATCGCGGTCTCGTGCTAACGTCTAAAGGAAAGAAAATAGGCAAACGGCTAGTATACAGACATGAATTGCTTGAGCAGTTTTTAAGAATCATTGGTGTTGATGAAGAGAAAATATATAACGATGTCGAAGGAATCGAGCATCATTTAAGCTGGAACAGCATTGATCGCATCGGTGATCTTGTTCAATATTTTGAAGAAGACGATGCGCGTAAAAAAGAGCTGAAATCAATCCAAAAGAAAACAGAACATCATAATCAGTAAAAAGGCGGGCCTCAAAGGAGGCCGCCTTTTTTTGATGAAATGCGCCCTGCTTCATTCATTGGTCTATTTCTTCGCGTTTTTTCTTAAAATGATAGTAAACCATTGGATGGAGGGGGAGGGTATGGGATGTATATTGACGGTGTGTTTTCTGGCGGAGGGGTAAAAGGCGTGGCGCTTGCCGGCGCTTATGAAGCGCTTGAGGAAAAAGGCTTCCGCTTTGCGCGGCTTGCCGGCACAAGCGCCGGCGCCGTTATTGCCGCTTTTATTGCATCAGGTTATTCAAGCAAGGAAATTCACGCTTTGATTGAAGAAGTGGACGGAGAGAGGCTGCTGGACCAGCGATACTCATTTCTCCCCTTAAAAATGCTCCAATGGGTGTCCATTTACTGGCGTTTGGGCTTGTTTAAAGGAGACACATTAGAAAAGTGGATCGCCGACCTTTTAAGAGCGAAAGGCGTACGCGTCTTTGGCGATTTGAAAAAAGGCTCTTTGCGGCTCATCGCTTCGGATCTGACAAACGGTACAATGATCGTGCTGCCGGATGACTTGGTCCGCTACGGGTTAAATCCGGATATGTTTCCGGTTGCCAGAGCGGTAAGAATGAGCTGCAGCATTCCCTATTTTTTTGAACCAATAAAATTAAAAACAGATACAGGAACTGCCACCGTAGTGGATGGGGGCGTTTTAAGCAATTTTCCCATATGGCTGTTTTCTAAAGAAAGAAAACGACCTGTTATCGGTGTGACGCTTGCGCCGAATGAAAGGGAGCGGCCGAAAAAAAATATCGGAAACGCTTTTGAACTGTTTGGCGCTCTGTTTGAAACGATGAAGGATGCGCATGACGCAAGACATATCGCGTCACGCTATGAGCAAAATATCATTTTTCTTCCGGTTGACAACGTGATGGCGACCGAATTTCATTTAACACAACAAAAAAAACTAGCCCTGATTGAGCTAGGTAAAAGTCGGACAGAGCAGTTTTTAAAGCAGTGGACCTATTAAAAAAGCGCTCTGTTTTTCTTTTTATTTTTTTTGCCTTCTATGACAGTCAGCTGCGTCTGGCTTTTTTTCTTGAGAATCATCGGCTTAGGTTTGCTGGCGCTCGGAACGCTTCGCAGATGGCTCACCCGGCCTTTATGCCCGGCGCGGTGCTTTGCTTTTTGTTCTTTCAGCCGGCGCCTCGATTGTTTGGCCGCTTTTTTAAAAGCCGCTCCTTCACTGCCAGTATTTCGCTTCATTACATATTTCACAATAAAATAAATAATGATACCTGCCAAGATGACGGTTATCGCCATTTTTGCCATTTCTCCGGGATTGGTTACCAGCACATAGAGGAAACCGAACGCTCCCAGCGCAATTAATACAGCAATAATAGGTTGTACACGATGATTCATAACTGTCCACCTCCGAAAGTAATAGCAGGGCAACGGATATTAGATGACGTTGTGAGAGGGCTGCTCTTTTTGTTCAGATCTTTCTTCGAGTCTGAGAAGCTCGTTAAAGCTTTCGATTGCAACTTCTACTTGGTCATCCTTAGGTTCTTTCGTCGTTAACAGCTGAAGCCAGAGGCCCGGGTACCCGAGACATTTCAAACCGGGAATATCACGCACTTTATTTGTCAGCTGCAGCACTTCAAAGGAAATCCCAAGTACAACCGGTATGAGAGCGACACGATCTATAACACGCAACCAAAGCGGATCTGTCGGAACAAGCAAGTATACAAACATACCGACAATAATGGTAAATAAAATAAAGCTGGACCCGCAGCGGTAATGAAGCCGTGATTGATTTTGAACGTTCTCTACAGTAATTGGCAAATTCTGTTCATAACAGTTTATGACCTTATGTTCGGCTCCATGATATTGAAACACTCTTTTAATCAGCGGTGTCATGGATAAAAAATAAATATAACCGAGCAGCAAAATCAGTTTGAATAGACTTTCAACTGCGATTTGCGCTGTGTCCGTTGGAAAAACCGGTCTTGTCAGTTCAGCTAAGAAAACAGGAACCAATGTAAATACGAATTTACTGAACAAAAATGATAAGACGCCGATCACTGCAAGGCTGAGATACATTGACAGCCCCGAGGTTTTTTTTTCTTCCTTAAGCGTCTCGTCCTCAGACGGATCAAGTCCGTAGCGTTCACTCGAGAAATTCAAATGCTTTGTGCCGTTAGCGCTCGCTTCAATAATAGCGGCGATCCCTCTTATAAATGGTATTTTTTTTACCCTGTTCAGCTTCGGATTGTGTTTCCGGGGAAGCTTGAAGAAATCAATGCTTCCGTCTGTTCTTCGTATGGCCGTAACGTAATTGTGTTTTCCGCCAAACATAACGCCTTCCACAACCGCCTGCCCGCCGTAAACGGGCGGAATTTTATGTTTTGACATATTCATCAACCTGCCTATTTCTTTAGGATTGCTAACTATTTCCTTTCACTCTATTGTACAGGAAACAGCGCGAAACCTCTAGATTGACGGGCTGAAAATTTGCCAGAGCCTTGCTTTTTCTACATGCAGTATACCCGTTATTTTCAAATTTTACTCGCTGCTGTCAAAATGTGTGAGCTTTTTTATTGACATTTCATTTTTTGGGCACACTTTAACAAGGAGGTGGCCGTTATGACTAGTGAAAAAAATACAGATCAAAACGAACAAACAAAAGAGAATCAGGGACCGCCTGTGCCAATGGGCGGCAGGGTAGCGGCGACGGGTTTTTGCGGAGGCGTATTATGGAGTTTCGTCGGTTATATCGCCTACTTATTTCATTTTTCCGAAATCAGCCCCAATATGATATTGCAGCCGTTTGTACTCGGAGAGTGGAAAAAACATGGTTTAGGAACGATTATCAGCATCATTGTGATTGGCATCATTTCGATTGGCGGGGCGTTTCTTTATTATCTTCTCTTGAAACGCTTGAAAACGATGTGGCCTGGTATGTTATACGGCTTGCTGCTTTGGCTGCTCGTGTTTTTTGTGTTTAATCCGATTTTCCAGGATGTGCGCGCCGTAACTGAATTGAAATCAGATACGATTATTACAACGATCTGCATCTATCTGCTTTACGGTCTGTTTGTCGGATATTCAATTTCATTTGAATATAATGAGCTGAACTCGGAAAAGCTGGCACGTGCGCTGGGAACACAGAGAGAATAGTGTATTATCCTTTTTTGTTATGATAAAATGTTCACGAGAAGTGAACATTTTTACATGAGAAACCCTCGCGAAAAGGAGAGAGCCATGTGCCTCATTTTTTGATTTTGAACGGCCCGAATGTCAATCGGCTGGGGAAGCGTGAGCCGGATGTATTTGGGCGTCACACACTGACAGATATTGAAACAGATCTTTTTCAATTTGCTGAAGCCTTACATATTCAGCTTACTTTTTTCCAGTCTAATCATGAAGGCGATTTGATAGACGCCATACACGAGGCTGAGGAACAATATGACGGAATTGTTTTGAATCCGGGCGCGCTGAGCCATTACAGCTATGCCATCAGGGATGCTGTTTCAAGCATCAGCCCTCCTGTGGTTGAGGTGCATTTATCAAATTTATACGCCAGAGAAGAATTCAGGCATCAGTCAGTGATCGCTCCTGTTGCGAAAGGGCAGATTGTCGGCCTCGGATCAGAAGGCTACAAGCTTGCTGTTCGCTATTTATTAAGCCGGCAAGGGGGAGAATAAAGATGAAACTTGAGAAATTAAGAAACTTGTTCGAACAGCTGGGGATAGACGGAATGCTGATTACAAGCAGCATCAATTTGCGCTATATGACCGGTTTTACAGGGTCAGCGGGCTTAGCTGTCATATCCGGAGACAGGGCTGCGTTTATTACAGATTTCCGTTATACGGAGCAGGCCAAGGTTCAGGTAAAGGGCTTTGAAATCATTGAGCACGGCGGCAGCCTGATTCAAACCACTGCCGACACAATTGAAAAGTTCGGCATCAAACGCCTCGGTTTTGAACAAAACAGTATGACCTACGGCACATACGCGTCTTACAACGCGGTTATCAGTGAGGCTGAATTAGTGCCTGTGGCTGAATCCGTGGAAAAGTTGCGCTTGATTAAGTCTAATGAAGAGATTAAGATATTAGAGGAAGCTGCGAAGATTGCAGATGATGCTTTCAGCCATATCTTGACGTTTATGAAACCCGGCATTTCTGAAATAGCTGTTGCCAATGAATTGGAGTTTTATATGAGAAGCCAAGGAGCGGACAGCTCTTCTTTTGATATGATTGTCGCCTCGGGCCTTCGGTCAAGCCTTCCCCATGGAGTGGCAAGTGACAAACTGATTGAAAGCGGGGATCTTGTTACGCTGGATTTTGGCGCTTACTATAAAGGATATTGTTCTGACATTACCCGAACGGTCGCTGTAGGCCAGCCTAGTGATCAATTGAAAGAAATTTATCAGGTCGTATTTGATGCTCAGGCACTCGGCGTCGAACATATTAAGCCGGGCATGACAGGCAAAGAGGCTGACGCCCTGACAAGGGATCATATCGCTGCAAAAGGCTACGGCGAGTACTTCGGCCATTCAACCGGGCATGGGCTCGGCATGGAAGTTCATGAGTCGCCGGGGCTGTCCGTCAGATCTTCAGCTACCCTTGAACCGGGCATGGTGGTTACAGTGGAGCCGGGCATTTACATACCAGAAACAGGCGGTGTCCGAATTGAAGATGACATCGTGATGACAGAAAACGGCAACCGGACAATTACCCATTCCCCAAAAGAACTCATTATTTTGTGATTGGAATATAGGAGGACATTAAACATGATTTCAGTAAACGATTTCCGTACAGGATTAACAATCGAAGTGGATGGCGGCATTTGGCGCGTCGTTGACTTCCAGCACGTAAAACCGGGTAAAGGTGCGGCATTTGTCCGTTCTAAACTTCGCAACCTGCGTACTGGCGCGATTCAGGAAAAAACATTCCGTGCTGGTGAAAAAGTGGCAAAAGCGCAAATCGAAACAAAAACAATGCAATACTTATATGCAAACGGAGACCAGCACGTATTCATGGATACAAGTTCATATGAACAGCTTGAACTGAGTGAAACTCAAATTGAAGAGGAATTAAAATATCTGCTTGAAAATATGTCTGTACACATCATGATGTACCAAGATGAAACACTCGGTATCGAACTTCCGAACACGGTTGAGCTGAAAGTGGTAGAGACTGAACCTGGTATTAAAGGTGATACGGCATCAGGCGGTACAAAACCTGCGAAAACCGAAACTGGTCTTGTTGTAAACGTGCCGTTCTTTGTCAATGAAGGCGACACTCTTGTAGTCAACACATCAGATGGTTCTTACGTTTCAAGAGCGTAAGGAGAAAAAAGAGGCCTGTTCCCAATTGGGAGCTGGCTTTTTTTGTGCGCAAAAACAGAATCTTTCTTTTATACGAAAATGGCAAGACTACTTCCGACAGCTAGAGCATATCATATAAAAAAATGGGAGGTTGGGAGAGTGCTATGAAATTTTTTCTTGGAAATATCAATTCTACTGTTTTGACAATGGCCGGATTGCGAGTTTTATCCTCTATGATCGAGCTGACGGCCGCGATTGTGATGCTTGTGACAAATGATGTCCGCAAAGCGGTTGTGGTCAACAGCATTCTTGCTATTGTCGGTCCGCTGATTTTTATCATCACCATGACTGTGGGAATCTACCAAATTGCCGGGCAGCTGTCATATGCAAAACTGATCTTGATTTTTACGGGTGTCGTGTTGATTTTAGCGGGTGTCCACAAATAAAGAGAGCCTTGTCATAAAGTCTGCCTCACATCATACATTTTAAAGAAGCCGATCGGTAGAAAGGAGGAGACTCTGTTGAATGAAATTGCTGACGTTCTCCCTGAATCCATGAAAAACGCCCTTTCTGAAATACCGGAACATCAATGGCTGGAAATCGAAGAAATCAGAATTCGGGTTAACCGCCCTGTTGAACTGATACGAAAAGGACAACCTCTTTTTTTGTCCTATGCGGGCACGGCCGAGGATGCCCACCTGATCCTCAGCCGGCTGAGCAATTATAGTATGTATACGCTAGAAGAAGAGCTGAAGAAAGGGTATGTCACCATCAGGGGCGGCCACAGAGTCGGACTTGCAGGCAGAGTCATTACAGAAAACGGAGGGGTGAAGGGCCTCCGCGACATTGCTTCTTTTAATATACGAATTGCCCGGCAAAAGCTTGGAATTGCAGAACCGCTGCTGCCTTATCTGCATCAAAACGGCTGGCTGAATACATTGATTATCGGTCCGCCCCAAACCGGTAAAACAACGCTGCTTCGGGATCTTGCCAGACTTGCGAGCAGCGGCAAGAACCGGATTCCGCCCGTAAAGACAGGTATTGTCGATGAACGGTCGGAAATTGCCGGGTGCCTGCGCGGCATTCCGCAGCATCAATTCGGACAGAGAATTGACGTGTTAGATGCCTGTCCGAAGGCTGAGGGGCTGATGATGATGATCCGGTCAATGAGTCCCGAGGTGATAATCGTTGATGAAATCGGAAGAACGGAGGATACAGAAGCACTTCTCGAGGCGCTGCATGCCGGTGTTTCGGTCATTGTATCCGCGCATGGCTGGAGTATTTCTGATCTGATGAAGCGGCCTTCATTAAAGCGTCTGTGGGAAGAAAAAGCCTTTGACCGCTATTTGGAATTATCCAGAACGAAGGGACCGGGCACGGTAAGCCGTATTTATGACAAAGACGGAAACGTGCTTTCGGGAACGAGGGACGTGAAAACATGCTGAAGCTGTTAGGCGCTGTATTCATTGTAGCTGCGACAACATGGACAGGTTTCGAGACGGCGAAAATTTATACAGAACGGCCAAGGCAAATCCGTCAGCTGCGTGCCGCGCTCCAATCTCTTGAGGCGGAAATTATGTACGGCCATACACCGCTTCACACCGCTTCGCAGCAGATCGCAAAACAGCTTGCACAGCCTGTTTCGGCTCTGTTTCTCAGTTTTAGCGAACAGCTGGAGAAAGGCAGTGATTCCGCTAAAACGGCATGGGAGCAAAGCTTAAAAAAAGTGTGGGACAACATGTCGCTGAAAAAAGCCGAATATGATGTGCTGAAGCAGTTCGGCGAGACGCTTGGGATTCACGATCGAATCTCACAGCAAAAACATATCAAGCTGGCACTTACACACTTAGAGGCATCGGAAGCGGATGCTGAGCAGGCCCAAGCGAAAAATGAAAAGATGATAAAAAGTTTAGGCTTTTTAGCGGGCTTGTTACTCATTCTTCTATTGATGTAAACGTGAGGGGAGCAAAAATAAAATGGGAGTAGACGTTAATGTCATTTTTCAAATCGCCGGAGTGGGAATCGTGGTCGCTTTTTTACACACGATTTTGGATCAGATGGGAAAAAAAGAATACGCCCAGTGGGTGACGCTGTTAGGTTTTATCTATATTTTATTTATGGTCGCCACTATTGTGGATGACCTCTTTAAAAAGATAAAAGCTGTGTTTTTATTTCAAGGATAGGGGGGCTTACAGATTGACATTGTTCAAATTGTAGGTTTAGGGCTGATCGCCACCTTCCTTTCTTTGATCGTAAAAGAACAAAAGCCGACATTTGCCTTTTTAATTGTCGTCTTTGCCGGATGTGTTATTTTTCTCTATTTGGTAGATCAAATCTACGACATTATCAGAATGATTGAAAAAATAGCCGTTAACGCCAATGTCAACATGGTATATGTTGAAACGATTTTAAAGATTATCGGAATCGCTTATATTGCTGAATTCGGGGCGCAGCTCACCAAGGATGCCGGTCAAGGGGCCATCGCCTCGAAAATAGAATTGGCGGGGAAAATTCTGATTCTCGTTATGGCTGTTCCTATTTTAACCGTGATTATTGAAACGATTCTCGGACTTATACCTTCCATGTCATAACCGAAAGGAGGCGGCAGATTGAAGCGTTTTCGATGGGCGTTGGTTCTTGCGGTGCTGCTCGTATTCGGCTGCACAGAAATTGTACAAGCAGCAGACGATTCGACCCAAACAGAAGAACATACCGAAACGCCGGAGCAATTGGCTGAAAAAACGGCAGAGTCGCTTGAAACAGACAAGATCGGTGAATTTTGGAATGACATAATGACGGAGTACGGCGGGCTTCTGCCGGAAAGTCAAAAAGGAAGTTTGCTTGAGTTTATAAACGGCGATAAATCCTTTTCACCGCAAGAATGGCTGAAGGCTCTCTTTTCTTATTTGTTTCATGAAGTGCTTGCCAATGGAAAGCTTCTCGGCACGTTGATTTTGCTGACGATTTTTTGCGTCATTCTTCAGCTTCTGCAAAATGCATTTCAGCAAAGCACAGTCAGCAAGGTTGCCTACGCAATTGTTTATATGGTGCTGATAATCCTGGCGCTGAACAGCTTTCATGTAGCGATCAATTATGCGACAGAGGCGATTCAGACGATGACCAGTTTTATTTTGGCTCTCATTCCTCTCCTGCTGGCACTATTGGCTTCCTCTGGAGGAGCTGTATCTGCGGCTTTCTTTCATCCTGTTATTCTCTTTCTAATGAATACGAGCGGTCTGCTGATTCAAAATATCGTCATGCCGCTGATTTTCTTATCGGCGATTCTGAGCATCGTCAGTACAATGACTGAACAATACAAAGTAACGCAGCTGTCCAATCTTTTCAGAAATATTGCCATCGGAGCGCTGGCAGTCTTTCTCACTGTGTTTCTCGGCGTCATTTCTGTGCAGGGTGCCTCGGCGGCAGTGACAGACGGCATTACGCTCAGGACGGCTAAGTTTATTACCGGCAACTTCATTCCTGTTCTTGGAAGAATGTTTACTGACGCAACAGATACAGTGATCAGCGCTTCCTTATTGCTGAAAAATACGGTGGGAATTCTGGGTGTCGCCATTTTGATTTGTATTGCGGCTTTCCCGGCAATCAAAGTGCTTTCTCTCGCTTTTATTTACAAGCTGGCAGCCGCGATTCTCCAGCCGCTCGGCGGCGGTCCGGTCATTACCTGTCTCGATGTCATCAGCAAAAGCGTCATTTATATTTTTGCGGCTCTCGCTATTGTGTCTCTCATGTTTTTTTTAAGCCTTACCGTCATTATTACTGCCGGAAACCTCACGATGATGATGAAATAAAGGAGGCTGACGGATGAGTTTTTTAACTGAATGGCTTACCAGCATCGTCTTATTTATCCTATTTGCAATCGTCATTGATATGCTGCTGCCGAGCTCCAGCATGCAAAAGTACGCAAAAATGGTAGTCAGCCTGCTGCTGATCGTCGTCATGCTTACTCCAATCTTTAAGCTTTTCAAAACAGACCCCGAAGTCATCTTTGAATACCTCACAAAAAACGGGCAATCGGAATCTGCCGAAATAAAAAATCAGATCAATTCAAAAAAAATAGAAATACAAGCTTCCCAGCGCGCATATATTTTAGAAGAAATGGCTGTCCAACTAAAAAAGAAAGCGGAGGAGATGTTCAGTCATGACGAATATAAAGTAGACCAAATCAAGATCACGGCAGGAGAAAAAGTAGATTCAGAAGAGGATATCAAAACAATCAGCGTGTATATGGCCCCGTCTTCTGAAAAAACGGTCCAAACGGTCGCGCCGATCGACATTAATACGGATCATGCATACGTCACGAAAGAAAAAGCGGAACAAAAAGAAGCAAAACAGATTGAGACAAAGCTTGCGGACATTTGGGAAATCGGCAGTGAGAAAATTACGGTTCATATGGAAGGCGGGGAGAGGATCGGCAATGAATAAAAACGGATTATGGAACGTATTGAAAAAGCAGTTTCTTCCGGGGCAATCGAAGGACGGCGAAAAACCGAAGCTGACCAAATATCATTACTTTCTGTTCGTTTTTGTTCTCGGCGTCTCCTTTATGCTTGTCAGTCAGCTCTTTTCTTCACCGGAGAAAACGGAAAACGCCCAGACCATAACAGCACCGGCATCAGCTGATTCGGCGGACAGCAAAGAGAAAACAGCCGAGGTGTTTAAAGCCTCTAAATCTGATGATCCTAAAAACTCTATTGGCGATTATGAAAAAGAATATGAAAACCAGCTGAAAGAAATTCTTGAAACCATTATCGGCGTGGAGGATGTCTCGGTTGTGGTCAATGTAGACGCAACGTCACTGAAGGTTTATGAAAAAAACAAATCAAGCAAAAATACAACAACTGAAGAAACAGACAAAGAAGGCGGAACTAGAAGTGTGACGGATCAAACATCAGAGGAAGAAATCGTCATGATCAGGAATGGGGATAAAGAAACCCCTGTTGTGGTTCAAACGAAAAAACCTGACATACGCGGTGTACTCGTTGTTGCTCAAGGAGTGGACAACGTTCAAATAAAACAAACCATTATTGAAGCGGTGACACGGGTCCTGGATGTTCCAAGCCACCGGGTTGCGGTTGCCCCTAAAAAAATAAAGGAGGATTCATAAATGCTCAAAAAACAAACCGTTTGGCTGTTAACAATGCTCAGTCTTGTTGTGGTGTTAAGTGTTTATTATATCATGTCACCGGAAAGTAAAAACGCGGTGCAGATGCAAAGTGAAAAAAGCCCGTCTGACAGCGGTGAGGTAGCAACTGAAAAAACACCTGCCAAGGAAGACACAAAGGAAAAAAACGGTGCTGAAACAGAAAAAGAAGACGGAACAAAGGGGACGAAAGATTCTTCATCAGACAAAGAAACTTCCGCTGAAGCGAGTGAAAAAGGAACAGTTGTGACCGAAACCGCCGATGATGATCTCTTCACAACGTACCGCCTTGATTTAGAGGACGCCAGAAGCAAGGAAAGGGAAGAACTGAATGCGATCGTATCCAGCGACGATGCAACAGCAAAGGAAAAGAGCGAAGCATATGATAAAATGACAGCCCTCAGTGAAGCGGAAGGAACAGAAAAACAGCTTGAAACACTGATTAAAACACAAGGCTATGAAGATGCCCTCGTAAATGCGGAAGGAGACAAAATCAACATCACGGTCAAGTCTGACAAACACTCCAAATCTAAAGCTACAGCCATCATAGACCTTGTTGCCAAAGAAATTAAAACGATGAAAGACGTTGCTGTCACATTTGAGCCTTCCAAATAGTTAATGAACAACCGCCCGCCGAAACGCGGGCTTTTTGCATGCCAATCATATTAGAGTTGAATTCAAAAGTCCGCTCCTGTAAGATAAACATAGTATGTACTTTTAGTAGTAACCTATAAAAAGAAATTTCAATACATAGGAGTGCGATGGAATGTTAAATATTAAAGAAATCCATGAGCTGATTAAAACAATTGACGAATCTTCAATTGATGAATTCGTATATGAAAATGAAGGTGTTTCCCTAAAACTGAAAAAACACGAAGCGGGTACAGTGCAAGTGATGCAGCAAGCACCGGCAGCACCTGTACAAGCAGCGGCTCCGCAAACGGCACAGCCGCAAGCGCAGCAAGCAGCGCCGGCACCTGCACAAGAGGCGCCGAAACAAGATGAAAACCTGCATCAAATCAAATCGCCGATGGTGGGAACATTTTATGCTTCTTCATCACCGGAAGCCGGTCCTTATGTAACTGCAGGCTCTAAAGTAAATGAAAACACAGTTGTCTGCATTGTGGAAGCAATGAAGCTATTCAACGAAATCGAAGCGGAAGTAAAAGGCGAAATCGTTGAAGTATTAGTTGAAAACGGCCAGCTGGTTGAGTATGGACAACCTCTATTTCTTGTAAAAGCAGAGTAAGGAGACTTAACATGATAAAAAAGCTATTGATCGCCAACAGAGGAGAAATTGCTGTCAGAATCATCAGAGCCTGCAAAGAGCTCGGCATTGAGACTGTCGCTGTTTATTCAGAAGCTGATAAAGATGCCCTGCATGTGCAAATGGCTGATGAGGCTTTTTGTATCGGACCGAAAGCATCAAAAGACAGCTATCTAAACGTTACAAATATCGTAAGTGTCGCCAAGCTTACCGGCACAGACGCTATTCATCCGGGATACGGATTTTTAGCTGAAAACGCCGACTTCGCGGAATTATGTGAAGAAGTGAATGTCACGTTTGTCGGACCTAGCGCTGAGGCCATTTCAAAAATGGGAACAAAAGACGTTGCGCGGGAGACGATGAAACAGGCGGGCGTGCCGATCGTTCCAGGTTCACAAGGAATTATAGAAAATGTGGAAGAAGCGGTTTCGCTGGCTAATGAAATTGGGTATCCTGTAATTATAAAAGCCACCGCAGGCGGAGGCGGAAAAGGAATCAGGGTTGCGCGCACCGAAGAGGAATTGATTAACGGCATTAAGATTACTCAGCAGGAAGCTGCAACTGCATTTGGAAATCCTGGAGTTTACATCGAAAAATACATAGAGGATTTTCGTCATGTTGAGATCCAAGTGCTTGCCGATAATTATGGAAATACCATTCATTTGGGCGAACGCGACTGCTCGATTCAAAGACGCCTTCAAAAGCTTTTGGAAGAATCACCATCTCCTGCGCTTGATTCAGAAATCAGAGAGCAGATGGGTGAAGCAGCGGTTAAGGCTGCAAAAGCAGTTGGCTACACAGGCGCGGGAACAGTTGAATTTATTTATGACTACAGAGAACAGCGCTACTACTTCATGGAAATGAACACAAGAATTCAAGTGGAGCATCCAGTCACAGAAATGGTGACAGGAACAGACCTGATTAAGGAACAAATCAGAGTCGCATCAGGAATGGAACTCACCCTCAAACAAGAAGATGTTCTATTTGAAGGCTGGGCCATCGAATGCCGAATTAATGCGGAAAACCCTAGCAAAAATTTCATGCCGTCACCTGGTGAAATCAAAATGTATCTGCCGCCGGGCGGTTTAGGTGTTCGTGTAGATTCAGCCGCGTATCCGGGCTATACCATCCCTCCGTACTACGACAGCATGATTGCGAAAGTAATCACATACGGAAAAACGAGAGATGAAGCGGTTGCCCGCATGAAGCGCGCATTAAGCGAATTCGTCATCGAAGGCATAGAAACAACAATCCCGTTCCACATCAAACTGCTTGAACACGAAACATTTGTCAGCGGAGAGTTTAATACGAAGTTTTTAGAAACATATGATGTAATGGGCTCATAATTTTTACGGAGGTGAATTGAATGAAAGACAACAGCTTGCTTAAAATGGATCAGGAAGACACGCATTTAGGTAAGGTTGAGATCGCGCCGGAAGTCATTGAGGTGATTGCGGGTATCGCAGCTTCTGAAGTTGACGGCGTTGCTGAAATGCGCGGGAACTTTGCGACAGGGGTCGTCGAGCGCTTCGGCAAAGTAAACCACGGCAAAGGCGTAAAAGTCGACTTGGCGGATGACGGAATTACGATCGATGTCTACTGTGTTGTCGCATTCGGCGTTTCCATTCCGAAAGTCGCTGCGGCCGTTCAGGAAAACATTCGTCAAACCTTATTAAATATGACGTCTCTTTCAATTAACGAGATCAATATTCACATCGTCGGCATTCAATTTGACACAAAAGCCCAGGAAGTCGAAATCGACGAAGAAATGTAAATGGCTTAACAGAAAACCAAGGGGAGGGCGGCCCTTTGGTTTTTTTACACGTTACCCTTTATTTCAAAGCATGAAGAAAGCCGGCTCGAGGCAGCCGATTTCTTCATGATCGTGAAATCCGAATGATCATATGAAGGTGTGTAAAAATATTCGGTAATAGGGTCGAAAAACCTTGATTTCAATATGCGGATACGAAAAAAATATGTTATGATCTCTTTATGGCTTAACGACAAGCGGATAAAGAGGATCAAAGGAGAAAGAAAATGAAAAGAAGAACAGCAAGAGAAAAAGCTTTGCAGGCACTATTTCAAATTGATGTCAGCGATATTGCAGTGAATGAAGCCATTGAACACGCATTAGATGAAGAAAAGACAGATCCTTTCTTTGAAAAGCTTGTATACGGTGTACTTGAACACCAGGTTCAGCTGGATGAAATGATTTCGAAACATCTGGTGAATTGGAAGCTTGACCGGATTGCCAATGTTGACCGTGCTATTTTGCGTCTGGCAGCATACGAAATGGCATATGCCGAAGACATTCCGGTAAATGTCTCCATGAACGAAGCGATTGAGCTGGCGAAACGGTTTGGTGATGACAAAGCGACAAAATTTGTAAACGGGGTTCTTTCTAACATTAAATCTGATATTGAACAATCATAGGAGGAAAGAAAATGACTGCAACAATCATCGACGGAAAAGAAACGGCAAAAGAAAAACGCGAACAATTGGCAAAAGAAGTAGAAGAGCTTAAAAAGCAAGGCGTCACTCCCGGCCTGGCGGTTATTTTGATTGGAGATGACCCAGCTTCTCATTCTTACGTGCGGGGAAAGAAAAAAGCAGCAGAAACAATGGGCATGAATTTTAAGCTTGATCAATTCGACAGCAGCCTCACAGAAGCTGAACTGCTTTCGATTATTGACAAATACAATGAAGACCCTGAGTTTCACGGAATTCTCGTTCAGCTTCCGCTTCCAGACCATATTTCTGAAAAAGCGGTGATTGAACGTATTTCTCCTGATAAGGATGTAGACGGTTTTCATCCGTTAAATGTAGGAAAAATGCTGCTAGGCGAAGATACATTTCTTCCTTGCACGCCGCACGGAATTGTTGAGCTTTTGAAGAAAACCAATATTGACCTTTCCGGTAAAGAGGTTGTTGTAGTCGGCCGAAGCAATATTGTCGGTAAACCTGTCGGCCAGCTTTTATTAAATGAAAACGCGACAGTGACATACTGTCATTCAAGAACAAAAGATATATCTGAACATACGAAAAAAGCGGACATCCTGGTGGTGGCGGTCGGTAAAGCCAACTTCATCACTGCTGACCAGATGAAAGAAGGCGCCATCGTTATTGACGTCGGCGTTAACCGTTTGGAAAGCGGAAAGCTTTGCGGAGACGTTGAGTTTGAAGGTGCGAAGGAAAAAGCATCCTTTATTACACCTGTTCCGGGCGGAGTCGGTCCTATGACCATCACGATGCTTGCGCATAATACTGTTAAATCTGCGAAACGTACGTTATCATAGATCTTTGGAGATATTCAGAGACAGGCTAAAACCCTGCCTCTGGATAATGAGCACGATACCCGCTTCTTCAGGCTCCTTAAGCCAGAGCGGGTTTTCTTTAGTTATGGTGCAGGAATGCTTACGAGAGGAGTTTGAGACATGGGTGAAACAGCGTATGTTACTGTCTCAGCGCTGACAAAGTATATAAAACGAAAATTCGATGTAGATCCTCACCTTGAAAATATTTGGATTAAAGGCGAATTATCGAATGTAAAGATACACACGAGAGGCCATATTTACTTCACGTTAAAAGACGAAAACGCCCGGATGCAGTCGGTCATGTTCGCCAGACAGAGCGAGCGTCTTCCTTTTAAACCTGAAAACGGTATGAAAGTGCTGGTGAGAGGCGGAATTTCCGTATACGAACCGAGCGGAAACTATCAATTATATGCAAAAGAAATGCAGCCTGACGGGGTCGGAGCGCTTTATTTAGCGTATGAAGAATTAAAAAAGAAGCTAGCCGGAGAAGGTTTATTTGACGAACGCTACAAAAAACAAATCCCCGCATTTCCAGCCACAATCGGGGTTGTGACATCACCCACAGGTGCTGCTGTCAGAGATGTCATTACAACTCTAAAAAGAAGATATCCCCTTGTAAAAGTCATTGTTCTTCCAGCGCTCGTTCAGGGTGAAAATGCGAGCAGATCAATCGTTAGGCGCATTGAAGAGGCGAATGAAAAACAGGCGTGCGACGTATTAATTGTCGGAAGAGGCGGCGGATCGATTGAGGAACTGTGGGCGTTTAACGAAGAAATCGTAGCGCGTGCGATCTTTGCCTCCAACATACCGATCATATCGGCAGTCGGGCATGAGACGGATTTTACCATCAGTGATTTTGTTGCGGATATCAGAGCGGCGACACCTACAGGAGCAGCTGAGATTGCAGTGCCCCATACCACTGATTTAATGGAACGGACGAAAACGGCGGAAGTCAGAATGACAAGAGCGATGCAGCAGCATCTCATCCAAAAAAAAGAACGGGTTCAAACACTTCAATCCTCATATGCATTTCGCTTTCCTAAGCGGCTGTTTGAGCAAAAAGAGCAGCAGTTTGACCTTGCATACCAGCAGTTTCAAGCTCAGCTTACCGCGCTGTTGGACCGGAAAAGCAGACAGCTTGAGCGCGAAACATACAGATTAGAGGCGCTGCATCCCCATGAACAGCTGAAACAGGCGAGAAAACGGTATGAGGATCAGACGAATCAGCTGAAAAAAAATATGAATATCCAAATGAAGCAGCTGCATTCTCAGTTTCAAACCGTTCTGGGCAAGCTGAACGCGCTAAGTCCCCTTCAAATTATGGAAAGAGGATACAGCTTGGCTTATAAGGAAGATGAACTCATAAAAAGCGTCAGTCAGGTAGAAGAGAAAGACCAGCTTGAGGTAAAGCTGAAGGATGGCGTGCTGACCTGTGAAGTATTAAATAAGAGAGGGGAAGAAAAATGACAGACATGAAAAAAAATGAAAGCATGACGTTTGAAGAAGCGATGAAAGGCTTAGAAAGCATTGTATCAAAGCTTGAAGAAGGCGATGTGCCTCTGGAGCAAGCAATTAACTACTTTCAAGAAGGAATGGCTCTTTCAAAAATGTGCCATGAAAAGCTTCAAAAAGTAGAAAAGCAAATGGACTTCATTTTAAAAGAAGACGGCGAACTGGCACCTTTTAGTGTTCAGGAGGAAGACGAAGGTGACAAATAAATTAGCTAGCTTTCTGGCGGAGCGTAAAAAAACGGTTGAAAAACAGCTCTTTGTATATACAGAAAACCTTAATATCCCGGATTTATTAAAAAAATCTATGCTGTATTCCCTTGAGGCCGGAGGGAAACGGCTGCGGCCTCTCATCGTGCTGGCGGTTTTGAATGCGTACGGAAAAAGTGAAAAAGACGGTATCCCAGTCGGGTGCGCTGTTGAAATGATTCACACGTATTCATTAATTCATGATGATTTGCCTTGCATGGATGATGATGATCTGCGCCGCGGAAAGCCAACAAATCATAAAGTATTTGGTGAAGCCACGGCTGTTTTAGCGGGAGACGGGCTGCTGACGGAAAGCTTTAAGCTGATTACGTCCCATGTGTCAGACGAAGTATCCGCAGAAAAGCGGCTGCGTCTTGTGAACGAACTGATTTCAGCAGCGGGAACCGAGGGCATGGTCGGGGGGCAGATCGCCGATATGGAAGCAGAAAACCGTCAGGTCACGCTTGAAGAACTTGAATCCATTCATGAACGGAAAACAGCCAAACTGCTCGGTTTTGGCGTCATCGCCGGCGCTATTTTGGCGGATGCGCCTGAGGAAGAAATTGAAACATTGCGCGTCTTCAGCAGCCACATAGGAATCGGTTTTCAAATCAGAGACGACATTTTAGATTTAGAAGGCAGTGAAGAGAAAATCGGCAAACGTGTCGGCTCGGATACAACGAACGACAAATCAACTTATCCGTCACTTCTGTCACTGGAAGGGGCCAAAAAGAAATTGGACGGTCACATAAAAGAAGCAAAGCGCTTGATCGACGGGCTCTCCCTTCAAAAAGACCTTTTGTATGAGCTTTGTGATTTAATTGCGGCAAGAGACCACTAAAACGATCCTTATTTGAAGCGGCTGCACGACATATGGTAGAATGTAAGCAGTTTCGATGAAAATCAAAAGGAAGAGCGCGTTTGTCTTTTTTTATGCCTGAGAAATGATCTGAGTTCAGCTCGGCATTTAAGACATATATCAATGCAGAAATTCATGCTGAAAGTGAGTTGATCCGCTTTGGATCTTTTATCAATACAGGACCCGTCGTTTTTAAAAAACATGTCCATTGATGAATTAGAGAAATTAAGTGATGAGATCCGTCAGTTTCTGATTACGACTTTATCGGCTTCTGGCGGTCACATTGGCCCTAATTTGGGTGTCGTTGAGCTTACCGTTGCATTGCATAAGGAATTTAACAGCCCGAAAGACAAGTTTTTGTGGGATGTAGGCCACCAGTCTTATGTCCATAAGCTGCTGACGGGCCGGGGAAAAGAATTTGAGACCCTTCGTCAGTATAAAGGGCTTTGCGGATTCCCGAAGCGGAGCGAAAGCGAACATGACGTATGGGAAACCGGTCACAGCTCAACTTCCTTGTCCGGTGCGATGGGGATGGCGGCCGCTCGCGATATTAAAGGAACGGATGAGTTTATCATTCCGATTATCGGTGATGGTGCGCTGACCGGCGGAATGGCGCTTGAAGCGCTGAACCATATCGGTGACGAGAAAAAAGACATGATTGTTATCCTCAACGATAATGAAATGAGTATCGCTCCGAATGTCGGTGCTATTCATTCCATGCTCGGACGGCTGCGAACAGCCGGGAAATATCAATGGGTGAAAGATGAGCTTGAATACCTGTTCAAGAAGATTCCGGCTGTTGGGGGCAAGCTTGCCGCCACGGCAGAACGTGTCAAAGACAGCCTAAAGTATATGCTTGTCTCAGGCATGTTTTTCGAGGAACTCGGATTTACTTATTTAGGCCCTGTGGACGGACACTCTTATCATGAGCTGATTGAGAATCTTCAATACGCTAAAAAAACAAAAGGCCCTGTCCTGCTGCATGTGATCACCAAAAAAGGAAAAGGGTACAAACCTGCTGAAACCGATACGACCGGTACGTGGCACGGAACCGGACCATATAAAATTAATACAGGTGACTTTGTAAAACCAAAAGCCGCAGCGCCTGCATGGAGCAGCCTTGTCAGCGGCACAGTACAGCGAATGGCACGTGAGGACGGGCGAATCGTGGCGATAACACCGGCAATGCCTGTCGGTTCGAAGCTTGAAGGCTTTGCGCAGGAATTTCCTGACCGAATGTTCGATGTCGGAATTGCAGAGCAGCATGCCGCTACAATGGCAGCTGCTATGGCATTACAAGGGATGAAGCCGTTTCTGGCTATCTATTCAACCTTCCTGCAGCGTGCATATGACCAGGTTGTTCATGACATCTGCCGTCAAAACGCCAATGTGTTTATCGGAATTGACCGTGCCGGATTAGTCGGTGCAGATGGCGAGACGCATCAAGGCATATTTGATATCGCGTTTATGCGCCACATTCCAAATGTGGTCTTAATGATGCCAAAGGATGAAAATGAAGGGCAGCATATGGTTCATACAGCGCTCAGTTATGACGACGGTCCGATCGCCATGCGCTTTCCGCGCGGAAACGGCCTCGGCGTCAAAATGGATGAACAGCTTAAAACAATCCCAATCGGCACGTGGGAGGTGCTGCGTCCGGGTAACGACGCGGTCATCTTAACATTTGGAACAACAATTGAAATGGCGCTTGAAGCTGCTGAAGAGCTGCAAAAAGAAGGCCTTTCCGTACGCGTCGTCAACGCGCGATTCATTAAGCCGATTGATGAAAAGATGATGAAGGATATACTAAATGAAGGCTTGCCGATTCTAACGATTGAAGAAGCGGTCTTAGAAGGCGGATTCGGAAGCGCGGTTTTAGAATTCGCTCATGATCAGGGGATGTATCATACGCCGATCGACAGAATGGGCATACCGGATCGATTTATAGAACATGGTAGCGTAACGGCGCTTCTTGAAGAAATAGGCTTAACGAAACAACAGGTGGCAGACAGAATTCGATTGCTGGCACCGCCGAAGACACATAAAGGAATTGGATCATGACGGCTAAGAAAGAACGATTAGATGTATTACTAGTGGAAAGAGGGCTTGCGGAAACGCGGGAAAAAGCGAAACGGGCCATTATGGCAGGGATCGTGTATTCGAATGAAAACCGCTTGGACAAGCCTGGTGAAAAAATTGACCGCGAGCTTCCGTTGACTATCAAAGGAAACCCGCTGAAATATGTGAGCAGAGGCGGCTTAAAGCTTGAAAAAGCGCTGAAAGAATTTCCTGTCTCTGTTCAGGACAAAATTATGATTGATATCGGTTCCTCCACCGGCGGCTTTACAGACTGTGCTCTGCAAAACGGCGCAAAACAGTCGTACGCGGTGGATGTAGGCTATAATCAGCTTGCATGGAAGCTAAGACAGGACGAACGTGTCGTCGTGATGGAACGCACGAATTTCCGTTATGCGACTCCGGCAGACTTCACAAAGGGCATGCCGGAGTTTGCTACGATTGATGTATCCTTTATTTCACTTCGGCTGATCCTGCCTGTTTTAAAAACATTGCTTGTACCGGGCAGCGATTGTATTGCGCTTGTCAAGCCTCAGTTTGAAGCAGGCCGGGAATCTGTCGGCAAAAAAGGCATTGTCAGAGATCCGAAGGTGCATGCAGATGTCCTGCGGCGTATGGTCAGTTTTTCGGCTGGCGAGGGCTATATCTGCAAAGGCCTGTCATTTTCTCCAATTACGGGAGGAGACGGAAATATTGAATTTCTCCTTCTTTTGCACTGGCTGGGAGAAAGTCAAGAAGGTGCAGGTTTGCCTGAGGAGGAAATCAGCCTTATAGTGGAAGAAGCACATAAGACGTTAAAAGAAAAAAAAGCAGATGTACCGGAATAATAGGGCGCTATTATTCCTTTTTTCTGCATTCATGTACTTTTTGCGGAGAATCATATACCATATAAGAACAGATAAGCTGGAAATAGAGGTGCTTACATGAACAAAGGCCAGAGGCATATCAAAATCAGAGAAATCATTACAAGCAATGAAATCGAAACCCAAGATGAATTGGTCGACATGCTGAAGCAGGATGGATACAAGGTGACACAAGCCACGGTTTCACGTGATATTAAAGAGCTTCACCTTGTGAAGGTGCCGACAAATAACGGCTCATATAAATACAGCCTACCGGCGGACCAGCGTTTCAATCCGCTGTCTAAGCTGAAACGGTCACTGATGGATGCTTTTGTGAAAATAGACTCAGCAAGCCATATGATTGTGCTGAAAACCATGCCGGGCAATGCCCAGGCAATCGGAGCGCTTATGGACAATCTGGACTGGGACGAAATTATGGGGACCATTTGCGGAGATGACACCATTTTAATAATTTGCCGGACTCCTGAAGATACCGACGGCGTAAAAAGCCGGCTCCTAGAGCTGCTGTAAAGGAAATCTAACAAAGATAAGAGGTGTAATGCTGTTTGTTAGCTGAATTATCGATTAAAAACTTTGCCATTATTGAGGAACTGACGGTTTCTTTTGAACGCGGGCTTACGGTTTTAACAGGAGAAACCGGAGCCGGCAAATCCATCATTATAGATGCCATTTCACTTTTGGTCGGTGGCCGCGGTTCATCTGAATTTGTCAGATATGGAGAAACAAAAGCCGAGCTTGAAGGGCTGTTTCTGTTAGATAGCGGCCATCCCGTTTTTGACGTCTGTGCTAAACAGGGGATTGACGTTTCAGATGAAATGATCGTCATGAGAAGGGATATCAGCACGAACGGAAAAAGCGTATGCCGGGTTAATGGCAAACTTGTAACGATTGCGTCACTTAGAGAAATCGGCAGGCTTTTATTAGATATTCACGGGCAGCACGATAACCAGCTGTTAATGGAGGACGAAAACCATCTTCAGCTTTTGGACAAGTTTGCGGGAGCCGAAGTGGAAAGCGCACTTCAAGCGTATCAGGAAGGCTATCAGCGATACATGAAGCTGCTTAAAAAGCTGAAGCAGCTTTCTGAAAGTGAGCAGGAAATGGCACACCGGCTTGATCTGATTCAATTTCAGCTGGAAGAAATCGAATCAGCAAAGCTTGAACTGAACGAAGATGAGCAGCTGCAAGAAGAGCGCCAGCAAATTTCAAATTTTGAGAAAATATTTGAATCACTGCAAAATGCTTATAACGCGCTGCGCAGCGAGCAGGGCGGTCTGGACTGGGTCGGAATGGCGTCGTCTCAGCTTGAAGATTTATCCGATATTAACGAACCGCTGCAAAAACTTTCTGAGAGTGTTTCGAACTCCTACTACCTTTTAGAGGACGCTACATTTCAGATGAGAAATATGCTGGATGAGCTTGAATATGACCCGGAGCGCTTGAATTTTATTGAGACTCGTCTTAATGAGATCAAGCAGCTGAAGCGGAAATACGGGGCAACCGTTGAGGATATTTTAGAATATGCTTCTAAAATTGAAGAAGAGATTGATCAAATTGAAAACAGAGACAGCCATCTGCAAAGCCTGAAGCAGGAGCTGGATTCGGTTGGTAAAGATGTTGCAGTGGAAGCGGCAAACGTTTCCCGAATCCGAAAAACGTGGGCGAAAAAGCTGGCTGAGGAAATCCATCGTGAACTGAAAAGCTTATATATGGAAAAGTCGACTTTCGATACGGAGTTTAAGGTCAGAACGGCGACCCGCAGTGAGGAAGCGCCGGTCGTAAACGGACAGCCTGTTCAGCTCACTGAACAAGGGATTGATCTGGTGAAGTTTTTAATTTCCACCAATACGGGCGAGCCGCTGAAATCTCTTTCTAAAGTCGCTTCCGGCGGAGAGCTGTCGAGGGTCATGCTTGCCATTAAAAGCATTTTTTCCTCACAGCAGGACGTAACCTCGATTATATTTGACGAGGTAGATACAGGCGTAAGCGGCAGGGTCGCTCAGGCTATTGCTGAAAAGATTCACAAAGTATCGATGGGATCACAAGTGCTATGCATTACGCACCTGCCTCAGGTAGCAGCCATGGCCGATACCCATCTTTACATTGCGAAAGAATTAAAAGACGGAAGAACGACGACGCGTGTAAAGCCGCTGACTAAACAAGAGAAGGTGACGGAAATCGGACGCATGATAGCAGGAGTTGAAGTTACAGACTTGACGAAACGCCATGCGAAAGAGCTGTTAAAACAAGCGGATCAAGTCAAAACAACTGGGTAAGCTGCGCGATATGCGCAGCTTATTTTTTTGTATACACATCCATTCGTTCATCAGTATATCCAATGTTTTTCTTTATAAGACAGTTATAAATAAGGGCTGAGAAGGCAAAAGTAATGATGTAGCAGCAATTCATAAAGAAGGTGTGGGGTAGGAGCGAGGAGAGTGAAGTAGTGAATGCGGGATAACATCAGAAAAGCAATAGGTTTAATTCTCCTTGTTTCGTTATTAAGTGTAGGTTTATGCAAACCATTAAAAGAGTATTTACTGATTCCAACGCAAATGAGAGTATTTGAAACCCAAACACAAGCCATTGAAACGAGTTTATCGGTAAACGCCCAGGAAAAATCATCAGAGGCGTTTACAGTTGAGAAAGACCCGCATGAAATCAAAGTCACAGGCAAAAAATCAGGCCAGTCAGAATTAGTATATGATCTTGCCGGATTTCCAATCAAAAAAACAAAAGTGCAAGTTCTTCCGGATTTAAAAGTTATACCGGGCGGGCAATCCATCGGTGTCAAACTTCATTCCGTGGGGGTCCTTGTCGTCGGATTTCATCAAATTAACACAAGCGAAGGGAAAAAATCCCCTGGTGAATCGGCTGGAATTACAGCAGGCGACATTATTATTGAGATGAATGGACAGAAAATTGAAAAAATGAATGATGTAGCCCCGTTTATTCAAAAAGCGGGAAACACCGGAGAGTCACTTGATTTGCTGATCAAACGTGATAAACAGAAGATCAAAACAAAGCTGATTCCTCAAAAGGATGAAGCTGAAGGCAAATACCGAATCGGTCTATATATCAGGGATTCTGCCGCAGGCATCGGCACAATGACCTTTTATGAGCCGAAAACAAAAAAATACGGAGCGCTTGGCCACGTGATCTCCGATATGGATACGAAAAAACCAATCGTCGTGGAAGATGGAGAAATTGTCAAATCGACTGTGACATCAATTGAAAAAGGGACAGGCGGAAATCCTGGAGAAAAACTGGCGCGATTTTCCTCTGAACGCAAAACGATCGGGGACATTAACAGAAACAGCCCATTTGGAATCTTCGGCACGTTACATCAGCCGATTAAAAACAAAATCTCAGATAAGGCGCTGCCGGTTGCCTTTTCAAATGAAGTGAAAAAAGGGCCTGCGGAAATCTTAACGGTCATTGATGATGATAAGGTAGAAAAATTTGATATCGAAATCGTCAGCACGACACCGCAAAAATTTCCGGCTACAAAAGGAATGGTCTTGAAAATTACCGATCCGAGACTGCTGAAGGAAACAGGCGGCATTGTACAAGGCATGAGCGGGAGCCCAATCATTCAAAATGGAAAGGTTGTCGGCGCTGTCACCCATGTGTTTGTCAACGACCCGACAAGCGGTTACGGTGTGCATATTGAATGGATGCTGTCTGAAGCAGGAATCGATATTTACGGAAAAGAAAAAGCAAGCTGACTGCCGGATCTCCGGCAGTTTTTTGCTTTTCCCCCTCTTCACTTCTCATCATACATACGTTAAAATGAACAAAAGAAGATTTTTCGACAAATTCACGTTTCCTTATTTGTCAAATTTCATTTTTAGTCGAAAAACAGAGAAAAACATAGAATAACGAAGATATGCCACTATTATTGTTAGTTATGATTTTTTTTAGAGGGTATATAGCGGTTTTGTCGAATATAAACATGTAGCAAGGTGGAATCCTGTTAACTACATTGGGGGAGGAAGAAACGTGGAGAAAATTAAAGTTTGTGTTGCTGACGATAATCGAGAGCTGGTAAGCCTGTTGAGTGAATATATAGAAGGACAGGAAGACATGGAAGTCATCGGAGTTGCGTATAACGGACAGGAATGCCTGTCGCTATTTAAAGAAAAAGATCCTGATGTGCTCGTCTTGGATATTATTATGCCTCATTTGGACGGACTTGCTGTTTTAGAGCGACTGAGAGAATCCGATCTGAAAAAACAGCCAAACGTCATCATGCTGACAGCCTTCGGGCAGGAAGATGTCACGAAAAAGGCCGTCGATTTAGGAGCGTCCTACTTTATTCTCAAACCGTTTGATATGGAAAACCTTGTCGGCCATATTCGCCAGGTCAGCGGAAATGCCAGCAGTGTGACGCATCGCGCACCGTCATCACAAAGCAGCATTATACGCAGCAGCCAGCCTGAACCAAAAAGGAAAAATCTCGACGCGAGCATCACAAGCATTATCCATGAAATCGGCGTCCCTGCACATATTAAAGGCTATCTCTATCTGCGTGAAGCGATCTCAATGGTGTACAACGATATCGAGCTGCTCGGCAGTATTACAAAAGTCCTCTATCCGGACATCGCCAAAAAATTCAACACAACCGCTAGCCGTGTAGAAAGAGCGATCCGCCACGCGATTGAAGTGGCATGGAGCAGAGGGAATATTGATTCCATTTCCTCATTGTTCGGCTATACGGTCAGCATGACGAAGGCAAAACCTACAAATTCAGAGTTCATTGCGATGGTTGCAGACAAGCTGAGATTAGAGCATAAGGCTTCTTAAGCATGATCAGCAAAAGCACTTAAATCAAACGTCTTTTATTTATTGGTTCCGCTGATAAATAGGAGGCGTTTTGTTTTTGGATAAATCTGTTATAATGAATGCGGCAGATGGGTGAATATTTGTTTATACGATTGGAGTGATCGAAAATGTGTGAAAAGTACGGGCTGTTGATGGCTATATTTATCCTTTCGCTTTGTGTCAATTCAAACATCATCGTGGAGTCACACAAAATAGACATGCTGATTGACTTCATTTCATTTGCTGCAATGGTCGTATGTATATTCGTTGGTTGGACCATGAGAAACAGAAAGTCAAAAACGGATTGACACCCTTTACGCTGTATGTTCGTAGTAAAAAGAGCAATATGAGGTATAAAGGAGACATAAAATGAAAAAGAGAAAAAAGAAAAACAGAAAACGTGACGGACTGCTGTTCGATTTTCTAACCGAAGGAATTGGTCAGCTTCTCATTTTGCCATTTAAATATGTGCACAAACTATTCGATTGACGAAAAGGACCCTTTCTTAAGGGTCTTTTTTTATAAAAAAGACTGCCGAAACATTCAGACAGTCACGTCAAATTAATCTTTATAAGGAACCCATCCAGGTGTGTTCACAATCGCTTGCCATAGCGGCTCAGGCAAGTGATATTTTTCTTTGTCTGTCCCTTTTATCACTGTTTCAATTTGTTTTTCGCGTCCTTCTTTTACTTTTACAGCCCAATCAGGATCAACTAAAATTTCACGCCCCATCGCCACCAGCGGAATACCGTTTTCAATCACAGCAAGCGCGTCATCAGCAGAATGGATGGAACCAACAGCAATCAGAGGCACCTTGTGTCCGACACGTTCATTCAATAAGTCCATGCGCGTACGTGTCGGGTCTGCCCCGCGGCGCGCTTTGGAGTTGACGTCCATCAATGAAATATGGAGGTAATCCAGTTCTTTTTCCACTAAGGCATCAACAAGCGTGAAGGTTTCTGTCATTGTCAGTCCCGGTGTATCTGGCTCTTCCGGAGACAGGCGGTAGCCGACTAAAAATGCACCCTTCGCGTGATCGGCAATTGCTTGTTTCACCTCATCCACAATAGCAAGCGGGAAGGCTAATCGTTTCTCATCGCTTCCTCCCCAGCGGTCTGTGCGCTGATTTGTTTTTGGAGAATAAAACTGCTGAATCAAGTAGCCGTTTGCACCGTGAATTTCGACACCGTCAAATCCGGCTTCAATGGCGCGTCTTGTCGCTTCTCCAAAAGCCTTTACAATGTTTTCAACCTCTGCTTCTGTCAAGGCGCGGGCCATTTGTTTACCGTTATCAGACACGTCACTTGGCGCGACAACATCCTGATTCGGAACGAGCTCAGCAGGGCATTCAATTCCGCCGTGATGAATTTGCACAATCGCTTTTGACCCTTGTGCTTGAATGGCTTGGGCTAATCTTTTTAGCCCGGCAATATGTGAGTCGTCATGGATGGCTGGCTGTCCGGAAAACGCTTTTCCATCAGGCGTGACGTTTGCGCATGCTGTAATCACCATTCCCATTTCTTTTGAACGGGGGATGATATAGTCCAGCTCCGCTTCAGAAATCGTACCGTCTTCATTGGAAGAATAATGGGTCATTGGAGCAACCGCGATCCGGTTGTCAATCGTAACGCCGCTTCGGAATGTAAATGATTCAAAGAGCGGTTTGTACTTTGGATTCATAAGATCATCTTCTTTCGTTTGGATTCGCACATATTCTAGCCTATATGTAAAATTTGATGCAATCAATCTGCTTCACCGGCTGAATATCTTGAGTGCCGAATGTGGTTTTCTTCGCTCTTTTTCGGGGCTTTTGTAGCCGCCTTTGATTTGATGGCCAATGGAGCAAGTGATGACCGCCGCGGCTAGCAGCAGAACGAATTTTTTCATGAGCTGTAACTTCTTTCTGTAAAGTAAATATTCTTTAAAGCTTACGCCTGCCCAACCCTTCCGTCAAACCATCTGCTCACCGTATTCATCAATTTTTTTTAAAATGAATATAAAGTTACTTCTTTCAGCTAATTTTTTCTAAAATGCTGCTCTTTTAGAGACATCCTCATAGACAGATCCGCTTGCTTTCTTTCTAACAACAGGAAATCAGCAGGTCAGATAGCCCTTTTGAAAATCATGGAAACGTTGTACCGGCTTTTGTGCAAGCTTTACAAATCCGCCATTCTGGTCAAAGATAAAAGCCAAACATCAGGAAGAGGTGATCATGTGAAACAAACTGGTCTATTTCTGTTTACTGTACTGCTGCTTTCCGGATGCAGTATTGCAAGCGCGGATGAATCAGCTCCGAGGTTTACAGAAGAGGGCAAATACATTGGCTCGGCCGATCCTCATACAATCGCTGTTTCCCTTAACGGAGAAGAAACCATGATACAAGTTCCGAGAGACAAGCGTGATGATTGTGAGGATCTGCCAGATCACACAAATGTCCAGGTGAAATATATAAAAAAAGAGAACGGAACCTTACAGCTGGAAGATATTCAGCAGCAAAAGAATTCGTAATGACAGACCGGAGGGAGAAACGTTGAGAATGTTATGGAGGAGTTTAGCGATATGCGGATTGGCTTTTATGCTCGCACCCTGTGCGCAAGCGGCAGAGCCGGTAGCAGGGAAGACGGTATATATTGATGCCGGCCATGGCGGCAAAGACAGCGGGGCAGTCGGAAACGGGCTCTTGGAGAAAAATATTAATTTGGCTGTCTCTCGTCATGTTGTGGACGAGCTGAAAGCGGAAGGAGCGAACCCTGTCACTACAAGGACAGATGACCATTTTCTGACCTTGGAGGAAAGAGTGGCAAAAGCAAGTGCAAACCATGCCGATCTTTTTGTCAGTATTCATGTGAATTCGGGCGTTTCCTCCGCTTCAGGCACGGAAACGTACTTTCAGTCTGATTATGAAGCGGAAAACAGTCAGCGGCTGGCATCGGATATTCAGTCAGAGCTGGTATCATCCTTGCAAACAAGAGACAGGGGTGTGAAAGAATCGGATTTTTATGTCATTACATATTCACAAATGCCGAGCGTGCTGGCTGAGCTTGGATTTATTACAAACAGCTCTGATGCGGACAAGCTTGGGAGTGAAGTATATCAGGAAAAAGCTGCAGACGCGATTGTCGCGGGGATCGATTCTTATTACGCGCAATAGTCTGAGTACAAGAAACCTTAATTCTAGAGTGACAAGGCCAAAATCAGTATAATGGAGAAAACGGGCAACTTTAGGCTTGAGGTGAAACAATGACAAAGGTTTTTGCCCATCGGGGGGCATCAGGTCATTATCCCGAAAATACAATGATTGCATTTGAAAAAGGGATTGAAGACGGAGCAGATGGAATAGAGCTTGATGTTCAGCTGACAAAAGACGGACGTATTGCTGTTATTCATGATGAAAGGCTCGACCGGACGACATCCTTAAAAGGTTTCGTAAAGGACACGGTGTACGATGTCTTGAAGACTGCGGATGCGGCTGCCGGTCATCATCAAACAGTGGGCGATGTAAGGGTGCCGCTGCTTGAAGACGTGCTCTCGTGGGCTGAAAAAAAGGATTTTCTGATTAACATTGAATTGAAAAACAGCGTGATCCGTTATGAAGGAATGGAAGAAAAAGTGCTTGAGGCAGTAAAGAGATTTAAAATAGAAGAAAGAACGATTCTGTCCTCATTTAACCATGAAAGCTTAGCGTTATGCGGCCGGTTGGCACCCCATATTGAGCGAGCGGTGCTGACCTCAGATGTGCTTTATCAGGCTGATCAATATGTAAAATCCATTCCGGCAGCCGGCTACCACCCAAAGCTGCATAGCCCGGCGGTAACGGATGAAGTGCTGCAGCAAATGCGGAACAGTTCGATTAAGGTAAGGCCTTTTACAGTCAATCGGCCAGACGATATGGAGTATTTGATGAAAATGGGAGCAGACGGCCTTTTCACAGATTTTCCTGAGCGGGCTCTTGCCATCGCTAAGAAATTGAATAGAAGAAATTAGTTTTCAAGAAGGCTGCCGGAGCAGCCTTCTTTTTTCATTCATTCATACCTGTTTCAAAGCATACATTCATAGAAGACATCAAGAAATGTAAGCGCTGTCTATCTTCTGATTTGAGGTGACACTATGAGGAAAACAGTTATTGTAAGTGCTGCGAGAACCCCGTTTGGTAAATTTGGCGGGGCATTAAAAGAAGTAAAAGCTGCTGAACTCGGGGGCGCTGCTATGAAAGAGGCGTTAAAGCGTGCCGGAGTCTCTGGAGATCAGGCGGAAGGCGCGGTCATGGGTATGGTTGTCCAAGCCGGTGCGGGCCAGATACCTTCCCGGCAAGCTGCCCGTATAGCCGGACTGCCTTGGAGTGTGCCATCGGAAACGCTGAATAAAGTTTGCGCCTCCGGCCTTCGCGCTGTCACTCTATGTGACCAAATGATTCGGGCGCATGATGCGGACATTCTTGTTGCCGGAGGCATGGAGAGCATGAGCAATATTCCGTATGCTGTTCCCGCTGGCCGCTGGGGCGCGCGGATGGGTAACGGTGAGCTAAGGGATTTAATGGTTTATGACGGATTAATGTGCGCCTTTGATGAAGTGCACATGGCCGTTCACGGAAATACGGCGGCCAAGGAATATGGAATTTCACGTAAAGAGCAGGATGAATGGGCCCTTCGAAGCCACAAGCGGTCGGCCGAGGCGGCCGATGAAGGAAAGTTTGATGAAGAAATTGTTCCTGTCAGCTGGCTTGGCCGGAAAGGAAAAACAAACATTGTTGACAAAGATGAAGCGATTCGCCGCGATACCACTCTCGTTCAGCTTGCGAAACTTTCTCCGATTTATTCAAGTGACGGATCCATTACAGCCGGCAATGCACCGGGAGTCAACGACGGAGCGGGAGCATTTGTATTAATGTCTGAGGAAAAAGCAGCTGAACTAGGAAAGCGTCCTCTTGCAACCATTCTTGGTTTTTCAACAGCCGGAATGCAAGCGCATGAGCTTGCGGCCGCTCCGGGATACGCAATAAACAAGCTGCTCCAAAAGACCGGTTTTACATTACAGGATATTGATCTTTTTGAAGTCAATGAAGCATTTGCTTCTGTTGTATTAACATGTGAAAAAATCGTCGGATTTGATCTTGAAAAAGTAAACGTAAATGGCGGAGCGATTGCGCTGGGCCACCCGATCGGCGCTAGCGGTGCGAGAATTTTGATGACACTTGTGTACGAATTAAAGCGCCGGGGAGGCGGACTGGGTATTGCTGCTATTTGCAGCGGGGCGGCTCAGGGAGACGCTGTCTTGGTTCAAGTTCATTAAAACATTGACGGAGAAGGGGATTTGAATGGAAATCAAACATATCATGGTAGCCGGCGCCGGACAGATGGGAAGCGGAATTGCCCAAACAGCGGCTGAAGCCGGCTTTTATGTGCGGCTGTATGATTTGAATCCGGAGGCAGCGGAATCGGGGTTTCAGCACATAAAAAAGCATTTGAACCGCGCTGCTGAAAAAGGAAGAAAGACGGAAGCTGAAGTGAAGGCTGTTATCAGCCGCATTTCGCTTTCCCCCGCGCTGGAGGAGGCGCAGCATGCGGATGTTGTGATTGAAGCAATTGCAGAAAACATGACGGCAAAAACTAAATTGTTCAAAAACCTTGATCATATTTGCCCGGCTCATACGCTTTTGGCCAGCAATACATCTTCCTTGCCTATAACAGAAATTGCAGCTGTCACAAATCGTCCAGAACACGTCATTGGCATGCATTTTATGAACCCCGTCCCTGTTATGAAACTGGTTGAAGTTATTCGCGGCCTGGCGACATCAGATGAAACGGCATTAACCATTACGGCATTAGCAGAAAAAATGGGGAAAACACCGGTGGAAGTCAATGATTTTCCCGGATTTGTCTCCAACCGTGTGCTTCTGCCAATGATTAATGAAGCCATCTATTGTCTTTATGAGGGGGTAGCTGAGCCAAACGCAATAGACCAGGTCATGAAGCTTGGCATGAATCACCCGATGGGCCCGCTGAAATTAGCTGATTTTATCGGGCTGGACACGTGTTTGTCGATTATGGAAGTCCTTCACTCCGGGCTTGGAGACTCCAAGTACCGTCCTTGCCCGCTGCTTCGTAAGTACGTCAAAGCAGGGTGGCTCGGCAAAAAGAGCGGACGTGGCTTTTATCATTACGGCGAGGAGAAGAATACCTGAAGTCAATTCCAATCCGGGGGTGGCCGAGTTGCATTTAACCCAAGAGCAAGTCATGATGCGAAAGATGGTGCGGGATTTTGCCCGAAAAGAAATTGCTCCTGCTGCGGAGGTCATGGAGAAAACAGATGAATTTCCATTTCAGCTAATGAAGAAAATGGGTGAACACGGCTTGATGGGAATACCAGTGCCGGAACAGTATGGCGGCGCTGGAGCGGACGTTGTTTCTTATATTTTGGCCATTCATGAGATTTCTAAAATCAGCGCGGCGGTCGGTGTCATTCTTTCGGTTCATTCCTCAGTGGGCACAAATCCGATTTTGTACTTCGGAAACGAAGAGCAAAAAGTGAAATATGTACCGAAACTCGCCTCAGGCAGCTATTTGGGTGCATTTGCGCTGACTGAGCCATACTCTGGATCGGATGCCGGGAGCCTTCGCACCACAGCAATCAAAAAGAACGGCAAATATATTTTAAACGGATCGAAAATTTTCATAACAAACGGCGGTGCCGCCGACCTCTATATTACGTTTGCTTTAACAGCCCCAGGCCAAAACAGGAACGGGATTTCGGCTTTTATCGTTGAAAAGAACACACCGGGTTTTACAGTCGGCAAAAAAGAAAGAAAGCTGGGGCTTCACGGGTCCAATACAACAGAGCTGATATTTGAAAATGCGGAAGTGCCGGAAGAGAATTTGCTGGGCGAAGAGGGCGATGGATTTAAAATCGCGATGGCGAATCTGAATGTGGGGCGCATCGGCATTGCAGCACAAGCGCTGGGAATCGCAGAGGCTGCCCTGGAATATGCGGTTGCTTACGCGAAACAACGTGTCCAATTCAACAGGCCTATCGCAGCCAATCAAGGCATATCGTTTAAGCTCGCCGATATGGCGACAAGAGCAGAAGCGGCAAGGCACCTTGTCTATCATGCGGCAGATCTCCATAACCGCGGCCTGGCCTGCGGAAAGGAAGCGTCCATGGCTAAACAATTTGCTTCCGATTCAGCGGTGAAGGCTGCCCTTGAGGCAGTCCAGATTTATGGAGGATATGGTTATATGAAGGATTATCCGGTCGAACGGCTGCTTAGGGATGCAAAGGTAACACAAATTTATGAAGGCACAAATGAAATTCAAAGACTCATTATTTCCAAGCACCTGCTTGGCGCAATCTGACAGATAATAACGCAAAGCGGAGGTTGAGAATATGGATGGTAAACAGCATTTTTCTCCAGGTCTGGACGGGGTCGTCGCGGCAGAAACGGATATTTCTTATCTTGACACACAGTACAGCCAGATATTGATTCGAGGCTATGATTTAATTGATCTTTCAAAAACCAAAAGCTATCTAGAACTGGTGCATCTATTGCTGGAGGGGAGGCTGCCGGATGAAAATGAAACGGAAACGGTCAAAAGGAAGGTCAACAGCGCTTCAAACCTGCCGGCTGACCTTGTCCGTCTTCTTGAGCTGCTGCCTGAACATACTCATCCGATGGATTGTCTGCGAACCGGGGTATCGGCTCTTGCCGGCTACGACCGCCAAATTGACGATCGGTCGCCTTCTGCAAACAAGGAGCGCGCCTATCAGCTTTTAGGGAAAATGCCTGCGCTCACAGCAAGCAGCTATAGAAAGATAAATAAAGGAAAACCGATTCCTCCGCTTCAGCACCTTTCCTACAGTGCGAATCTCCTATACATGATGACAGGGAAAATACCGTCCGCATTGGAAGAGCGGATCTTTGACCGTTCACTCATTCTGTACAGTGAGCATGAGATGCCGAATTCAACCTTTACGGCCAGGGTGATCGCTTCAACACAATCGGATCTTTATGGCGCATTGACAGGAGCTGTAGCTTCTTTGAAGGGGAATCTTCATGGAGGCGCAAACGAAGCGGTCATGTATATGCTTTTGGAGGCAAAAACAAAGGCTGATTTTGAACAAATCCTGTTATCAAAACTGAGAAGAAAAGAAAAAATCATGGGCTTCGGCCACCGGGTGTACATGAAAAAAATGGACCCGAGAGCGCTTATGATGAAAGATGCGCTTCAGCAGTTATGCGATCAAGCCGGAGATCACCGTTTATACGAAATGTGTGAAGCAGGGGAGCAGCTGATGGAGCGGGTAAAAGGGCTTTATCCAAATTTGGATTATTACGCCGCCCCGGTATATTGGATGCTGGGTATACCAATTCCATTGTATACACCTGTCTTTTTCAGTGCGAGAACGGCAGGCTTATGCGCACATGTGATTGAACAGCATACCAATAACCGCTTGTTCCGCCCGCGTGTCCGCTATACAGGTCCGCGATATGAGAACAAATCCAACTCATGAAAGGAATGGGGCGAATGCTGAAAACGGATCATGTCATTGAAGAAATAACAGACTATGTGCTTGAGAAAGAGATTACGAGTTCAGAAGCGTTTACAACGGCAGGTCACGTTTTGCTGGATACACTCGGCTGCGGGATTTTAGCGCTCCGCTATCCCGAATGCACCAAGCTGCTCGGCCCGATTGTCCCCGGAACCATTGTGCCAAACGGAAGCAGAGTGCCGGGAACGTCATATGTTCTTGATCCTGTACGGGCGGCATTTAACATAGGATGTATGATCCGCTGGCTTGATTACAACGATACGTGGCTTGCGGCGGAGTGGGGGCATCCGTCAGATAACTTGGGGGGCATTCTTGCGGCGGCTGATTATGTATCAAGAGTGAGGCTGTCTGAAGGAAAAGAGCCATTAACGGTTCGCGACGTCCTTGAAGCGATGATCAAGGCTCACGAAATTCAAGGTGTACTGGCTTTAGAAAACAGCTTAAACCGTGTCGGGCTTGATCATGTGTTGTTTGTCAAGGTGGCAACGACGGCTGTAGCCGCAAAGCTGCTGGGCGGCGGGAGGGAAGAAATCAATCACGCGCTTTCGAATGCTTGGATTGACAATGCAGCCTTGAGGACATACCGGCATGCGCCTAATACAGGCTCGCGCAAATCGTGGGCCGCAGGAGATGCGACCAGCAGGGGCGTTCATCTCGCACTGATGGCGTTAAAAGGCGAAATGGGTTACCCGACAGCTTTGACCGCTCCGGGCTGGGGCTTTCAAGACGTCTTATTCAACAAGAAAGAGATCAAGCTCGCCCGCCCGCTTGACGCTTATGTCATGGAAAATGTGTTGTTCAAAGTCTCTTATCCTGCGGAATTCCACGCCCAGACAGCGGCAGAGTGTGCCGTCATTCTTCATCCGCATGTCAAAGACCGTATCGATGAAATTGACCGTGTTGTTATCAAAACGCATGAATCAGCTATCCGCATCATTGATAAAAAAGGCCCGCTGCATAATCCCGCGGATCGCGATCATTGTCTGCAATACATCACAGCGATTGGTTTGATATTCGGTGATATCACTGCACAGCATTATGAGGCTGATACGGCAAGTGATTCAAGAATAGATAAACTTCGAGAAAAAATGGAAGTGACTGAAAACAAAGCATATACGGAAGATTATCTCAAACCAGATAAACGCTCCATTTCAAATGCCGTTCAGATTCATTTTAAAGACGGAACGAGTACAGAGATGGTTGAATGTGAATTTCCGCTGGGCCATCGTTTTCGAAGAGACGAGGCTGTGCCAAAATTGTTAGAAAAGTTTTCTGGGAATCTTAAAACCCATTTTCCAGAGAAACAGCAAAAACATATTTACAAGCGCTGCACCAGCTCTGAAACATTACAAACGATGCGCGTAAACGATTTTGTCGATATGTTCTGTATGTGAAAGGAGGACTCATATCTTGTCTTGGATCGTCAATGAGCAATCGTCACAAGAAGAACTTGCTGAACGCTTCCGCAAACTGATGTGTGCGCCGGAAATATTGCAAATTCCCGGCGCTCATGACGGGATGGCCGCCTTGCTTGCGAAGGAGGCCGGTTTTTCTGCCTTATACTTATCGGGTGCGGCTTATACGGCCAGCAGGGGGCTGCCTGATCTTGGAATTGTTACGTCGGCAGAAATGGCCGAACGGGCAAAAGATCTTGTCCGCGCAGCAGACCTGCCTTTGCTTGTTGATATCGATACGGGCTTTGGCGGGGTATTAAACGCTGCCCGCACCGCCCGCGAGATGCTGGAAGCAAGGGTGGCAGCAGTGCAAATAGAGGACCAGCAGCTTCCGAAAAAATGCGGGCATTTGAATGGCAAACAGCTTGTCCCGGCTCAGGAATTGGCGCAAAAAATAAAAGCCATGAAACAAGCGGCACCATCACTTGTGATTGTCGCCCGTACAGATGCAAGAGCGCAGGAAGGACTTGAATCCGCAATAAAACGCGCTTTGGCATACATTGAGGCGGGAGCGGACGCAATTTTCCCTGAAGCGCTTCAAACGGAAAACGAATTTCGCCAGTTTGCTGAACAGATCCCTGTCCCGCTTCTTGCCAATATGACTGAGTTTGGGAAAACGCCGTATTATCATGCAGATGAATTTGCTGCTATGGGGTTTCGGATGGTGATCTATCCGGTCACCTCGCTCAGAGCTGCGGCAAAGGCTTATGAACGGATGTTTAGCTTGATAAGGGAGCGCGGATCGCAAAAAGAAGGGCTTGATGATATGCAGACGCGTAAGGAGCTGTATGAAACGATTTCTTATTATGATTATGAAGCGCTGGACAAAACGATTGCCAAGACCGTCTTGCCTGATAAATAATGCGAACAAAAAAGCCGGAGCATTCTCCGGCTTTTTTACATCTTTTGTTTTCTGAATCGCGGACTGACTTGATTGCGTTTTCTGTCTCTGTACAAAATGAACCCGGCCAGCACATACAGGCCGAAAACGAAAAAGATTAATCCTGATAAACCTTGGAGCCAAAGAGAAGAAAATGGCTTTACCGTATGGCCGAAAAGCATATCTCTCATCAGTTTAATGCCTAAAGCAGAAATGGCGCCGGGGAGCACTAAAATCAAAAGCGCAAGAAGTCGGCTCATGTTCAGAAAACCCCTTTATTTTTCATTTCCTTTATTGTCCAGCGGAAAAAATATTTTGTCAAGAGAAGAAAACGTGGTAACATAGGGTTGTGCAAATTATTGCAACGGAAAAAACAGGTATGCAAATTTTTTCATACAAAGGGGTATCGGGATGCAGAAGGTACTGATCGTAGGTGCCGGTAAAAGGGGAACGGCGTTATTACAAATTCTCATTAAAACAGCCATCATAGACATTATTGCCGTGGTTGACAAAAACCCCGAAGCGCCGGGATTAAAAGAAGCAAAACATTATGGAATTGCCGTTTCATCTGATTGGAAACCATACATACAACAAAAGCCGGATATCGTTATTCATACAACGGGTGAACAAGCTGTACTTGACGAACTCCTTCAGGAAAAACACGAGCAGACCATTGTTATGCCGGGAAAGATGGCTTACATTGTGTTTCAGCTTATGGAAGAAAAACAGCAGCTGATTCAAATGCTAAAAGAACAAACATACAAACATGACCGAATCTTTAATTCCACCCACGACGGAATGATTTTTATTGATATCAATGAAGAGATCATTCTGTTTAATCATATGGCTGAAAATATGGTGGGAAAACAACGTGAGGAAGTCATTGGACGCCCGATCAAAGAAGTCATCCCGAGCACAAAGATGCCTCGGATTTTAAAAACGAGAGAGCCTGAATACAATCAAAAACAGCTCTTGGGTGAAAATTTGCAAATTGTAACAACAAGGCTGCCGATCATTGATGAAGGCGGACGTCTGCTCGGAGCACTCAGTGTATTTAAGGATATTACAGATGCGGTCGAGCTGGCGGAGGAAGTGACAAATCTAAAACAGGTGCGCACGATGCTGGAGGCGATTATACAATCCTCCGACGAGGCGATTTCTGTCGTTGATGAAAACGGCATTGGCCTGTTGATCAATAAAGCATACACAAAAATGACTGGGCTTTCTGAAAAAGAAGTCATCGGCAAGCCGGCGAGCACTGATATTTCTGAAGGGGAAAGCATGCATTTAAAGGTGCTTGAGACAAGACGCCCAGTGCGCGGCGTCAGAATGAAGGTCGGCCCGAATGAAAAAGAGGTCATCGTCAATGTAGCGCCGGTGATTGTGGATGGCATTTTAAAAGGCAGTGTCGGCGTGATCCATGACGTGTCAGAAATTAAAATGCTGACCGCGGAGCTTAACAGGGCCAGGCAGATTATCCGCACGCTCGAAGCGAAATATACCTTTGACGACATTATCGGCAAAAGTGAGCAAATGCTGGTAGCGCTTGAACAGGCGAAGCTTGGAGCGAAAACGCCGGCAACGATTTTGCTGCGCGGAGAATCGGGCACAGGCAAAGAGCTGTTTGCCCATGCCATCCATAACGAAAGCGACAGGAAATACAATAAATTCATCCGCGTAAATTGCGCCGCTCTTTCAGAAAATCTTCTGGAATCAGAACTGTTTGGCTACGAGGAAGGCGCGTTTTCGGGAGCGAAGCGCGGCGGCAAGAAGGGCTTATTTGAAGAAGCCAATAACGGCAGTATTTTCTTAGACGAAATCGGCGAGCTGACGCAAAATATGCAGGCGAAACTGCTGCGCGTCCTTCAAGAAAAAGAGATCGTCAGAGTGGGAGGCACGAAGGCAATCCCTGTTAATGTGAGAATTATTGCAGCCACAAATGTAAATATCGAAAAAGCAATGGCGGATGGGACGTTCCGTGAAGATCTGTACTACCGCATCAATCGCTATCCCATCTCTATCCCTCCTTTGCGTCACCGGATTGAAGACATTGAAGCGCTCAGTGAAAGGCTCATTCAAAAAATTAACCGCGATTACGGCCGGAATGTAAAGGGACTGACCCAGCAGGCTTTGCGGGCATTGTCGGCTTACCATTGGCCGGGAAATGTCCGCGAGCTGGAAAATGTCCTTGGACGAGCAATGATTTTTCTGAAGCCGCACATGGAATGGATTGAAAAAGAGCATTTGCCTGTATTTGAAATAGAACAAAAAGAAAGCAGCGCAGAACAGGGAGCCGGTTTTGATTTTCCTGACATCGAAGGCGAAAAGCTGTCTAAGGCCGTTGAAAAATTTGAAGCGCACTTGATTCAGCAAACGCTGGAAAAGCATCATTTTAACCGTACGAAAACAGCGAAAGCCCTCGGCGTCAGCATTCGAAATTTATATTACAAAATGGATAAATACGGCCTTGCAAATGAAGGCATGCAATAACTTGCAGAATAAGCGCAAATGTCTGCACGAATCTTTCTTCGCATCCATCATGACAGCATCGCACCGAGCTGGCATAGAACTTGCATAATAAAAAGCGGAGTCGAGACAAGAAAGGTGGTAACTGATGAAGCTGAAAGATTTGATCGGCAAAGCGTCGATGTACAAAAACAAGACCATTGCGGTTGCTCATGCTGAGGATGAGGAAGTGATCCGGGCTGTGAAACTGGCAGCCGAGCATTTGTCCGTCCGTTTTTTATTAGTGGGCGACAGCAAAAAACTGAACGACCTGACATTCTCCATGCAAGGGCATCAAGTGGAAATCATGCATGCCAATACGCCGGAGGAATCGGCGAAGCTAGCGGTTCGCGCTGTTCATCAAAAAAAAGCAGACGTCTTAATGAAAGGGAATGTGCCGACTTCTGTTTTGCTTAAAGCGGTATTAAACAAACAGGAAGGGCTGCGGAAATCCCGTGTCCTTTCTCATGTGGCCGTGTTTGATATTCCTGACTTTGAGAGACTCATGTTTGTGACAGATTCGGCTATGAATATTGCCCCTTCGCTGGAGGAGCTTCAGCAGATTCTTCAAAATGCTGTTCATGTGGCGCGTGCAGTAGGGAACAATATGCCAAAAGCGGCTGCCCTTGCGGCGGTAGAAACGGTAAATCCGAAGATGGAAGCGACGGTCAATGCAGCTGCTCTCGCCCAAATGTGCAAAAGAGGGCAGATTAAAGGGTGCATTGTAGATGGACCGCTTGCCTTGGATAACGCAGTATCGCAAATTGCCGCGGCTCAGAAAAAGATTTCGGGAGACGTAGCGGGCAGCGCCGATATCCTTCTTGTCCCTTCGATTGAAGCGGGAAATATTTTATATAAATCACTGATTTATTTTGCGAAAGCACACGTGGCGGCTGTCATTACGGGGGCCAAAGCGCCGATTGCATTAACGAGCAGAGCGGATTCCGCTGAAAACAAACTGTATTCGATCGCGCTGGCATTATGCGCATCTGAAGAATACACACTTTAGGAGGAACTGATATGGAACTTTTTAAATATATGGAGCAATACGATTATGAGCAATTGGTTTTCTGCCAAGACGAACAATCAGGATTAAAGGCAATTATCGCAATTCATGATACAACATTGGGACCAGCGCTCGGCGGAACGAGAATGTGGACGTATGAAAATGAAGAAGCTGCGATTGAAGACGCACTGAGACTTGCAAGAGGCATGACTTATAAAAACGCGGCGGCAGGCTTAAACCTGGGTGGCGGAAAAACGGTTATCATCGGCGATCCGCGCAAGGATAAAAATGAAGAAATGTTCCGCGCGTTCGGCCGTTATATTCAAGGGCTTAACGGCAGATACATTACGGCTGAGGATGTCGGCACAACGGTTGAGGATATGGATATCATTCATGATGAAACAGATTTTGTCACAGGTATTTCTCCTGCATTCGGCTCTTCAGGAAATCCGTCTCCTGTTACGGCTTACGGGGTGTATAAAGGCATGAAGGCTGCCGCTAAAGCTGCATTCGGCACGGACTCTCTTGAAGGAAAAACCATCGCTGTACAGGGTGTTGGCAACGTGGCTTACAATCTATGCCGCCACCTTCATGAAGAAGGAGCAAGCTTAATCGTTACGGATATCAACAAGCAATCAGTTGAACGTGCGGTACAAGATTTTGGTGCACGTGCGGTTGATCCAGAAGATATTTATTCACAAAACTGCGATATTTATGCGCCGTGTGCTCTTGGTGCAACCATTAATGACGATACTATTAAGCAGCTGAAAGCTAAAGTGATTGCAGGCGCGGCTAACAATCAGCTGAAAGAAACTCGCCACGGCGATCAAATTCACGAAATGGGCATTGTTTACGCACCGGACTACGTCATCAACGCGGGCGGCGTTATCAACGTGGCGGATGAGCTTTACGGCTATAATGCGGAACGTGCACTGAAAAAGGTTGAGGGCATTTACGCCAATATTGAACGCGTCCTTGAAATTTCCCAGCGTGACGGCATTCCGACGTATTTAGCGGCTGACCGCTTGGCTGAAGAACGAATTGAACGCAATCGCCGCTCAAGAAGCCAGTTTTTGCAAAATGGCCACCATATATTAAGCAGACGCTAAGAAATTGATCTGGAGGTTTTGAAATGCTACATGATGAAAAACGCATTCTCACCATTAATCCAGGCTCAACTTCAACGAAAATCGGTGTTTTTCATAATGAACGCAGTATTTTTGAAAAAACACTGAGACACAACATAGAAGAGCTGCAGCAGTTCGACCATATTATTGACCAGTATGAGTTTCGAAAAAAGCATATCCTCGAAACGCTTCATGAACAGGGCATCAATATTTCAAAATTTGATGCTGTCTGTGCCAGAGGTGGTCTTCTCCGTCCGATAGAAGGCGGGACATATGAAGTGAATGACGGCATGATTGAGGACTTGAAAAGCGGTTATGCAGGACAGCATGCCTCCAATTTAGGAGGCATTATCGCAAGAGAAATTGCTGACGGCCTCAACATTCCATCTTATATTGTAGACCCTGTTGTAGTTGACGAAATGTCAGAGCTCGCTAAAATATCAGGCATGCCGGAAATTGAACGGAAAAGCATCTTTCATGCGTTAAACCAAAAAGCTGTCGCCCGTAAGGCGGCAGCCTCTCTTGACAAACGATATGAGAATATGAAAATGATCATTACTCATTTGGGCGGCGGCATTACAATAGGTGTACATGACCGGGGCCGGGTGGTGGATGTCAACAACGGCCTTCACGGAGAGGGGCCGTTCAGTCCTGAACGCGCAGGAACAGTGCCTGCGGGGGATCTCGTCAATTTATGCTTTTCAGGAGAATATACAAAAGAAGAAATGATGAAAAAACTGGTGGGAACCGGCGGACTCTCCGGTTATCTCGGTACAAATGACGCTGTGAAAGTAGAACAAATGATTCAGGAGGGCGATGAAAAAGCCCGCTTAATTTTTGACGCCATGGCGTATCAGGTAGCGAAGGAAATCGGAGCAGCAAGCGCCGTTTTAAAAGGCGAAGTCGAGGCCATTGTTCTGACAGGAGGTCTGGCTTACGGCAAAAGCTTTGTTTCCAGCATCAGATCATACATAGATTGGATTTCGGACGTTTTAGTATATCCGGGAGAAAACGAACTGCAATCTCTGGCCCAGGGAGCGCTCAGGGTATTGCAGGGCGAAGAGCAATCCAAACAATATCGCATTGAATAGACAGACAGGAGTGAGTCAGATGGCAACTGAGTATGATGTAGTCATTCTGGGCGGCGGTACAGGCGGTTATGTCGCGGCGATCAGAGCGGCGCAGCTCGGCTTAAAAACAGCCGTTGTAGAAAAAGAAAAGCTCGGCGGAACATGCCTGCATAAAGGCTGTATTCCGAGTAAAGCGCTGCTGAGAAGCGCGGAAGTGTACCGGACAGCCCGTGAAGCCGATCAATTCGGAGTCGAAACGTCCGGCGTTTCCCTCAACTTTGAAAAGGTACAGCACCGTAAGCAGGCTGTTGTTGATAAGCTTGCAGCAGGCGTCAATCATTTAATGAAAAAAGGAAAAATTGACGTGTATGACGGATATGGGCGCATCCTCGGACCGTCTATTTTCTCTCCGCTGCCGGGAACGATTTCTGTTGAGCGGGGAAATGGCGAAGAAAATGACATGCTGATCCCGAAGCAGGTCATTATAGCTACAGGCTCAAGGCCAAGAATGCTTCCGGGGCTGGAAGCGGACGGAGAGTTTGTTTTGACCTCGGATGAAGCTCTCCAAATGGAGAAGCTTCCAAAATCGATGATCATCGTCGGCGGAGGGGTCATTGGAATCGAATGGGCATCCATGCTTCATGACTTTGGCGTAAGCGTAACGGTTATTGAATATGCGGACCGGATATTGCCGACTGAAGACCAGGACATTTCAAAAGAGATGCAAAGCCTTCTTACGAAAAAAGGAATTCAGTTTGTCACAGGAGCTAAAGTGCTGCCTGATACGTTGAAAAAATCGTCAGGCGAAATCAGCATACAAGCGGAAAAAGACGGAGAAACCGTTACCTACTCTGCTGAAAAAATGCTCGTTTCCATCGGCAGACAGGCAAATATCGAAGGAATTGGGATAGAAAACACCGATATTGTCACTGAAAATGGCGTCATTTCAGTAAATGAAAGCTGCCAAACGAAGGAATCTCATATTTATGCAATCGGAGACGTAATCGGTGGCCTTCAGCTAGCTCATGTTGCATCGCATGAAGGAATCATTGCCGTTGAGCATTTTGCGGGTCTCAATCCGCATCCGCTTGAGCCAACACTTGTACCGAAGTGCATTTACTCAAGCCCTGAAGCTGCCAGTGTCGGCTTAACAGAAGATGAGGCAAAAGCGAAAGGGCATAATGTCAAGATCGGCAAGTTCCCATTTATGGCAATTGGAAAAGCGCTTGTATATGGAGAAAGCGACGGATTTGTAAAAATCGTGGCGGACCGTGAAACGGATGATATTCTCGGCGTGCATATGATAGGCCCGCATGTCACTGACATGATATCAGAGGCAGGTCTTGCAAAAGTGCTGGATGCGACGCCATGGGAGGTCGGACAAACGATCCACCCGCACCCGACGCTGTCTGAAGCGATTGGAGAAGCAGCGCTTGCTGCAGATGGCAAAGCCATTCATTTTTAAAAGCATAAAGGAGGCGCTTGAATGAGTACAAACCGACATCAAGCATTAGGGCTGACTGATCAGGAAGCCGTTGATATGTATAGAACCATGCTGTTAGCAAGAAAAATCGATGAAAGAATGTGGCTGTTAAACCGTTCTGGTAAAATCCCGTTTGTTATCTCTTGTCAAGGACAGGAAGCAGCACAAGTAGGAGCAGCTTTCGCCCTTGACCGTGAAACAGACTATGTGCTGCCTTACTATAGAGACATGGGTGTCGTGCTTGCGTTTGGCATGACCGCGAAGGACTTAATGATGTCCGGATTTGCCAAAGCAGCAGATCCAAACTCAGGAGGCCGCCAAATGCCGGGGCATTTCGGTCAAAAGGAAAACCGGATTGTGACGGGGTCATCTCCGGTAACAACGCAAGTGCCGCATGCGGTCGGCATTGCGCTGGCTGGACGCATGGAGAAAAAAGATATCGCGGCTTTTGTCACATTTGGAGAAGGATCTTCAAACCAAGGCGATTTCCATGAAGGGGCAAACTTTGCCGCTGTTCATAAGCTTCCGGTTATTTTTATGTGTGAAAACAATAAATACGCGATTTCGGTCCCTTACGATAAGCAAGTGGCATGTGAAAATATTTCAGATCGTGCCGTAGGCTATGGAATGCCTGGCGTAACTGTGAATGGAAACGATCCGCTCGAAGTTTATCAAGCGGTGAAAGAAGCGCGTGAACGGGCGAGCAGAGGAGAAGGCCCTACCTTAATTGAGACGATTTCTTACCGCCTGACACCGCATTCCAGCGATGACGACGACAGCAGCTACAGAGGCCGTGAAGAAGTAGAGGAAGCGAAAAAAAGTGATCCCCTGTTTACTTATCAAGCTTACTTAAAGGAAATAGGCCTGCTGACCGAAGAGATAGAACAAACCATGCTGGACGAAATCATGGCAATCATAAACGAGGCGACAGATGAAGCGGAGAACGCTCCTTATGCAGCTCCTGAGTCAGCGCTCGATTATGTGTATGCGAAGTAGGGAGGAAGTACAAATGTCAGTAATGTCATATATTGATGCGATCAATTTGGCAATGAAAGAAGAAATGGAACGAGATTCACGTGTCTTCGTTCTTGGGGAAGATGTAGGAAAAAAAGGCGGGGTATTTAAAGCCACAGCCGGTCTGTACGAACAATTTGGAGAAGAGCGTGTCATGGATACGCCGCTTGCTGAATCAGCGATCGCCGGAGTCGGTATCGGAGCGGCTATGTACGGCATGAGGCCGATTGCTGAAATGCAGTTTGCTGATTTTATAATGCCGGCGGTAAACCAGATTATTTCCGAGGCTGCTAAAATCCGCTACCGCAGCAACAATGACTGGAGCTGCCCGATCGTTGTCAGAGCGCCGTACGGTGGCGGCGTGCACGGAGCGCTTTATCATTCTCAATCAGTCGAAGCGATTTTCGCCAATCAGCCCGGACTGAAAATTGTGATGCCTTCAACGCCATATGACGCGAAAGGACTCTTAAAAGCCGCAGTTCGTGATGAAGACCCGGTGCTGTTTTTTGAGCACAAGCGCGCGTACCGTCTGATCAAAGGAGAGGTTCCGGCAGATGATTATGTACTTCCTATCGGCAAGGCTGATGTAAAAAGGGAAGGCGATGACATCACGGTGATCACATACGGGCTTTGTGTCCACTTTGCTTTACAGGCTGCAGAACGTCTCGAAAAAGACGGCATTTCTGTACATGTGGTGGATTTAAGAACGGTATACCCGCTTGATCAAGAAGCGATCATCGAAGCCGCATCCAAAACCGGAAAGGTCCTTTTGGTCACAGAAGATACAAAAGAGGGCAGTATCATGAGTGAGGTGGCTGCCATTATATCCGAGCATTGTCTGTTCGACTTAGACGCGCCGATCAAACGGCTTGCAGGTCCTGATATTCCGGCTATGCCTTATGCGCCGACAATGGAAAAATACTTTATGCTCAACCCTGATAAAGTAGAAGCGGCGATGAGAGAATTAGCGGAGTTTTAAAGACGTAAGGAGGATACGATCATGGCAATAGAACAAATGACGATGCCGCAGCTTGGCGAAAGCGTAACGGAGGGCACAATCAGCAAATGGCTTGTCGCCCCTGGAGATAAGGTGAACAAATACGATCCAATTGCGGAAGTCATGACAGATAAGGTAAACGCGGAGGTTCCGTCCTCTTTTACCGGTACAATAACAGAGCTTGTGGGAGAAGAAGGCCAGACCCTGCAAGTCGGAGAAGTGATTTGCAAAATCGAAATAGAAGGCGCAAAGCCGGCTGAACAAAAACAAGATCAGACGGAAGTGCCAACTGCCGGGCAAGCTGCTCCTGAAAGCAACACTGAAGCAGCCAGCCAGGCCAATAAGAAACGTTTTTCTCCAGCTGTACTTCGTTTGGCCGGAGAGCACGGCATTGATCTTGAGCAAGTGACAGGAACGGGCGCCGGAGGAAGGATTACGAGAAAAGATATTCAGCGTATCATTGATTCAGGCGGTGTTTCCGAACGGACTGAGGAGCCAAAAGCAGCTGCTCCTGCACCAGTGCAAAAACAGGAGACGAAAGAAGATGTTTCTCATCCTGCTTCAGCAGCCGGTGATAAAGAAATTCCTGTCACAGCTGTTAGAAAAGCGATCGCTTCAAATATGAAACGAAGCAAAACAGAAATTCCTCACGCTTGGACGATGATGGAAGTCGATGTCACAAACATGGTGGCATACCGAAACAGTATAAAAGATTCCTTCAAGAAAACAGAAGGCTTTAATTTAACTTTTTTCGCTTTTTTCGTAAAAGCGGTCGCTCAGGCGTTAAAAGAATACCCGCAAATGAACAGCATGTGGGCGGGGGACAAAATCATTCAGAAAAAAGATATCAATATTTCAATCGCGGTTGCCACGGAAGATTCTTTATTTGTTCCGGTGATCAAAAACGCTGATGAAAAAACAATTAAAGGCATTGCGAGAGAAATTACCGACCTTGCCAAAAAGGTAAGAGACGGAAAACTGTCAGCAGACGATATGCAGGGAGGAACGTTTACCGTCAACAATACAGGTTCTTTCGGATCTGTTCAGTCGATGGGAATCATCAATTATCCTCAGGCTGCGATTCTTCAAGTGGAATCGATCGTCAAACGCCCGGTTGTCATGGATCACGGCATGATTGCAGTCAGAGATATGGTCAATCTGTGCCTGTCTTTAGATCACAGAGTGCTTGACGGCCTCGTGTGCGGAAGATTCCTGGCGCGTGTCAAAGAAATTTTAGAATCTATAGATGAGAAAACCTCTGTCTACTAAACAAACAGAAAGAGCATTTTTTGAATGATAACTTCAAAAAATGCTCTTTTTCTATGTATCATTATTCTGCGATTCGAATTTTCATCTCAACCCGATATTCTTCTTGTTTTTTCGGCGAATAATGAATCGGTATGATTAACTCGTATACATCACTGATAACCGTTAATTGATGGTCCGCGATATACTTAATCAGCTTCTGTAAGTTGAGAAAATAATGCTCCGGCGAGAAATTATAAGCGATACAAACATATTTGCCTTTTGGTATCGTTGTGATTTCCATATCCGGCGTAATCGAAGAAATTTGTTTATTCGTTAAGACAGGCGTGAAAATATGACGGTAAGTCATTTCATCAATGTTGTTGTACGGCTGAAACGAGAAAGTAGCACCGTAGCTATTGTTCGTAAAACCATCAGCTGATTCGATAAAGGTTTTTAGTTTGCTGTATGAAGCGTTGAGCACGTTTTCAGGCCCGATTCCCTCTGCCTCTGTCTGTATAATCCGTATTTCTCCTTCATCTAGAACAAACACCTCACCGAGCGCAGGATATTCCATCTGCCGCTTCATTCGCTTTTTCACCAGAGCAATGGTCTGCTCCAATGTTGATAAAAAATCTAATTTCTCCTTGATTTGCTTTTCCTGCTCTGTATAAAAAGAAAACAGTTCTTCCATCTCTAATTCCTGTGCCTTTTTCATCTCTTCTAAAGGTGTGCCGATATATTTTAATGATTTAATCAAATCAAGATGATAGAGCTGGGAGTCTGTATAAAAGCGGTATTTGGTATCCGGGTCGACGTAGGCGGGTTTAAATAAATCAATCTTATCGTAATACCGAAGCGCTTTAATCGACACATTTGCCAGTTTTGAAACTTCTCCAATTGAGTAAAACGAGTCCTTCATGCCATCACTCCCCTTATGATCAGTATAATAAAAAAGCGCATCCTTTGCAGTACACAAAGAATACGCTTTTTTTACATGCTGGCGTTTATATGGGCAGGGGCTTTCCAGGCAATGGTCAGCGCAATGCCAATGGCTAAAGCTGCTGTTGCAAAATAGAATGGATAGTTTAAGTCAATATCGAATAGCATTCCCCCGATAATGGGGCCGAACACATTGCCGATGCTCGTAAACATTGAATTCATCCCGCCGGCAAACCCCTGTTCATTTCCCGCAATTTTTGACAGATAGGTTGTTACGGCCGGCCGCATAAGATCGAATCCGACAAATACGGTGAAGGTAACTAATAAAATCGCAGCATATGAATTTACGATGGTCAGCAAAAACACAAGACTAGTTGAGAGAATTAAGCTGTAGCGGATTAAACGGATTTCCCCAAACCACCTTGTAAAGCGGTCGAATAAGACGACTTGCGTGATGGCTCCGACAATTGCTCCCCCAGTTATCAAAATGGCAATGTCACTGGCCGTAAATCCGAATTTATGATCAACAAATAACGCAAATAAAGATTCAAACGATGCTAATCCAAAAGACGATATTAAAATGATGAGAAAAGCAATGAAATACATAGGTGCAAAGATCCGCTTGAATCCAGTCTTTTGGCCCTCTATTTTCTCATTCTCAGGATTTCGCTCCGGTTCCCGAAGCGTCAGCATCGATAAAATGGCTGCTATTAACGCAAAGGCTGCCGCAAAGAAGAAAGGCAGACGGGAATGGATTTCCGCTAAAAATCCGCCAATGCCGGGGCCGATAATAAAACCTGTTGAAATAGCGGCTGACATATAGCCGAGCGCTTTCGGCCGTGTTCTAACAGTAGTGATATCGGCGATAAAAGCCGTGACCCCGGGCATAATGAAAGCAGCACTGATACCGCCAAGCATACGGGATATAAATAAAATGTCAACTGTTTTTCCGATGCCGAATAAAAACTCTGAAACACTAAAAAACAACAGGCCAATCACGATCATAATTTTGCGTCCGAAGCGGTCAACCCAGCGTCCGGCGATTGGTGACACAATAAGCTGCGTAACAGCGAAGCATGCAACCATATAGCCGACCGCGGTACCGGATAAATGCAATTCATTCATAATCGCGGGTGTTACCGGAATCACAAGCCCGATCCCTAAAAAAGCAATGAATAAATTGGTTAATAATATAGCTAATGTGATGTTCTGTTTCTTCATGTGACTTCCCCTTTTTACGAAAGTGTATCCCTTATACTGTAAGACCTCCTCTTAGGGGAGAGTCAACGGATTTCTTTCTATGAAGCTGTTCTCACTTTATAAACGTCCATGACCAGCGGACAGTTATTCATTGCGGGGAATAAGCATGTCAATGTGCTGCGGAAGGACTTGAATCACAGTGGGTGTATGTGTATACACTTCTCCATCTGTATCAGCCTTTTTAACAGTATCCGTTTCAATTTCGACGCGAGAGGCCTGAACATAGGAAAGCTCTCCGGTGAATCGCTCTATTGTACCCTGTTCCATATTCATCAGCTCACGCAAAGCGGAGAGATTGGTGCTGCGGCAAATGAGGATATCAAGTAATCCGTCACATATACTGGCATCCGGCAGGGGAATTCGATTCGTTCCGATGTACTGTCCGTTCATGACAAGCAGCATAACGGCTTCATCTTTTATCTCTTGCCCATCGATTGTCAATGAAATAGGAAAAGATTCAACAGATGAGACGGTCCGTAACGCGCTTGTAAAATAGCTGATTTTTCCTAATAGGGCTTTTTCCGTTTCGTTGATTTGATTCGATGTTTCTGCGATCAGGCCGATCCCCCAGAAATTCAAAAAATAACGATCGTTCATCTGGCACACATCAACCTTGGATTTTTTTCCTGCCACAAGTGCTTCGGCTGCCTTTGCAAGATTTTGAGGAATGCCCAGCACTCTTGAAAAGTCATTGCACGTTCCGCCGGGCAGAATACCGACAGCTGGCCTTCTTTCTAAAGTACTGATGCCGTTGATGCATTGATGGACTGTACCGTCGCCGCCGAGAATAAAGACAGTCTCGATAGAATCATCTATTGAACGGCAAAAATGATAGGCATCGTCTTTTTTCTTTGTCTGTTTAATGATCACCTCATCTAACGATTGTGATAAAACCGGCACAACAGCTCCCAATGCTTTTTCTATATTTTTGTTGCCGGCGTTTCCGTTATGAATAAGTAAAGCTTTCCTGTGGCTCATACAAAACTGCTCCTTTATTTATACATCTGATCATATAATTCCCTTTTCTTGTAAGCAGTAAACGGAAAGCAAAAAATCCTCCGATATAAGCGGTGGCATTTGCCGATAAGGCGGTTTCCTTGCTATCATAGGAACAGATGATGAAAAAGGAGAGGTCTTCATTGAACATGGACTTTAATTTATTTATGAATGATGTTGTCCGCCAAGCGAGACAAGAAATTACGGCTGCCGGATATACCGAGCTGAAAACAGCTGAAGAGGTGGACGAGGCACTTACGAAAAAAGGAACGACGCTTGTCATGGTCAACTCTGTCTGCGGATGCGCGGGCGGGATCGCAAGACCGGCTGCATACCATTCCGTTCATTATGACAAAAGACCTGACCAGCTCGTGACTGTGTTTGCGGGACAGGATAAAGAAGCGACGGCAAGAGCGCGCGAATATTTCGAAGGATATCCGCCATCCTCTCCGTCATTTGCTATTCTAAAAGACGGGAAAATCATGAAAATGGTGGAGCGTCATGAAATTGAAGGCCATGAGCCGATGGCAGTTGTCTCAAAACTGCAGGAAGCCTTCGAAGAATATTGCGAAGAAGTATAAGATAATAAAACCCCGGATGCCCGAGCGGCACGGGGGTTTTTTGTGCATAAAATTCCAAGTGATAATGAATAAATATTAGAGTTTATTCAATAGCTACGCTACAGAAGATGTCCTTTTATATAGTAATATGAAAAGAGATTGCTGGAAAAATAAGCTTCGAGATAATTTTTAAAAATAGTATTGCATAAAAATAAGAAAGTGTTTAAAATACAAATTAACGAATAAATATTCAAATATGATAAAAGTAATGAATATGGGGGAAATGGATCATGAAAAAATGGCTCTTATTACTGATAGCTGCGTGCATCACCTTTGCATTATCTGCTTGCGGCTCAAGCAGTTCAGGTTCAGAAAGCGGCAAGAAAAAATTAGTTATGGGAACTTCGGCGGATTACAAACCGTTTGAATATAAAGATGGCGATAACATTGTCGGTTTTGATGTAGATTTGGCAAAGGCCCTTGCGAAGAAAACCGGCTACGAAATTGAAGTGCAGGATATGGACTTTAACAGCTTAATTACAGCACTGAAATCAAAACAAGTGGATTTGGTTTTGTCAGGAATGACACCGACGCCTGATCGTAAAAAACAAGTTGATTTTTCGGATGTATATTACACAGCGAATCATATGATTGTCAGCAAAAAAGACAGCGGCATTAAGTCTTTAAAAGATCTGAAAGGAAAAACAGTCGGCGTTCAGCTTGGCTCCATTCAGGAAGAGAAGGGGAAAGAGCTTTCTCCGGAATATGATTTTAAAACAGAAGACCGCAACAGAATTTCTGATTTGGTGCAGGAAATCAAATCTGACCGCTTTGACGCCGCGATTATTGAAGACATGGTGGCAGAAGGGTATTTCAAATCAAATGATGACCTGCAGGGCTTCGTGATTCCTGATGCGAAAGCGGAAGAAGCCGGTTCTGCGATTGCTTTCAGAAAAGACAGTGAACTGACGGCCAAATTCAATAAAGCGCTCAAAGAAATGCAAGATAACGGAGAGCTCGAAAAATTGAAGAAAAAATGGTTCACTGGCGAGAAGTAAAAAAAGCGGCTCAACTTTTTCGTTGAGCCTTTTTATTGAATAGGAAATCTTTTTTCCTGTAAGAAAAGGAGACAAAGGCTATGAATTTGGATTTTTCAGCAACGATCCCCCAAATTCCTTTTATATTAGAAGGCTTAGCAATCACATTAAAAATTGTTGTTGTATCTGCTATTATCGGACTTATATTAGGGATTGTGCTAAGCTTATGCAAGATCAGCACATTCCGCCCGCTGATCTGGATTGCTGATTTTTACACATCAGTATTTCGCGGCACGCCTTTAGTGCTGCAGCTTATGATTGTTTATTTTGGGCTCCCGCAGCTGCTCGGCTTTCAAATTGACCAGTTTTGGGCGGCGGTTGTCGCATTGTCACTGAATTCCGCTGCTTATGTATCGGAAATTATCAGAGCGGGAATCAACGCAATTGATAAAGGGCAAAAAGAGGCTGCTGTCGCACTGGGTGTTCCGTACGGCAAAATGATGAAGGATCTGCTTTTGCCGCAGGCCTTCAAAAATATATCACCTGCCATTGTAAATGAATTAATTACGTTAACAAAAGAATCAGCGATCGTTACAGTTATTGGTCTTGGCGATGTTATGAGACGCGCGTATCAAGCTGGCGCCGCCACTTACAATTACCTTGAGCCGCTGATTATCGCCGGATTGATTTATTATGTGCTTGTCCTTATTTTAACGTTTATCGGCAAGGCTGTAGAAAGGAAGCTGAAATCCAATGATTAAGGTTGAAAAGCTGTCAAAATCATTTGGGAAACATGAAGTATTAAAAAACATTTCAACAAACATCGCTGAAGGTGAGGTTGTTGCCGTCATCGGCCCTTCAGGCTCAGGCAAATCAACATTTCTTCGCTGTTTGAATCTCTTGGAGAAACCTAACGGCGGAACCATCACAATTAAAGACAAAGAGATTACGCAGCCGAAAACCAATACATTAAAGGTACGGGAAAACATCGGAATGGTATTTCAGCATTTTCATCTTTTTCCGCACAAAACGGTTCTCGAAAATATCATGTACGCACCTGTAAATGTCAAAAAAGAATCCAAGCAGACTGCACAGGGAAAAGCCGAAGAGCTGCTGCGCAAAGTCGGATTGTTTGAAAAGCGAAATGACTATCCAAACCGTTTATCAGGCGGACAAAAGCAGCGTGTCGCCATCGCTCGTGCTTTGGCAATGAATCCTGAAATCATGCTGTTCGACGAGCCGACATCCGCGCTTGACCCTGAGATGGTCAAAGAAGTGCTCCAGGTCATGAAAGAACTGGTCGAAACCGGTATGACCATGGTAATCGTTACACACGAAATGGGCTTTGCAAAAGAAGTGGCCGACCGCGTGTTATTTATGGATGAAGGAATGATTGTCGAGGACGGCAATCCGAAAGAATTTTTTCTTTCGCCAAAATCCAAAAGAGCGCAGGACTTTTTAGAAAAAATATTATAGAATATAGGGAAAAAGGAGAAGGCTTGTGCTTCTTCTTTTTTGTTGAAGAAACAAATAGAATGGAGTCCGACATGTTTAAAATTGGTTACCGCACAATAAAGACAGCACTTGGAACAGCTCTGGCTATTTATATAAGCCAGCTATTGCATTTGCAAAACTTCGCATCAGCAGGAATCATCACCATTTTGTGCATACAAATCACACAAAAACGGTCGCTTCAAGCGTCATGGGCCCGATTTGCAGCATGCTGTCTGGCAATTCTCTTTTCCTATCTCTTTTTCGAACTGATTGGTTATCATCCGTTTGTCATTGGATTGCTTTTGCTGATTTTCATCCCAACAACAGTTGTATTAAAAATCAACGAAGGCATCGTCACCAGCTCTGTTATTATCCTTCATCTGTATATGTCCGGCGGCATTACGCCCCAATTCATCTGGAATGAAGTCCAGTTAATTACGGTGGGAATCGGCGTCGCTCTTTTAATGAATCTGTATATGCCGAGCCTTGACCGAAAGCTGATCGCCTATCGAAAAAAGATAGAGGACAATTTTGCTGTCATTTTCGCAGAAATCGAACGGTATTTATTAACTGGTGAGCAAGATTGGACAGGAAAAGAAATTCCGGAAACACACCAGTTAATCACTGAAGCCAAAAACCTGGCGTACAGAGATGTACAAAACCACATACTGCGCCACGAAAATCAGCACTATCATTATTTTAAAATGAGAGAAAAACAATTTGAAATCTTCGAGCGCCTTCTTCCTAAAGTGACATCCATCTCCATTACGGTGGATCAGGGAAAAATGATTGCTGAATTTCTTCGCGATCTGCGGGAAGCAATTCACCCGGGGAATACAGCCTACAAATTTTTGAAAAGACTTGCTGACATGAGAAAAGAATTCGAAGAGATGCCGCTTCCTGCGACAAGAGAAGAATTTGAAGCGAGAGCCGCACTCTTTCATCTTCTTGGGGAAATGGAGCAATATTTAGTGATCAAAAGTTATTTCAAAGGAATCAAACAAGAAAAATCGCTCGCTTAACTCGCATGAGCTCATCCTACATTGGTCAACCTAATGGAAAAGGAGGAGCTTATGCGTTTTTTCTTATGTTCAATATTGATGATTATTTCTCCGATATGGCCTCTTGGCGAAAATCCGCTTCCGGGTGACCCGTATGTCATCGTCAACAAGAAAACAAATGAGCTTGCTGTCATCATCGACAACAAAATTGAAGGCGTTTATCGTGTGGCAACCGGAAAGTCGGATGATTTGACGCCCGAGGGAGAATTTTCGATTACAGTAAAAGCGGCGAATCCTTATTACAGAAAGAAAAATATTGAAGGCGGAGCTTCTGAGAATCCGCTTGGGGCAAGATGGATTGGGTTTGATGCGAGAGGGACAGACGGCCGGATCTACGGTATTCACGGGACAAACCGGGAAGAATCTATCGGTCAATTTGTATCTAACGGCTGTATACGTATGCATAACGATGAAGTTGTCCATCTGTTTCAAGAGATTCCGGTGGGGACGAGAGTGCTGATCACGAAAGACTCCCGGTCTTTTGAGGAGATTGCCATTGAGCATAAAGCCCTGATAAAAAAGCAGGATGTTCCCGTTCAATAAGGCCGCCTGCTTTTTTATCATTATAAAAACATAACGATTCCTGAGAGTACTGTTGAAAGAATAAAAACTCCCAAAATCACGATTAAAACGCTTTTCATCAGTTTTTGAGACATGGTTTCACTCCTTAGACAATCTGATTATATTTTAACGTGTTTTGTATGGGCGGACAAGCGATATCTATTGCCGGAAAGCAGGGATGAAAATGACCGGACTTGACCATATTGGGATTGCCGTTTATTCCATAAAAAAAGCCAGAACTTTTTATGAAGATGTATTGGGATTAACGTTTCTTCATCAAGAAACGGTTGAAGAGCAAAAGGTGATCATTGCTCTGTTCCAAGCGGGAGGTGTTTATTTGGAGCTGATCGAGCCGTTAACGCCTGACAGCCCTGTCCGTACATTTTTAGATAAAAAAGGAGAGGGGCTGCACCATGTTGCGTTTTTATGCAGCGGCTTAACAGATCAGCTTCAAGCATTATCAAACCGGCAAATTGATGTAATAAACAGGCAGCCGAGACAGGGAGCAAACGGGAAACGGATCGCGTTTATTTCTCCGCGGGAAACAAATGGCGTGCTTGTAGAGCTCTGTGAACCGAAAGGAGATCAAGACATTGAACATAAATGAACATATCGGTCATCTATACAACAGGCGCAGGCAGGCGGAAGAAGGCGGGGGACATGCAAAGCAGGCTGAACAGCGGAAAAAGGGAAAGCTCACAGCACGGGAAAGGATCGCCTATCTCCTGGATGAGGATAGTTTTATCGAATTATATCCCTTCATGGAGAGCCGAAGCTTAACTAGGGAGCAGCGTATATTGGGAGATGGAGTCGTGACGGGCTACGGGACGATTGACGGCCGCTCTGTATATGTGTTTGCGCAGGATTTTACCGTATTCGGCGGGGCGCTTGGCGAAACCCATGCGAAAAAAATCACCTCTCTGATGGATCTTGCAGCAAAAAATAAAGCACCGATTATCGGGCTGAACGACTCAGGTGGTGCGAGAATTCAAGAGGGTGTGGTATCATTAGATGGATACGGTCACATATTTTACCGAAACGTCTTATATTCCGGAGTCATTCCGCAAATCTCGGTTATATTAGGGCCGTGCGCTGGAGGCGCTGTGTACTCTCCGGCACTTACTGATTTTATCTTTATGGCAGAACAGACGGGCCGAATGTTTATTACCGGTCCGAAGGTCATTGAAAAAGTAACAGGAGAACAGGTTGATGCGGAGAGCTTAGGAGGAGCGGGAATACATAATGCCGTCAGCGGAAATGCCCACTTTTCCGGAAAAACGGAAGAGGAGGTTCTGGCAGGAGTGAAGAAGCTGCTGTCTTATTTGCCGCTCGACAAACAGATATCACTACCTTCATCTGGGGATGAGGCCTCCAGCTCGTTAATAAACCGCCTCGTGCCGGCTGACAGCACAAAACCGTATGATGTTCGGGCGGTGATTCAGGAATTGGCTGATCCGCAGTCTTTTTTTGAGATTCAGCCGTATTTTGCGAAAAATATAGTCATCGGATTTGCAAAGCTTGGCCAAAACACGATCGGAATTGTGGCAAACCAGCCGAAACATTTAGCAGGAAGCCTGACGATTGACGCGGCTGATAAAGCAGCGAGATTTATCCGGTTTTGTGACGCCTTGACATCCCGCTGTTAACTGTCGAAGATGTTCCGGGGTTTTTGCCCGGCATTCAGCAGGAGCATAACGGCATTATCAGACACGGAGCCAAATTGCTGTTCGCTTATGCAGAAGCGACGGTCCCCAAAGTAACGCTCATTATCAGAAAAGCGTATGGCGGGTCGTATGTCGCCATGAACAGCAAATCCATCGGAGCGGATCTCGTGTTTGCTTGGCCAAATGCTGAAATCGCAGTGATGGGTGCTGAAGGTGCGGCATCTATTTTGTATCATAAGGATATTGAAGCGTCAGCTGACCCGCAAAAAACAAAACGCGAAAAAACAGCTGAATACAAAAAACAAAACGCCAGCCCTTACAAAGCGGCGGCATGCGGAATGGTCGATGACATCATTTTGCCGGAAGAATCAAGGAATAGACTCATCCAAGCTTTTCACATGCTTGCACATAAGACAGAAGAGAGACCGAAAAAAAAGCACGGTAACATACCGCTTTAACATGGAGGGACTTACAAATGGTGAATGAAAAACGCCTGCTGGAAGAATTTTTAGAGCTTGTTCAAATCGATTCAGAAACGAAGCACGAAGCTGAAATCTGCAAAGTGCTGAAACAAAAATTTTCTGATTTAGGTGTAGACGTAAAAGAAGACGATACAATGGGTATCACTGGCCACGGAGCCGGCAACCTAATCTGCACATTAAAAGGAACGAAAAAGACAGATACAATTTATTTTACATCTCATATGGACACAGTCGTACCCGGAAACGGCGTAAAACCGGTTGTTGAGGACGGATATGTCAAAACAGACGGCACAACGATTTTAGGCGCCGATGACAAAGCCGGATTGGCTGCCATGTTTGAAGCAATTAAAGTGCTCAAAGAAGAAAATATTGAGCATGGCACGATTGAATTCATCATCACTGTAGGTGAAGAATCAGGTCTTATCGGGGCAAAGGCGCTTGACCGTTCCATGATGACAGCATCCTACGGTTATGCTCTTGACTCAGACGGAAAAGTCGGTAATATCATTGTTGCGGCACCGACTCAGGCGAAGGTAAGAGCGGCGATTTACGGTAAAACTGCACACGCCGGAGTTGAACCAGAAAAAGGTATATCAGCGATTACAATCGCAAGCAAGGCGATTTCAAAAATGCCATTGGGCCGCATCGATGAAGAAACAACAGCAAACATCGGCCGGTTTGAAGGCGGCACACAAACGAACATTGTGTGCGACGAAGTTCATATTCTTGCTGAAGCCCGTTCTTTAGTTCCTGAAAAAATGGAAGCGCAGGTTCAAAAAATGAAAGCTGCTTTTGAAGAGGCGGCAGCTGATATGGGCGGACGTGCAGAAGTTGAAATCGAAGTCATGTATCCAGGGTTTAAATATCAAGATGGCGACCAGGTCGTTGAAATCGCGAAAAAAGCGGCTGCGAAAATCGGACGCACAAGCGAGCTGCAAACGAGCGGCGGCGGAAGCGACGCAAACGTAATCGCAGGCCATGGCATCCCAACGGTCAATCTTGCTGTCGGGTATGAGCAGATTCATACGAAGAACGAAAAAATGCCGATTGAAGAGCTGGTGAAAACAGCAGAAATGGTTGTTGCCATTATTGAAGAAGCAGCAAAATAATGAAGAAAACCCGAGTGCGGATCTGGCATTCGGGTTTTTTTCTGACAGTCAGCGCCATTGTCGAAGCGGCCAAAATAACACGTCTTGTTTTTTGGCATAATGAAGCAGCGGTTCTGAGTCTGGTAAAGTGATTTCGTGAGCATCAGCCACTGTATTGATTGAAAACTGGGCCTCGGCTCTTTGAAGAAGCCAAGGGTGATGGTGAATGTCCTCATAATAGAGCTTGTCACGATGGGCGGTGTAGAGTCTGTAGCGCTCCGTCAGCCAGTAATCTAGCGAATCCTCTTGCGCTGTAAAAGGCGCAGAGAGTGGCCGGTACGTGGCGCCGAATTCTGCTTTTCCGGCATCTCTCCGTTTGCTTCTATATTCCATATTATCCCCATTTTTTTCAGCTTTCATATCGGCGTAAAAATAAGGCAAATGAAAGAAAGTCCGTGCACCTTGAACTGCCAGCCGATGATCAGCATCTAAGCTGAAGAAATAAATGCCCGGCTTGCCTTTATAGGTGACATAAGTGCGCAGGTTAAGCTCTGGAAAGGACTGGGCTCCGGGAATAGGAGGGAGAAAACGCGCGCGAAGGTTTGTGAGCATAAAGGGAAGCACGCTGACCCAAGCTTGTCCGTTATATGTATCTATGTCCAATATCGGCGGAATCTTAGCTCGAAGGGTAGAGTAATTAACCGGCCAATGAGCAAATAAGACATCATTCCATGTTTGTTTCATGATCCAAATTCCCTCAGGCACAGAAATATTTTTTTGTTGAGACCGTTCCGTCATGACACCAGCTCCTTTCGTTTGGATGTGAGTAAAGGTATTCCCGATTTTCTTCTTTTTAAACGAATGCAGGTTCTAAAACGTGATGGAAATAAAAAAACAACTCCGAACAAAAGTCGGAGTTGTTTTTTTATTTCACCGGCTCTGTAAGAGCGGCTGTTTTTTTATGTTTATGGTGTGTCATCTGAAGTACGACGTTTTGCACTGTCAAGAACAGGCCGCTGGTGAACCAGTACAGCGGAAGGGCCGCAGGAACATTAAGCGAGAAAATCGTCATCATCAAAGGGAAGATAACCACCATTAGCTTTGCAGATTGCTGCGCTGCCGGATTTTGCGGAACAGCGGAATATTTCGCGCTCAGTTTTTGAGCGATATAGGCTTGGACAAAATACATAATCCCTGCACTAAGGGACATGAGAATATCAGATTGCCCTAAACTGAACCATAGAAACGAGTGTGACGCAATTTCAGGTGTTGAGCGAATCGCGTAATAAAGCCCAATCATAATCGGAGACTGAATCAGCATTGGAAGACAGCCCATCGCAAGCGGGTTGATATTATGCTCCTGATACAGCTTCATCATGTCCATTTGCAGTTCTTTTTGCTTTTCCGGGTCCTTCGTCTTTTTCAACTTAGCCTGAATACTGTCAACCTGAGGTTTAATAACGGCCATTTTCTCTTGGAACATGCGCTGTTTTTTGAACTGATTGACAAACAAAGGCAGTACAACCACACGCACAATAATCGTAACGAGAATAATAGAGAGTCCGTATTCTCCATGAAAGAACCCGGCAACACCCTTAAGCAGAGCAGAAAACGGCTCAATTAAATAGTCGTGGAAAAAACCGACGTTACTGAGGCCTCCCACCTGATTTGTTGCAGCAAAAGCTGCGTTGCCCGAGCATAATACGATCAAAAAGGCCCCTAAAGCCAAAAGTTTCTGATATGTTTTTAACAATTTGTTCTCCTCCTTTTTATAAATGCGGTTTATAAAAGAAGGGAACTGACGTCTTCATCATCATTCACAGGTGAATTCATGCGGAAGACTTTACGTATCCAAGTTGTAATGCGATGATATATAATAATAAGAAAGTCTGTTCGGTTTATTCGAAAGACCGTCTGATGCTCATCTGTTCGTTTTGATTTCCACTGCTCGCCGGCACGGCACTCTCGCAAGAGAAAAGCAATCCCGATGGCGGTCAGAGCCGGAAGAATAATTGTGAAAAAATCGACTAAGAATAAAACGTCATTTATCGATTCCACAAACATTGTAATCACATCCATTCAATACCTTCATTTTACTATATGTACAAGCCGTTGTCTAATGAACGGAAAGGAGATATGTTTATGCCGGGGAAGGGCCGAATTATTTTCCATATTGATATGAACAGTTTCTATGCATCGGTGGAAATGGCATATGACCCGTCTCTCAGAGGAAAGCCAGTTGCAGTTGCCGGAAACGTCAAAGAACGCAAAGGCATCGTCGTCACATGCAGCTACGAAGCAAGGGCGCACGGTGTGAAAACAACCATGCCGGTTTGGGAAGCAAAGCGCAACTGTCCTGAGCTCATCGTCCTTCCGCCGAACTTTGACCGCTACAGAAGCTCTTCAAGAGCGATGTTTAGCATCCTTCGTGAATATACAGATCTGGTGGAGCCTGTATCCATCGACGAAGGCTATATGGATATGACGGATACACCATACAGCCGCAATGCCTATGAGACGGCAAAAGAAATACAAAGCAGACTGCAGAAAGAGCTGCTGCTTCCGTCAAGCATCGGAATTGCCCCTAATAAATTTCTCGCCAAAATGGCATCCGATATGAAAAAACCGCTTGGGATCACCATCCTGAGAAAAAGAGAAGTGTCTGATATCCTTTGGCCTCTCCCAGTTGGAGAAATGCATGGCGTAGGCAAAAAGACGGCGGAAAAACTGAACGGGCTCAGTATTGATACGATTGGAGATTTAGCGGCCGCTGACGAACACGCGCTGAAACGGCTGCTTGGCATCAACGGGCCCCGTCTAAAAAATAAAGCGAACGGCATTCACCATGCCCCTGTTGATCCGGAACGTATTTATGAATTTAAAAGCGTAGGCAATTCATCCACACTTTCTCATGATTCTGCCGATGAAGATGAGCTGTTAGCTGTTTTTCGCAAACTGTCCGCATCAGTTAGCGACCGTTTGCAGCGTAAAGAGGTAATGGCTTCAAAGCTGTTTATTATGATCAGATATGCGGACTGGAAAACCATAACGAGAAGCATCACACTGAAGAATCCGATAGATCAAAAAAACGAGATATATAATGAAGCAGAACATCTCTTCTTTAAGCATTGGAACAAAAACCCCATCAGGCTGCTCGGCATTACCGGAACGGATTTGGTAGAAAAAGAGCAGGCCTATAAGCAGCTCGATTTGTTCAGCTATACAGAGGATGCGAAGGATGAACCGATTCAGCAGATGATGGAAAAACTGAATGAAAAGTACGGCTCCAAGCTGATCAGAAAAGGTGCAAGGGTTAAAAAAGACGAGAGCAAAACAAGCGGGACAAGCTTTAATAAAGATTTTTTTCAAGAGGAAAAGAAAAGCTGAATGTCTTGAAATAAGGGGGTGAAGTATGGTAATTTCAATAGTATAAATATCATTTTATTTTAATGTAAATTTTAAAATGGTTAAACGTTTGCAGAAGGGACGTTAGAATATGTCAAAACAACAAATCGGAGTTATCGGACTTGCGGTAATGGGTAAAAATCTGGCTTTAAATATTGAAAGCCGAGGATTTTCTGTTTCTGTTTACAACAGATCAAGCAGCAAAACCGAGGAATTTTTGCAAGAGGCTAAAGGCAAAAACGTTGTTGGCACCTACAGCATTGAAGAATTTGTTCAATCCTTGGAAACACCGCGCAAAATTTTGTTAATGGTTAAAGCGGGAACTGCTACAGATGCGACAATTCAATCTCTTCTTCCTCACTTAGAGAAGGACGATATTTTAATTGACGGCGGAAATACATATTATAAAGATACACAGCGCCGAAACAAAGAGCTTGCTGAAAGCGGCATTCATTTTATCGGCACAGGCGTTTCAGGCGGAGAAGAAGGAGCGCTTAAAGGGCCTTCTATCATGCCTGGCGGACAAAAAGAAGCTCATGAACTTGTGAAGCCAATTCTTGAAGCAATTTCTGCAAAAGTTGACGGTGAAGCGTGTACGACATATATCGGTCCGGACGGTGCCGGCCATTATGTAAAAATGGTTCACAACGGCATTGAATACGGGGATATGCAGCTGATCTCTGAATCTTATTTCATCCTGAAGCAGGTACTCGGTCTTTCAGCTGATGAGCTTCATGAAGTATTTGCTGAATGGAATAAAGGCGAGCTAGACAGCTATCTGATCGAGATTACTGCTGATATCTTCACGAAAAAAGATGAAGAAACAGGTAAACCGCTTGTTGATGTAATTCTTGATAAAGCGGGTCAAAAAGGAACAGGAAAATGGACAAGCCAAAGTGCACTTGACTTAGGTGTTCCGCTTCCGATTATCACTGAATCTGTATTCGCACGTTTTATTTCAGCGATGAAGGATGAGCGTGTGAAAGCAAGCGGCCTTCTTTCAGGGCCTGAAGTGAAGCCTGTTACAGAAAATAAAGAAGAGCTGATCGAAGCAGTCAGAAAAGCGCTGTTCATGAGTAAAATCTGTTCTTACGCCCAAGGATTTGCCCAAATGAAAGCAGCTTCTGAAGAATACAACTGGGATCTCAATTACGGTGAAATCGCTATGATCTTCCGCGGCGGCTGCATCATCCGTGCGGCATTCCTGCAGAAAATCAAAGAAGCTTACGACCGCGATCCTGAGCTTGATAACCTGCTGCTTGACAGCCACTTCAAGAACATTGCAGAAAGCTACCAAGGAGCGCTTCGCCAAGTGATTTCACTTGCAGTTGCCCAAGGCGTGCCGGTACCTTCATTCTCAAGCGCACTAGCTTATTATGACAGCTATCGCACAGCCGTGCTGCCTGCAAACTTAATCCAAGCGCAGCGTGACTACTTCGGCGCCCATACTTATGAGCGCACAGACAAAGACGGTGTCTTCCATACTGAATGGATGAAATAATGATGTGGAAATCCCGCAGCCTGACAGCTGCGGGATTTTTTTGAAATAGAGTGCCGACGAAAGGATGTATGTTTTGCCTGTAAATGAGTATTTACTTGAAAATTTTCCTGGTTTACGACTTACACCTCCTTTGTTTTATAACTGGCCGATCGGAATCCGGTTTGAAATAGGTGTAGGGTATAATGTGAACGATGCCTATCTACACAGCCTTTATTTAGATAACGCATATAAGAGAGCTGTCACTTTATTTAAATCTCTACATGCCGAAGATGATGATATATTTGTTATAGCTGATGCTGTTGGTATTGAAGGGAGAAGGGGATATAAGAGCAAATTGCATATTTTCTCACGGTACATTCGAGAAAAAGCTGTGTTGAAAAAACTGCAGCACATTGCTGTTCCTTATACTTGTTCTGATGATTATGATGATAAAACGCATAGATTTTTTCTTAGATGCAAAGCTGGTGATATAAGATATATCCCAATGCTGAGAGCAATATGTAATCAAGATATGGGGATAAAACCAAGCATTTCTCGAAAAATTTACTTTATCAATATAAAGAAGAGAACCATTTTTTATCTTTATGATGATCGAGGCTGCGATATTTTAGCTGCTGCAGCTGAAACAATATGGGATATGTATGAAACATATAACAGTTGGATATTAGATTACGACAGAGAGAGAATCAATCGACTTTTTGAGCCGCTTAGAGGCAGAAAGCTTGATACATAAATAAAAGGCTGAAAATGCTTTACAAGCACTCAGCCTTTTTCTTTATATATTCCACCAATGCAAGCCGTCTTTCGCCAAAAGATCATCTGATTCTTTTGGACCCATAGAACCTGATTCGTAGTTTGGCGATAGTGTTTTGTTGGCTGCCCATGTTTCAGAAATGGAATCGACAAAGCTCCAAGAAAGGGCAACTTCATCCCAGTGTGCGAAGTTCGTCGCATCGCCGAGAAGACAGTCGTGAATCAATTTTTCATATGCTTCAGGAGTGTTCAGCTCGTCATTGCAATTGCTGCAGTAATCCAGTTTGATTGGCTGCGCGTGTGCTGCTCCTCCGAGTTTTTTAGCGTTTAAGTAAAGTGTAATGCCTTCGTCAGGCTGAATATGAATGACGAGTAAGTTCGGATTCATGTTGTTTTCATTGCCGTAATAAAGGTTCATCGGAATGTCCTTAAATTGAACGACAATTTTTGTAGACTTTTCTTTCATTCGTTTTCCGGTACGGATGTAGAATGGAACACCAGCCCATCTGAAGTTGTCGATCAGAAGCTTTCCAGAAACAAAGGTTTCTGTATTTGAGTCAGGAGCGACATTATCTTCATCTGTATAAGCAGGGACTGGCAGACCGTCAATTTCACCGGCTTGATATTGTCCGCGCACAAAATACTCATCCACTTCGTCTTTTGCAATAGGGCGGAGGGCTCTCAGCACCTTCACTTTTTCGCTGCGGATTTCTTCTGTGTTCAGTTTAATCGGCGGCTCCATTGCGAGAAGCGCAACCATTTGCATAATATGGTTTTGGACCATGTCGCGAAGGGCGCCTGATTTTTCGTAATATCTAGCACGGTCTTCAACACCAAGTGATTCGCTTGATGTGATTTGGATATTTGAGATGTAGCGGTTTGTCCATAGCGGTTCGAAAATCGCATTGGCAAATCGAATGACCTCAATATTCTGCACCATTTGTTTTCCTAAATAGTGATCGATTCTGTAAATTTGATCTTCTGTAAATGCTTCGCGAATTTCTTGATTTAATGCTTGCGCGCTTGGCAAGTCATGGCCGAACGGCTTTTCAATCACAAGGCGGGACCAGCCTGTAGTTGCTGTAACACCTTCTGATTTTAATGTCTTTGCAATTGTCCCAAAGAATTCTGGGGCCATTGCCAAGTAGAACATTCTGTTGTTCGGGATTTGATATGTATCTTCCAGCTGGTTGAGCAGCACGTTAAGCTCTTGATAAGAACCAGGGTTTGTCACGTCAAACGGGTGGTAATAGAAGTGAGACGTGAAATCATCTATATGTTTATCAGCAGCTGAGGAAATAGATGTTTTGACGGTTTGGCGAAGATCCTCATTGGACCAAGGTCTTCTTCCGACTCCTACAACTGCAAACTCTTCGCCGATTTGTCCGTTTTTATATAAACGGTGAATGGACGGATAGAGTTTTCGTTTTGCTAAATCTCCCGTTGCACCGAATATGACAATTACTGCTTTTGGTTGTTGGTTTGTTTTCACTAAAAGTACCTCACTTTATTCGAAGCTTTATTTTAGTACCCCGCATATTTCCTTCATTTTAAATCTAAAATTCAACGAAAGCAAACATTTAAGACCTTTTTTTGCAGAATGGCGCAAAAATATTTCTAGAACGAAAGGATTGCCCGAATCAGAGGCAAGATTCACATTTTACGCATGATCCTGTATTCTTGTAGGTAACTAGTTCTAGTAGGAGGAAGGAAATGTGGAATTACTTTTTTTAGGGACGGGAGCCGGAATTCCCGCTAAGTCGAGAAACGTGACGTCGATCGCATTAAAACTGCTTGAAGAAAGACGATCTGTATGGCTGTTTGACTGCGGGGAAGCCACACAGCATCAAATTTTACATACATCGATTAAACCTCGAAAAATAGAAAAAATCTTCATTACTCACATGCACGGCGATCATGTATACGGTCTTCCAGGGCTTCTTGGCAGCCGTTCTTTTCAGGGCGGTGAGGACGAGCTGACGGTTTACGGACCGAAAGGCATCAAGGCGTTTATTGAAACAAGTCTTGCTGTCACGAAAACTCACCTAACATATCCGCTTGTGATACAAGAGATTGAAGAGGGAGCCGTATTTGAGGACGATCAGTTTATCGTCACAGCTGTATCCGCGATTCATGGTGTAGAGGCCTTCGGGTACCGCGTACAGGAAAAAGATGTGCCTGGTTCTTTAAAGGCGGCGTTATTAAAGGAAATGAATATTCCGCCGGGACCTGTATATTCGAAAATGAAAAAAGGTGAGACTGTGACACTTGAAGACGGACGCATCATAAACGGGAAGGATTTTCTGGAGCCTCCTAAAAAGGGGAGAGCTGTCGTGTTTTCCGGGGATACGAGAGTGAGCGATAAGATAAAAGAGCTTGCGCGGGACTGTGATGTGCTTGTGCATGAAGCCACCTTTGCTAAGGATGATGTGAAGCTTGCTTTTGATTATTTTCACAGTACAACAGAACAAGCAGCTCTAACTGCCAAAGAAGCTGGAGCGAAGCAGCTCATTTTAACTCATATCAGCGCGAGATATCAGGGAGAGGCTTCTTTAGAGCTCCAAAAAGAAGCGGCAGCCGTTTTTCCGAACAGCATCACGGCGTATGATTTCTTAGAGGTGCAAGTTAGGAGAGGCTGAGAAAAAGATGGTGTTTGACAATCTGTTGTTAAGCTGTATAATAAAACGTAATCATTACGCTTTATAAGGAGATGTTAACATGAGAGTAAATGTTACTTTGGCTTGCACTGAAACAGGAGACAGAAACTACATCACAACCAAAAATAAACGCACAAATCCTGATCGTTTAGAGCTGAAAAAATACTCGCCGCGGTTAAAGAAATATACCCTTCATCGCGAAACAAAATAGTAAAAACCCCGGCTGCTTTAGCCGGGGTTTTTGTTTAATTGACTGCCTGGTATATCGGGGCGGCCTGCTGGCAGGCCGCACACCAAACATCATAAATCGCCAGATGGACGATATGAGGTTCATCATGATGAATGTTATGTGAGCTGTTTTTAGCTTGTATCCAGCCGCTTTGATCGGATAGAGACAAAATGCTGCTATGCAGGTTTCTCCAGTCCTCTTCACGGGAGGCGAATTTCTCAGTGCGTTCACCTGATGACAGGACAATAAGCGGCATGTTCCCTAAATGGACTTGCTGCTGTTTGAACTGCCGCAGACTTTTCGAAAAGTCTGCATGTGTCTCCTCGAGCATCATCTGCTTTCTGTATGCTGTATGCATTTCTTCAGGAATAATTGTAAAGCCGCCTGTGCCGTAATCTCCTAAAGCGGGATCAAGGAGCACCATGCCGATAATATCCTGTCGGTTTTTACAGGCCCATAAACTGCTGATAACCGATCCGTATGAATGTGAAACAGCCAGATAAGGGGGTCTTATACCTGCTGCCTTAAGCAAGCTTTCTAATTCTCTCACCTTTTGGTCGGCTGTTCGTTCTGCCTTGCTTTGTCCGCTTTTCCCAATGCCCGCTCTATCATATGTGAATATGCCAAATTCGTCATCAATGTCCGCTGTTAGTGGTTTCCATGTCTCTGAAGAAGTGCCGTAGCCGGCTTCAAAGACAATGGTTACACCGCTAAATCCTTTTCGGTGCTTTGTATGAAATTCACAACCGTCAACCGTATAGGTCCTTTCGATCCATGCTGCATTCATTGGAGTCATCTCCTCTAATTGGTTCTACTAGGGAGACGGAGAACGTCAGCTGATCGTTTCTCCAAAAATAAAAAAAGAGATATCCGGCGGCGGAGCCGCGGATATCTCGGATCAAGATTACCAGCCTCTTTCGTATTGAACAGGGGCTTGAATGTCTGTATTCAGCTGTTTTGCGGCAGTTCTTGCAAAGTAAGGGTCGCGTAATAGCTCTCTGCCGATAAAGATGAGGTCTGCACGGTTATTTTGAAGAATTTCTTCAGCCATTGAACCATTTGTAATCATTCCAACAGCTCCAGTCGCCATGTCAGCCTGTTCGCGGATTTTCTCGGCGAAGCTGACCTGATAGCCAGGGAATACGTTAATGTCTGCCTGAACAAGGGCACCTGAGCTGCAGTCAATTAAGTCAACGCCCTGCTCCTTCATCCATTTTGCAAAACCGATATGATCAGCGATGTCTAAGCCTTTGTCTGTATAGTCAGAAGCCGATACACGGACAAATAAAGGACCGTCCCACACTTGTTTGACTTCATCAATGATCTCTCTTAAGAAACGGTAGCGGTTTTCTGGTGAGCCGCCGTATTCATCTGTGCGATGGTTAGAAAGCGGAGATAAAAATTCATGAATTAAGTAACCGTGTGCTGCATGAATCTCAATCACATCAAAACCTGCTTCTTTTGCACGGGCAGCCGCTTGTTTGAACTCCTGTACGGTTTCTTTCACTTTTTCAGTTGTCATTTCAACCGGCGTGCTCGATTGCTCGTCAAACGCAATCGCAGACGGAGCGAAAATATCTCCTTCAAGCTCTGCTTTACGTCCTGCGTGGGCAAGCTGAATTCCGATTTTTGAGCCTTGCGCTTTTACCTGCTCAGTCAGCTTTGCGAAACCTTCGATATGCTCGTCGCCCCATATCCCTAAATCTTGGTCTGTGATTCGTCCTTGAGGATTAACCGCTGATGCTTCCACAATAATCAATCCGACCTGGCCGACTGCGCGCGTTATGTAGTGAGCCATGTGGAACGGCTGTAATTTTCCGTCCTTTTCGTGAGAAGAGTACATGCACATTGGTGACATCACAATGCGGTTTTTTAACGTTACATCTTTAATCGTAATAGGTGTGAATAATTTTCTGGCCATTTCTTTCGCCTCCCGTAAGGTTTTTAGAGATTGATTATAACAAGTCATTTCTTTCACGTCATATAAACTGCTCAAACGATCCGAATTTGTCAAATATTTCTGTATAATAGACAGGGAATCATTTTATTTTTTAGGATCGAAGCGTATTTATACATAGGAGGGCGGAAATGATGAATTGGCAGACTAAGGATGATTTGCTTACCCTTTTAACTTCTCTTGTCCAGTATGAAAGTATCACCGGTTCGAAAGGGGAGGCCGCACTTGCAGAATATCTTTATTATCTTTTAAAGGACAAGCCTTATTTTCAAAATAACCCTGATCATGTAACACTCCATCCGATGGAAGACGGCAGAACGTTTTTGACAGCGCTTGTCAAAAAGAAAGATGTCAAACAGACGGTGCTCTTGCTGAGCCATTTTGACGTCGTGGACATAGAGGACTACGGAGAATTCAAACATATGGCTTGTAAGCCGGCTGAGCTTTTGAACTCCTTTTTAGAGAAAAAAGAGTTGCTTCCTGAACATGTGAGAACAGACGCGGAAAGCGGCGACTGGCTGTTCGGGAGAGGCACGATGGATATGAAAGCGGGGCTGGCTGTTCAGCTGTCGATGCTTGAGCGGGCAATGAATGGTCATTTTGATGGGAATGTGCTTTTGATTTCGGTTCCTGACGAGGAAGTGAATTCAAGGGGAATGATCGAAGCCGTTCCTGCGTTGAAAGAAATGGAGAAAAAATATCATCTTACATACACTGCTTGTTTGAATAGCGAACCGATGTTTGAAAAGTTTCCGGGCGACCAGCAGCAATATGTGTATTCAGGAAGCATCGGCAAGGTTCTCGCAGGGTTTTTCTGCAAAGGGATAGAGACGCATGTCGGAGAGCCGTTTTCCGGTTTAAATGCAAATTTAATGGTTTCTGAGATCAACCGTCTGCTGGAACTGAACGTAAATTACTGCGAAATGGCTGACGGGGAAGTCACCCCGCCGCCGGTAAACTTAATGCAAAAGGACTTGAAGGAGGCATATTCCGTCCAAACACCGCATACGGCCGTTACGTTATTTAATGTACTGACAATGAAGCGCTCCGCGAGTGAGCTGCATGACATGCTGCGGAAAACCGCAGAGCAGGCGGCAGAGAAGATTTCAAACCATATTCAGCAGAAAACACGTGATTTCCAGAAGTTTGAGCCATTTCATCCAATTGAACGAACTGTCTCTGTTTTTACATTTGATGAGCTGCTTGCACGTGCGAAACGGCGTGTCGGAAGCTCGGAAACAGAACGGGTGCTGAATTTCACTTATGCAAACAGGGGAGATCTTGGAGACAGGGATTTTTCGACTAGAATTGTATCTGAGCTCGCAGCGCTGTGTAAGGAAGATGCGCCGCTCATCGTTCTCTTTTACAGCCCTCCATTTTACCCGGCAGTGTCATCAAAGAACGATCAGATAATCAAGAATACTGCTGGCAAGCTCATTCAATATGCAGCTGACAGGTACGGCATTGCTTTACGGGAGGTGCAGTATTTCCCAGGACTCTCGGATTTGAGCTATCTTCAGCTGGAAAAACAGGAGGTTGGTGCATACACAAGCAATATGCCGCTCTTTAACAGAGGATATTCACTTCCCAGCAGTAAAGACAAGGCGCTGTATGTCCCGGTATTAAATGTCGGCCCGGCTGGAAAAGACCCGCACAAATGGACAGAAAGACTGTATGTGCCTTATTCCTTTGAGGTGCTTCCCGACTTGCTTTCCTTTACAATCTCTGCATTATTAAAACAATCAGAAGCTGCCAGCCAGCCTTAAGATAAAAAAAGACAGAAAGCGCTTTGCCTTCTGTCTTGTGTTTTTTTCTATAAATGCTTCTCTAAGGCGGCTCCGGCAAATTGCTCTTTGATTTCAGCGCTGCGTTTGGCTGTTTCTTCAATACAATGAATGATCGCTTCTTCAAAGCTGGCTTCCGTTAAAGCGCGAAGGCCTGCCTCTGTTGTTCCCCCTGGGCTCGTAATCTCCCTGCGCAGCTGTGCGGGCTGTTTTCCGCTTTGACGAAGCATGTCTGTAGCGCCTGCCATTGTCTGCAGGATCAGTTTTTTAGCCGTTTCCTCATCTAAACCGACCTTTTGCGCCGCTTTTTCCATCGCTTCGATATAGCGATACAGGTAAGCGGGACCGCTGCCTGCTATCGCGGTAACGGCATCAAGGTGCTGCTCCTCAACCAATGTGGCGTCACCGATTGTTTCTAGCAATGCTGTAGCCGCCGTGATATCGTCTTGGCTTGCTTCAGCGCTTACGGAAAATCCGGTTGCTGATTTTCTGATGGCAGCTGAAGTATTCGGCATCACCCGTATGACAGCAAGCTTTCTGCCGAAATAATGCTGAATGGTTTCGATGGTAAGGCCTGCAAGCACAGAAATGACAAGCTGATCCTTCATGTAAGAACGAATGCTGTCAATGCTCTCTGCCGCATCCTTAGGCTTAAAAGCGAGAACGACGATATCAGTTTGTGTGAAAAACTCGCTCTTATCCCTGCATGGACGCACGCCGTACATTTCCTTTAATTCATTCAGTCTCTCTTCGTTTGACCTGTTTGTGATATAAATATTTTCAGGTTTTGTAATGCCGCTTTGCAAAAAGCCGTTGATCATTGCTTCAGCCATGGACCCGGCGCCGACAAATCCTATCTTTTTCATGGATATCCTCCTTCTATCAGAACAACAAAAAACCTTTTCATCACATAAAGGACGAAAAGGTTCGCGGTACCACCCTTATTAGCACAACTTGTGCTCAGCTCAAATCCCGTAACGCGGGAAACGTTTAGGTTTTCCTAACCGCGACTTGAGGGCAGGTTCTACAAACAAGCGGGCCGCGATACCTTTCAGCCTGGGGATATCGCTCTCTCTGGCCATTGCCTGTATACTATTCCTCGTCATAGCGTTCCAATGGTTCTCATTTTAGTTGTTGTTCATTATGCAATGGGGGATAAGCTAATGTCAATATCTTTTTCAAAAAGGGACATTCTCATACGGCACAATAATGACACAAGACCGAGAAAAAGCTAAAATATGAGTAATGAATGAAGACAAGGAGCAAAAGAATGACAACTGCAGATATCATTCCGATTCGCGTCCCGACACCGTTTGCCGTCGGTGATGTCATCGTTTACTTAGTGAAAGGTGACGCGCTGACACTGATCGATGCCGGGCCGAAAACCAAAGAGGCGGCTGCAGCCCTAAAAGAGCAGCTTGCCGCTGTACATATAGAAATGTCAGATATTGAGCAGGTCGTGCTGACTCACCATCACGCGGATCATGCGGGGTTGCTTGATGTTTTTTCTGATGATATTAAAGTGATTGGACATCCGTTTAACGAACCATATATCAGCAGAGACAAGGCATTTATGGAGTGGCAAAAACATTTTTTTCAAAAGCTGCTGCCTGAGTTAGGCGTTCCATTTGATGATGTGAAAGCAGAAAGGCTCATCCGGTCGGCGTACGCATTTTCCTGTACAAGATCCTTGACCCAAACGGTTACGGAAGGGATGAAAATTGACGGGATGGGTGACTGGACTGTTCTGGAAATGCCCGGACATGCAGAGTCGCATATTGTTCTCTTTCATGAAAAGACCGGAAGAATGCTTGGCGGTGATTTGCTGCTGGCGAACAGCTCGTCTAACCCGATTCTTGAAGCGCCAAAAACGGGAGAAAAAAGATCGGAGCCTTTACTGGATTATCAGCGGTCGTTGCGGAGGCTGTCTGAACTTGCCCCGAACACAGTGTTTCCCGGTCATGGCGAGACAATTGGCAATGTACGGGCACTGATCAAGAAGCGGTTTGACAAGCAGAGCAGCCGAACCGAGGATGTGCGTCATATGCTGGCGGAAAAACCGCTTACCGCTTTTCAGGTCTGTCAGCAGCTCTTTCCTGCCGTTTATGAAAAAGAGTTGTTTTTAACGATGTCAGAAACGGTTGGGCATCTTGATATATTGGCAGCCGAAGCAGGCATCACGTCATATTGGGATGGAAAAACCGCATACTTTAGAGCAATAGAGAGGTGAACAGGGTGAAAAATATAGCTGGCAAGCGTATTTGGATTACAGGTGCTTCAGGAGGGCTTGGTGAAAGAATCGCTTATTTATGTGCTGCTGAAGGAGCCCATGTTTTGCTGTCGGCAAGACGTGAGGATCGTTTGAAGGAAATCAAAAGAAAAATGACCGAGGAATGGAGCGGACAATGTGATATTTTCCCTCTGGATGTCTCCCGTCTTGAAGATATCACCCTCGTCCGTGGTCAGATCGGTCCGGTTGATGTGCTGATCAATAATGCAGGCTTCGGTATTTTTGAAACGGTTTTAGACTCTACACTTGATGAGATGAAATCAATGTTTGATGTCAATGTTTTCGGTCTGATCGCCTGTACAAAAGCTGTTCTTCCGCATATGCTTGAGCAAAAAAGCGGCCATATCATCAATATTGCCTCTCAAGCAGGGAAAATTGCCACGCCGAAATCCAGCCTTTATTCAGCGACAAAACATGCTGTGCTCGGCTATTCAAACGCTTTGCGTATGGAGCTGGCGGGCACGGGCGTCTATGTGACGACAGTCAATCCAGGGCCGATTCAGACTGACTTTTTTTCTATTGCTGACAAAGGCGGAGACTATGCCAAAAATGTCGAACGCTGGATGCTTGACCCAGATGATGTGGCAGCACAAATCGCGTCTGCCATTATGACGAACAAACGTGAAATCAACCTTCCTCGTTTGATGAATGCCGGCACAAAGCTATATCAGCTGTTTCCAGCCCTTGTGGAAAAGCTGGCTGGACGGGTGTTCATGAAAAAATAAGCATGGAACTGCCTGTGTGAGGCGCCTTTGGGTGTGTTTGCAGGCAGTTTTTTATAAAGATATACATTTGTTACAGGAAGGAGAAATGGCTGATGTCGATAAATCAAGAAACTTTGCTTAATCTGATAAAAGATCCATTTATTCAGAAATTGATTGATGCACGACCGGTATTCTGGGCTAATCCCGGCAAGAAAGAGGGGATGGTATTACAAGCGGCTGAGTGGGAAAGCGAGATAGCCGAGGCGGACAAAAGACTTCGGCGGTTTGCTCCTTATATTGCCGAGGCGTTTCCGGAAACAAAAGCTGCCGAAGGGATGATTGAATCGCCGCTTTTTGAAATACGCCATATGAAAAAGAAGTTGGAGGAAGTGTATGGCGAAACGTTTCCGGGGAGATGGCTTTTAAAGTGCGATCATGAGCTTCCGATTTCGGGATCGATTAAAGCACGCGGCGGTATTTATGAAGTGCTGAAACATGCGGAGGAGCTTGCGCTTCAAGAAGGAATGCTTAAGGAAACAGATGATTACCGCATCTTGCACGAAGAGCGGTTCACTTCATTTTTCTCACGCTATTCCATTGCTGTCGGCTCAACAGGCAATCTTGGTTTAAGCATCGGCATCATTGGCGCCAAACTAGGTTTTCGAGTGACGGTGCATATGTCCTCCGACGCTAAGCAGTGGAAGAAGGATTTACTTCGCAAAAAGGGCGTCACCGTAATCGAGTACGAATCAGATTACAGTGAAGCGGTTAAAGAAGGACGGCGGCAGGCGGAACAAGATCCATTCTGTTATTTTATTGATGATGAACATTCCCGCCAGCTGTTCCTAGGATATGCGGTAGCGGCCAGTCGTTTAAAAACACAGCTCAGCTTAATGGATATCGAGCCTGGTCCTGAAACACCGCTGTTTGTGTATTTGCCTTGCGGAGTCGGCGGAGGGCCGGGCGGTGTGGCATTTGGACTGAAGCTATTGTACGGAAACCATGTCCATGTATTTTTCGGGGAGCCTACCCATTCACCGTCTATGCTCTTAGGTCTATATTCCGGCTTGCATGACCAGATCTCTGTGCAGGATATCGGCTTGGATAATGTAACGGCTGCTGACGGGCTTGCCGTAGGGCGTCCATCAGGATTTGTCGGCAATCTGATAGAACCTTTGCTGAGCGGCTGTTATACAATTGAAGACGAAACGCTGTATACTTTGCTTCATTTGCTGGCTTTATCTGAAAATAAGCATTTAGAGCCGTCTGCGCTTGCCGGTATGTTCGGGCCTGTTCAGCTGTTTTTATCGGAAACCGGGAAACACGACATGTTTGAAAATGATCTGCGTCACAGCATGAAAAATGCCGTACATGTTGTCTGGGGAACGGGAGGCAGTATGGTTCCGAAAGAAGAAATGGCTGCATATAACCGAATCGGTGCTGACTTGTTAAAAAGGTAAATTGAAAAAATAAGCAGACAGTAGGAATGTTTTCCGTTACAATCTTTGTAAGCGTTTGTTTAAAGCTACAGAGAGTCAGGTGTAAACAGTGAAAAATAAAGAGCTTAATTTACATACTTTATATACACAGCACAGCCGGCAGTCTTGGTCAGGATTTGGGGGCCATTTGTCGATTGCTGTTTCTGAAGAAGAGGCAAAAGCTGTTGAAGGGCTGAATGATCATCTATCCGTAGAGGAAGTGGAGACGATCTATATTCCGCTTGTTCGCCTGCTTCATTTGCATGTCAAGTCCGCTGCCGAACGAAATAAGCATGTCAATGTTTTTTTGAAGCACCCTCATTCAGCCAAAATTCCGTTTATCATCGGCATTGCCGGCAGTGTCGCAGTCGGGAAAAGCACGACAGCGCGGATTTTGCAGAAGCTGCTTTCACGTTTGCCGGATCGCCCCAAGGTCAGCCTGATCACGACAGACGGCTTTTTATTTCCTACAGCTGAGCTGAAGAAGAAAAACTTGCTGTCAAGAAAAGGATTTCCTGAAAGTTATGATGTGAAAGCGCTCCTCGAATTTTTGAATGACGTAAAGTCAGGAAAAGAAAGAGTAAAGGCCCCGGTATATTCTCATTTAACCTATGACCGCGAGGAAGGTGTGTTCGAGGTTGTAGAACAGGCTGATATCGTGATCATCGAAGGGATTAATGTTCTTCAATCGCCGACCTTGGAGGATGACCGGGAAAATCCACGCATCTTTGTTTCCGATTTCTTTGATTTTTCAATTTACGTAGATGCGGACGAAAGCCGGATTCTTACCTGGTATTTAGAGCGTTTCCGCCTTCTTCGGGAAACAGCCTTTCAAAATCCGGACTCGTATTTTCATAAATTTAAAGACCTGTCTGACCAGGAGGCTGACGAGATGGCAACCTCGATTTGGGAGAGTGTCAACCGCCCTAATTTATATGAAAATATTTTGCCGACTAAATTCAGGTCAGATTTAATATTGCGAAAGGGAGACCGGCATAAGGTAGAAGAAGTGTTAGTGAGAAGGGTGTGATCATTATGCACCATATTGAACTGTATGTCTCCGATTTGGAAGCGGCTATAAAGAGTTTCAAAATGGAGTTCCGGCATCAGCTGGAAGAAAGATCACTTTTACCTTGTGATTGTTCAGGCAAAAGAAGAATGTCTAGAGCTGAAATATCACAGGTGCCGTGTCGGCCTGAACCATCTCGCGTTTCAGCTGAAATCAAGCTTCAAGTCGACCTGATGACTGAAAAATTGATGGCGAAAGGCTATCGTGTGCTGTACCGGGACCGGCATCCTTTTGCCGGAGGAGACGGGCATTATGCAGTTTATTGTGAGGACCCTGACCGGATCAAGGTAGAGCTCGTTGCCCCAAGCGGTTAATCGTTTTGGTCTTCGGACATGCTGTTAAGCTTTTTTTCGATTCGGTCCAGCTGTGCTTTACGGTTTTTCGCATATGTAGAGCCGATCACAGCCGCCGAGATAACAGCGGCAAACATGAAAAATACGATCAGCTGAAACATGATATCACCTATATTCATATTTCATCACCTCGTTTTTGCGGGAGAGAGCGATTCTCTCCCGTCTTCTTGTGTTAAAGCGGCTTCCCCAGTCCGGGTTGCTGCTCAGTGATTCCCGCTTTCATCCTCCGATAGGCAAACACTAAAAACGGCAGGCCAAGCAGGGTGATGCCGCTAAGGACAGAAAAAATGGAACTTGGATGCCCGGCACCAAATGCATCTATACATAAGCCGCCAGCCCAAGGGCCAATCACATTCCCAAACTGCGAAAAGCCGATCGCTCCGAAATACGTTCCTTTTAATCCGGGTTTTGCAATCTGGTCTACAAACAAATCCATCATACAGAATAAGAGCACTTCTCCAATTGTAAATGCAATCACAATGATAACAAGTGAAGAAACCCCGTGTGACATGGTAAGGATCATCATGCTGGCGCTGATCATGATATTGCCGAGCATCAGGGAGCAAAGCGGCGAAAACCGTTTACCAAGGTGGACGATGGGAAACTGTGTTGCCAAAACAACAATTGCGTTTAATGTCAGCATCAAGCCGTACAATTTTGTCCCATTTTCGATAAAAGGATTTTGCGCCATATATTGCGGGAATGTAGAGCTGAACTGCGAATAGCCGAAGCTGCATAGTGTAATGCCGATAAGAGCAACTGTAAAAAGACGGTCCTTTTGCGTTACCATAAACGCTTCCCGAACGTTCAGATTTCTGGATTGTTCTAATGTCGCGGGTGGATGCTTTTTAAATTGGATGGCAAGGATGACACCGTACATCCCATAAATCACCGCGGGCACCAAAAAAGGAGCGGTAGATTGTGATGAACCAAAGTACAGACCGAGCACAGGGCCGAAGACAACGCCGATATTAATGGCTGCATACCGTAAATTAAAAACCAGCAATCTTGTTTTTTCTTCTGTCATATCTGACAGCAAAGCTTTTGAAGCAGGTTCAAACAGTGATTTACAAAGTCCGTTTAACGCATTTACCACAAAAAATACCCAGAGGTGAGAAGCGGCCGCAAACCCTGCAAACACCAGCATCCAGCCGAAAATGGATACAAGCATCATGTTCTTTTTGCCGAATTTGTCCGAGATATATCCGCCATAAAAGCTTGCAATGATACCGACTGATGAGCTCGCCGCAATGACAAGCCCCGCGTAGGACGCTGATGCGCCTTGGACAGATGTTAAATAAATCGCTAAAAACGGAATGCTCATCGATGTTGCCATCCTGCCAAAAATGGTTCCGATAATAATTGTCCAGCTGATTGGGTGGATATCTTTCCATGTCTTCATGTCTATTGTTCTCTCCTGTTAGTAAGATCTTTTTCTATCATACATGAAAAAATTTCCTTATCCAACGGAGGATTAAATATTTTTACTTACCGGTTTATAAGGGATTGTATTACACTATGGGTGCGCAGGATGACCTTTGTTTTTGAATGGTTCATGTTTCACGGTTGACGATGGCGTTTACGCCGTTGAAGCAGAGGTTGAAGTACTCGGATTTTTTGTCCGGCGCTTATATCTCACCATGAAAGTGCAATTCTCATTCAGCAGAAATGCCCGGGCAGTTTAAAGATATCAGGAATGCGGGAGAATCAAACGGATTTCCGTTTAAAGACGTTGACCTATCAGGCTGTAGCTCATATCGGCGGGGTTCCTGAAATGCTGAGTGAGACGGGGCATCAGGCTAAAGTTTATGCTGATGGGCTTGAGCGCCCCTATATGAGAAGGGGCGCTTCCCGTCGATATCAGCGGCGTCTCTTCTGGCCATACGAAAACAGATATACGAAATTTCTCCAACAATGAAGGTGCATGACACTAAGAAAACAGCCCTTGGTTTGTGACGTAGTCATAAATGATATCCTCTATATGCGCATGCAGGTCCTCATCTGGATCTTGATTTTGTCTTTCCTCTAAAGCAGCTTTCAGGCTTTGTTTTTCATACGGGCTTAACGGATCAACGGCAACATTTCGGCCGTATTGGCGCAATGCCTGTCCCAGCATTTTTTCGACAAATTTCTCCATTTTGACTCTCCTATCTTTATGGTTCGCTTTCATTCTACTAAATGTTTTCCTTCTCTCAAACCCTTGCATCATATTTTCTGTCAGACAAGAATCATTTACCAGTATAAATCGAACATATTTTCGCATATAATAGTGAAAGCGAACATAAGTTCTTTTTAGAGGTGTGTATGATGAAAGAAAAAGTGATTTTTCTCGTTGACATGCAATCGTTTTATGCATCTGTAGAGAAAGCGGAAAATCCACATTTGAAAAATCAGCCGGTGATTGTTTCGGGTGATCCGGAAAGGCGGGGCGGAGTTGTATTGGCTGCATGCCCGCTGGCGAAACAAAAAGGGGTAGCCAATGCCTCACGCCTGTGGGAAGCGCAGGAAAAGTGCCCTGAAGCTGTTGTGCTCCGGCCTCGTATGCAGCGGTATATTGATGTATCGCTGCAAATCACCGCCATTTTAGAGGAATATACAGATCTCGTGGAGCCCTATTCCATTGATGAGCAGTTCATGGATATCACAGGCAGCCAAAAGCTGTTTGGGGCGCCCGAGGAGATTGCTAAAAGCATTCAGGACAGAATTAAGCGGGAGGTCGGCATTTATGCCCGGGTCGGAATCGGCCCTAATAAAGCGCTCGCCAAAATCGCGTGTGACAATTTTGCCAAAAAGAATAAGAACGGTATTTTCACGTTAACGAAAGAAAATATGAAAACCGAGATGTGGCCGCTTCCGGTGGGGAGTATGTTTGGCGTCGGGAGCCGGATGAAACATCATTTAAATCGAATGGGCATCAGCACGATCGGCGGGCTTGCGGTTTTTCCGCTCGAGCTTTTAAAAAAGAAATGGGGCATTAACGGACACGTGCTGTGGATGACGGCGAACGGAATCGACTATTCTCCTGTGTCAACGGCATCGCTGGACGGACAAAAAGCGATTGGCCACGGAATGACACTCCCGAAAGACTATGAACACTTTGACAAAGAAATAAAAGTCGTTCTGCTGGAGCTGAGTGAAGAGGTATGCAGGCGAAGCCGAAACGCCGGGATGATGGGGCAGACGGTTTCGGTGAGCTGCAGGGGGGCTGACTTTGATTTGCCGACCGGCTTCAACCGGCAAGTGAAGCTGGCGGAACCGACCAATTCTACGCAGGATGTGTACCAGGCTGTATGCAGACTGTTTCTCAAGTTTTGGGACCGGAAGCCTGTCCGCCGCCTCGGGGTCAATCTCTCTCAGCTCTCATCTGATGAAGTATGGCAGCTTAATTTATTTCAGGATTATGCAAAGAAGATGAGCCTCGGCTATGTGATGGACGGGATTAAAAACCGGTTCGGCGACACGGCGATCATCAGGGCGGCCTCACTGACAGCGGCAGGCCAGGCGTTTGAACGAGCGGCTAAAATAGGAGGGCATTATAAATGAATGAGCATTTAAAAAGAGGCAATCTGCTGTGGGAAGGAAGCCGAATGTTTCTGCCTGAACATAAACAAAGCCTGCTTGAGAGAAAACACCATAAACAGAAGCTGCAAAGGCCAATCCTTGATTCGGATAAGCTGGAGGAGATGAACCAAACGCTTTGCATGGCAATGGAATTTGCTCAGGATATTACTGTCAGCTGCTTTCAGGATGGCGAAATTGTCACCTGCAGCGGGAAAATCTGCCGCTATGAGGAATTTGAAAAAACAGTGTGGATAAAAGGAGACGCCGGCAAGCTCTGTAAGCTGAGACTTGATCAGGTGCTTGATATTTTTCTGTAAATGTTCCCCCTCCTGGAGGGGGAGAACTAGATATGAAAATAGCAAACATTGTTCCGTCAGCAGTCTGGAAACGTATGATACAGAAAAGAAGGCATTTACAATTCCAGTCAGGCAAAATATAATTTTTATATTGTGAGAAAAAAGAGACATTCGTTTTGCCAGACGGAGGGAGATCAAATCGTAATGGATATTCGAACAATCACGTCTTCAGATTATGAAATGGTAACGTCTGTAATGAATGAATGGTGGGGCGGCAGGCAGCTGAAAGAAAAGCTCCCGCGATTATTTTTTGAACATTTTCAGGACACCAGCTTTATCACACATGAACATAACAGCATGACTGGATTTTTAATCGGATTTCAATCGCAATCAGATCCTGTAACGGCATACATCCATTTTTCCGGTGTGCATCCGGATTTCAGAAAAATGCAAATTGGAAAACAATTATACGATGTGTTTATTGAAGCAGTTAAGAAGAGGGGATGCACCCGGGTAAAGTGCGTGACGTCCCCGGTAAATAAGGTGTCAATCGCGTATCATACAAGACTGGGATTTGAAATTGAAAAAGGCAGCAAAACAGTGAATGGCATCTCAGTATTTGCAAATTACGATGGACCGGGCCAGGACAGGGTTCTTTTTGTGAAGTACATATAAGGAGGAACCGCTATGGATTTTTTATCAAAAACACCTGAGCCCCCTTATTATGCTGTTATCTTTTCTTCTGTCAAAAGTGAAAATGACGAAGCGTATGGAGAAACAGCAGAGCGGATGGTTTCGCTTGCGGCGAGCCAGCCCGGATTTTTAGGTGTGGAAAGCGTTCGCGGAGCGGATGGAACCGGCATCACAGTTTCCTATTGGGAGAGTATGGACGCAATCAATCATTGGAAGCGTCACACCGAACACCAGGCAGCGAAAGCGAAAGGAAAAAGCGTATGGTATGAATCGTATGCGGTCCGCGTCGCCAAAGTCGAGAAGCAGCGGCTGTTTTCAGGAGAAAACAAATGATTGCATTTCTTCAGCATAAGGAAGAGGCTGTATCGCGTGAGATTATTGACGTTCAAAAGCCGGCTTATGTAAAAGAAGCGGAGCTTATCGGTTTTGACGGAATCCCTGCTTTACACGAAAAAGCTGAGGATATCAGAGCCTCTCAAGAGCAATTTGCGGGATACCGGGAAGACGGGAAACTGCTCGGTGTCATTTCATGCGAGAAGTTTATGCATGAGCTGACAATTTGCAGGCTTGTTGTGCATCCCGACGGTTTCAGAAAAGGCATCGGACGAGCACTCGTGCAATTTGTTATTGATCAGAACGAAGACGCTGAGAAAATCGAGGTCGTAACAGCCGAGAAAAACAACCCGGCCGTGTCGCTGTATACGCAGGCAGGGTTTGTAAAGACGAAAACCGTCAAAGCGTCAGAGGGGCTTTTTCTGTCAGTCTTTCATCTCTATCCGAAAAGAAAGGTTGAAGTCGTTCACTACAATGAAGAATGGGCAAGGCTGTTCAGAGAGGAAAAAGATCGTCTGAAGCTTGTGCTCGGCCCGGAGATCATTGACGTGCATCATGTCGGAAGCACATCGATACCAAATATGGCGGCAAAGCCGGTCATTGATATCCTGATTGCAGTAAAGGATATCGCGGCCGTGAACCAATATGATTCGAAAATGGCGGAGCTCGGCTATATGCCGAAAGGAGAAAACGGCATGATTGGCAGACGCTATTTTCAAAAGGGCGGAAATAAGCGTACCCATCATGTCCATATTTATGAAGGAGGGCATCCTGCTATTGAACGGCATTTGGTGTTCAGAGATTATCTCACAGCTCATCCGGAAATAGCGAATGAATACGCCTCGCTCAAAAAACAGCTGGCGGCCCAGTATCCGGACAATATCAAGCCGTACATACAGGGAAAAAACGATTGGATCAAGGCTGCAGAAGAAAAAGCGAAGCGGTGGAAAAAAGGCAGAAACAATGCGAACGGACGCGTGGTGTGCTACAATAGCGAAAATGAAAAAAACGGGGGTTTCACCTTATGAACATTCATGTGACAGATGCAGCAAAACAGGCACTGCAGCAGGCGCTTGACGCCAACCCGGGAAAAAAGGCACAGCTCCGTTATGACGCTGAAGGATGCGGCTGCGCAGTAAGCGGTGTACCGACCATCTGGGTGACAGAGGAATTAGCGGGACAGTGTGAGCAGCTGGAAACGAACGGCATTCCGCTATATATCCAGTCGTCGCAAAAAGTGTTTTTTGACGATCAAATGACAATCGATTACAATGAAAAAGCCAAAACGCTGGCGCTGAAAAGTCCGGCTCAAATGCTCAGTCCAAGAATGAGCATATTAGTAAAGTAGGGAGACACGAAACGTGGAACAAAAGCTGAAGTCAATTAAGAATACAGCACAGAATAAAACGTGGGTATCCTTTCTGAACAAAAACCATCCCTACACCCTGCTGCATTGGTCAATCGGAGGAGCGCAATCCGTCGAGAAGGATGTTTGGCTTTTGCAGGATGAAATGACATTTGAAGCGCAGGAGTTTACTACGATAGACCTTGCGATTGAATGGATCAGTGAACATATGGATGGCATCACCGACGTTTTATGATGGAAAAGCGAAAGGCTAGGGGCCTTTCGCTTTTTACGTTATTTTGTCTAAAAAGGCTTGCACGGTTTTTCGATACGTGTCCCGATTTTTTGTATACGACATGGCGTGTTCTCCAGCTTCAGCAATATAGAGTTCCTTTGGACCGGGCTTTTTTTTATAAAGCCGCTCGGTTGCGGAAACAGGAATATAATCATCATGCCTGCTGTGAATAAAGAGGACCGGCTTTTCGATCGTTTCGATGACGGCAAGAGGAGATACATCGCGTGCGCGGTAGCCGTCCCTGAACCGCAAAAAGGAGTCGGCAATGGGAAGAATCGGCCAGGAAGGCAGCCGGTATTCCGCTTTCAGGCGATACGCAAGCTGTTCCTCAAAGCTTGCAAACGGGCAATCGGCAATATAAAAATCAGCGCCATCGTCAGGATGTGCGCCTGCATACAGCAGAGCAGTCACTGCTCCCATTGATTCACCATGAATTCCAACCAATCCGCGGTTACCGGTTTTTTCTTTCACCCATTTGACGACCTCGTGTAAATCATCCTTTTCATAAAAACCATAGCTTGTAGTCTTTCCGCCGCTTTGTCCGTGCCGACGATGATCGTAAATCAGCACATTCCAGCCGAGATCAAGAAATAAATCCATATATTTGAGAGAATTTAATACATTCACGGTCACACCGTGGCAGATGATCATTGTATTTGATGTATCGTGCGGTGCAGCATAGTAGCCTTTTATATCATATCCGTAAGCCGATGGAATCACAAAAGCCGTTTTCTCCATGCGTTCAAACCATTCAAATACATCATGCCCGTCATCTGTTTCTCTTTTCATAATCTCTTCGTCAGTTTTTTTCTTTATAAACATAATGATATTTGTGAAGCAAATACCGATAGCAGCTAATGCTGCCAAGACAGCGCCGACGGCTAAAAGGAATCTTTTCAAAAGACACAGCACCTTTCAACTCTATTATGGATAATCTTCTAAAACCATTATACCTAAACGCTGCTGAGCCGGCAGAAAAATATGACAGCGTTTTTCAGAAGAGAGTCTGCTTGTTCAGCCTGAATCTCCATGATAAACTGGCTTCAAAACAAAAACACGGGGGAAGCGAGCATGAAAAAACAAAAATCTGCTGACAAACACCAATTAAAAGACGACCTTCAATCCGATATAAAAGAAAAGCTGATGCAGATGAAAAGCCAATTGAAGGAAGAGGATGAGAAGAAACAGGAAAGAAAGAAAGCGGAACAGATCAGAAAGAAAAAGGAGATCGAAAAAAACAAAAGCTTTGAACAGCTCCTCAATGAAAGCCAGCTCGATTGGCATCAATACAAATAAACCAGCACCCGGTCAGGTGCTGGTTTTTTTATGAACGGTGCGCTTCGTAAACGTCTTGTTCCGTATGAGATTGGAGCGCTTTGATTTCCTCTTCACTTAAACGCCGTGCGTTTGCAGCATGAACGTTTTCCCGTAACTGCTCAATCTTACTGGCGCCTGTAATCACTGAGGCGACAGCCGGCTGTGCTAACAGATACTGCAGTGACTTTTCTGTCATGGACAGATCTGGCGCGACATTCTCCATCGCTTTGCGGGCATTTGTCAGTTTCTCGAACGAATAGGATAAGTATCCGTTTTGTTTGATACTGTCAGCCGTTTGTTCAAGCGGTTTCTCAGTCAGCAGCCCTTTAGCGACCGGGCCTCTGGCAACGACACTGATCTGATGTTCCTCTAAAAGCGGGAGCCATTCCTCCGGCCGTCTGTCATACAGGCTGAATTGCATCATAATGCTGACGATGTTTGACTTTTTCACATATTCTTTAATGACGTTCGGGCGAATAGAAGAAATTCCATAATAACGAATGACGCCTTCTTGTTTTAATTCTTCAAATGCTTCAATCGTTTCGTCAATGTTGTCTTCTATTGTGCCGCCGTGAAGCTGATACAGATCGATATAGTCCGTTTTCAGCCGTTTCAAGCTCTTTTTCACAGCTTCTTTTATGTAAGCTTTTGAAGGGTCCCAATACCAGCCTTCACTTTCGTCACTCCAGCGGTTTCCCGCTTTCGTTGCCAAAATAATATCCTGGCGTCTGTTTTGAATCGCTTCGCCGACGATTTCTTCATTGCGGCCGCGGTCATACAAATCAGCTGTGTCGAGATAGTTGATGCCAAGCTCAATGGCTTCATCAAGGATCGACAGCGCTTTATTTTTTTCGGTTCCAAGGGACATACAGCCAAGTCCGACTTCGCTTATTTCTAAATCAGATGAACCTAGTTTGCGCTTTCTCATGTGCACACTCCTTTTTTTAGGCTTTGTAATGACCGTAATATAAAGGAGCAGAGTTTTCAACTTTTACGGCTCGGAAACCCAATCTTTCACATACCGGAATGTGCGCCCGTATTCCTTGAGCTTCGCCCGCACCTCCCACGCTTTCCCCACTAAAACGACGCCCTTTTGCATACGGTACACTTTCATAAAGAAGCCCCCTTTTCTCTAGTATGATAAAATGTATGGGGCATGATATAGAGACAGAACGGGAGATGAAGAAATGAAACACTTAGAAGAAAAAACAATTGCGAAAGAACAGATTTTTTCGGGTAAAGTTATTGATCTTTATGTAGAGGACGTCGAGCTCCCAAACGGAAAAACGAGTAAACGCGAAATTGTAAAACACCCGGGTGCGGTAGCGGTGCTGGCTGTCACAGACGAAGGGAAAATCATAATGGTGAAACAATTCCGGAAGCCGCTGGAGCGGACGATCGTTGAAATACCGGCCGGAAAGCTGGAAAAAGGAGAAGAGCCGGAGTATACGGCGCTTCGGGAGCTGGAAGAAGAAACAGGATACACAGCGAAAAAGCTGACGAAAATCACAGCATTCTATACATCGCCCGGTTTTGCCGATGAAATTGTTCACGTTTTTCTTGCGGAAGAGCTGTCTGTGCTTGAAGAAAAACGGGAGCTTGATGAGGACGAGTTTGTTGAAGTGATGGAGGTGACGCTTGAAGACGCACTGAAGCTGGTTGAGTCGCGTGAGGTATACGACGCAAAGACAGCCTATGCGATTCAATATCTTCAGCTGAAAGAAGCGCTGCAAGCATAAAAATGAAAAAGATTTACGCGGATTTACACATTCATATCGGCCGGACCTATACAGGTAGGGCTGTTAAAATAACAGGTGCAAAAACCCTGACGCTGGACCGGATTTTGGTTGAGGCCAGTGAATATAAAGGGATTGAACTTCTCGGGATTATTGACTGCCATTCCCCGGAAGTCATAATAGAGCTTGAGGAAGGCATTGCTTCAGGCAGGTATCACGAGCTTGAGGGTGGCGGAATCCGTTATCGCAGCACAACTCTTTTATTGGGAAGCGAGCTGGAGATTTATGATGAAGCCTGCAGCGGGCCGATTCATGTGCTCGCTTTTATGCCGACACTCGCTGATATGAAACAATTTTCAGCCTGGCTTTCAGCGCGGATGAAAAATATTCACTTAAGCTCGCAGCGGATATACGAAACAGGCTTGAACCTTCAAAAAAAAGTAAAGGAAATGGGCGGATTGTTTATCCCCGCCCATATTTTCACGCCCCACAAAAGCTTGTACGGAAAAGGGGTTAAGTCAAGCTTAACTGAGGTTTTTGATCCTTCTATGATAGATGCGGTTGAACTTGGTTTAAGCTGTGACACACCTATGGCTTCACGGGTATCCGAATTAAATAAATATTCATTTTTAACAAATTCTGATGCGCATTCCTTAGGGAAGATCGGCAGAGAATATAATGAACTATATGTGCAGTCAGCTGATTTTTCTGAGTTTGCTCTTGCATTAAAGGGACAGGACAACAGGAAAATTACTGCAAATTACGGATTAGATCCGCTGTTGGGGAAGTATTATCAAACGGCTTGTGACGTATGCGGGGAGCGTACAGTGAGCGGGGCAACGGCGTGTGCGGAATGCGGAAGTGCCAGATTGACAAAGGGTGTCAGCGAGAGACTGCGCGAACTGAGTGATCAGTCTGGAAAAGGCAAAACGCGTCCTAGATATGTCCATCAGATACCGCTGCAATTTGTTCCGGGTGTCGGACCGAAAACCCTGGACAAGCTGAAGACTGCCTTTGGCACAGAAATGGCTGTTCTCCATGAGACTTCAGAGGAGGATCTGGCTCGGGTTGTTCCGCCGAAAACCGCCGCTCTTATTGTGAAAGCGAGGTCAGGAAAGCTTGAACTGAAAGCCGGAGGAGGAGGAACCTACGGGAAAGTTAAGTCATGAGTGAAAATTAACTCAGTTCCTCCTGGACTTTTCTCTTTGTCCGGATAAAGGTGATCAGCTGTATAATTTCGTCTTCAGACAGCGGCTTGCCGTCAACAGCAATATCAATGTCAAGGCTGCTCCACGTGGTCAATTCAATGGTCTGAGGAGCAGTCTGTTTTTGCTTTGGGCGGCCTAAGAGGTCATCGCAGGTTGTGTCAAAAAGGTCTGCCAGCATTGCCAGCGCCTCAAGCGAAGGGCGGCGGTAGCCGGACTCGTATCCCGCGTACGTGCTTTTTGCGATGCCCAGGAGGTCAGCCGTATATTGAAGCGACCAATTTTTCTTTTTTCTCAATTCAGTTAAACGATCTAAATTCATGGACTTCCGCTCCTTTTTCAACTTGAGCTGATTATATCATATAGGTATTCGGAAGTGTACGCGAATTGAATAATAATGTCTTGCGTATTTTATTTTCCGTGTCTATAATTGCATTAAAAGTATGCGAAAAGCGAATGCCTTCTCGCAAACCCATCTTTAGATATAGTGAAGAGGTGTATGGTATGAAAAAATTATTGATGTTGACAACTGGGGGAACGATCGCTTCAGTTGAAGGGGAAAACGGGCTTGCCCCGGGGGTGAAGGCTGACGAGTTGTTAAGTTACGTATCAAAACTTGATAACGATTACACGATGGAAACCCAATCGCTTATGAATATAGACAGCACCAATATGCAGCCTGAATACTGGGTGGAGATAGCGGAAGCCGTTAAGGAAAATTATGATGCCTATGACGGGTTTGTTATTACCCATGGTACAGATACAATGGCCTATACATCTGCCGCATTATCTTATATGCTGCAGCATGCTAAAAAGCCGATTGTGATTACAGGCTCGCAAATTCCGATTACCTTTCAAAAGACAGACGCCAAAAAAAATATTACAGATGCCATTCGCTTTGCCTGTGAAGGCGTAGGTGGGGTTTATGTTGTGTTTGACGGCAGAGTCATTCAAGGAACACGTGCGATCAAGTTAAGAACGAAAAGCTATGACGCGTTTGAAAGCATCAATTATCCATATATCGCTTTTATTACAGAAGACGGGATTGAATACAACAAACAAGTAACGGAACCTGAGAACGACTCCTTCACAGTTGACACGTCACTATGCACAGATGTTTGTCTGCTTAAGCTGCATCCGGGCTTAAAGCCGGAAATGCTGGACGCTCTGAAAAGCATGTACAAAGGAATTGTCATCGAAAGTTATGGCAGCGGAGGTGTTCCGTTTGAAGGCAGAGACATTTTGTCCAAGGTAAATGAGCTGATTGAAAACGGCATCGTTGTCGTCATTACGACTCAATGCTTGGAAGAAGGCGAAGATATGAGTATTTACGAAGTCGGCCGCAGAGTCAATCAGGACTTGATTATCCGCTCTAGAAACATGAACACTGAAGCAATCGTTCCTAAATTAATGTGGGCACTCGGCCAATCCTCAGATCTGCCGGTCGTAAAAAGAATTATGGAAACACCGATTGCCGATGACGTTGTCCTGTAAAAAAGCTAAAACTATAACCATTATAGAGAAAGTAGGTTAAAGATTATGTTGAACGGCCAAAAAGAATACCGCGTGGAAAAAGATTTCCTTGGAGAAAAACAAATTGAAGCAGATGTCTATTACGGCATCCAAACGCTGCGTGCTTCAGAAAACTTTCCGATTACGGGATATAAAATCCATGAAGAAATGATTAACGCGCTGGCGATTGTAAAAAAAGCTGCCGCTCTTGCAAACATGGATGTAAAACGGCTGTATGAAGGAATTGGCCAAGCTATCGTACAAGCCGCTGACGAAATTCTGGAAGGCAAGTGGCACGACCAGTTTATCGTCGATCCGATTCAAGGCGGCGCTGGTACATCCATGAACATGAATGCGAACGAGGTCATCGGAAACCGCGCGCTCGAAATCATGGGTCATAAAAAGGGAGAATACATCCACTTAAGCCCTAACACACACGTTAATATGTCACAGTCAACAAACGATGTATTTCCGACAGCCATTCATATTTCTACACTGAATCTGCTGGAAAAACTGCTTAAGACGATGGAAGACATGCATGGTGTGTTTAAACAAAAAGCGCAGGAATTTGATTCTGTCATTAAAATGGGACGGACTCACCTTCAAGACGCTGTTCCGATTCGTCTCGGCCAGGAATTTGAAGCATACAGCCGTGTTCTTGAGCGTGATATTAAACGCATTAAACAATCCCGGCAGCACCTGTATGAAGTCAACATGGGCGCTACTGCTGTCGGCACTGGACTGAACGCCGATCCGGAATATATCAAACAAGTCGTTAAACACCTTGCTGATATTAGCGGACTGCCTCTTGTCGGCGCTGACCATCTTGTCGATGCAACGCAAAATACAGATGCTTACACAGAAGTTTCTGCATCATTAAAAGTCTGCATGATGAACATGTCGAAGATCGCAAACGACCTTCGTTTAATGGCATCGGGACCGCGCGCCGGACTTGCGGAGATCTCTCTGCCTGCCCGCCAGCCGGGATCTTCCATCATGCCGGGTAAAGTCAATCCGGTTATGGCGGAGCTCATTAACCAAATTGCGTTCCAGGTGATTGGAAACGATAATACCATCTGCCTAGCTTCAGAAGCAGGTCAGCTTGAGTTAAACGTTATGGAGCCAGTGCTCGTCTTTAATCTGCTGCAATCAATCAGCATTATGAACAATGGTTTCCGTTCCTTCACTGACTATTGCTTAAAAGGCATCGAAGCTAATGAAAAACGCTTGAAACAATACGTAGAAAAAAGCGCTGGCGTTATTACCGCTGTGAATCCGCATCTTGGCTATGAAGCGGCTGCCCGAATCGCCAGGGAAGCGATTATGACAGGCCAGTCCGTACGTGATCTTTGCCTTCAGCATGATGTGCTGACAGAAGAAGAACTGAATATCATTTTAAATCCATACGAGATGACAAAGCCAGGGATTGCTGGAAAAGAGCTATTAGAAAAATAAAATTTAAACAAAATGCAGCTTATTCACTCCTGAATAGCCGGTGAATAAGCTGTTTACAAGCATAGGGATGAGGAAGTATAGTATACGTGTTGCACTATTTATTGAAAGCGTTTTAGCTTTTTCATTAAGGGGGACTTCTTTTGAAGGATGTAAGATTGCCAACACTATTTGAAATTATTATCGTACTAGGAGTATTTTTGGCACTTGTCATGTCGTTTACAGTCTTTTTGGACTTGCCGATACAGCTTGCGCTTTTTATTTCCTGGTTTATTGCAATGATTCTCGGAATCAGACTCGGTCATTCTTATAAAGATTTGCAGAATGCGATTCTTAGCGGAATATCAAACGGTCTCGAAGCCGTTCTGATTCTCGTTTCAGTCGGAGCGCTCATCGGAACATGGATCACCGGAGGCGTGGTGCCGACTTTGATTTATTATGGATTAGAATTTATTCACCCTAGTATCTTTTTACTCGCAACGTTAATTATTTGTTCTATTATGTCTGTGGCAACGGGAACGTCATGGGGAACAGTTGGAACAGCCGGCATCGCCATGATCGCAATTGGTGAAGGCCTCGGAATCCCGCTTCCTCTTGTAGCGGGAGCCATTCTTTCCGGAGCTTATTTCGGGGACAAGCTGTCTCCTCTGTCTGACAGTACAGTCCTGGCTTCTTCATTATCAAAAGTGGATGTATTGGACCACGTCAGAGCGATGCTTTATTTATCAATACCAGCATATGTGATTACGGCTATTCTCTTTACAGCTGTTGGATTTATGTACGGCGGGAAAAATATTGACCTCGACAAAGTTGAATTTTTGAAATCTTCATTGCAGAATACATTTGACATTCATATTTGGATGCTGATCCCGGCTGTAATCGTTATCGTCTTATTAGCGATGAAAAAGCCGTCTATGCCGGTTATCGTAATTGGTGCATTGCTTGGCGCTGTCTGGGCTGCTGTTTTCCAAGGCATGAATTTCGCGGATGCGATTGCAACAGCCTACAACGGGTTCTCTATTAAAACAGATGTTGAATTTTTAAACGGCCTCTTAAACCGCGGAGGCATCGTAGGCATGCTCGGGTCTCTCGTCGTGATTATCTTTGGTCTCGGTTTTGGCGGGTTGCTTGAGAAGCTAGGTGTGTTAAAAGTCATTGTTTCATTGTTTGAAAAGAAATTGACATCAGCGGGCAATGTGACATTATCTACGCTGATTGTAGCATTTTTGGCGAACATCTTCGGGTGTGCCATGTATGTATCTCTTATTTTGACACCGAAGATTATGGAAGACAGCTATGACCGTTTGCATCTGGACAGAAGAGTTCTCTCCCGTAATTCAGAGGTCGGAGGAACATTGACTTCAGGTATGGTTCCTTGGTCTGATAACGGCATTTACATGGCCGGAATTTTAGGAGTTTCTACCTTCTCTTATCTGCCGTTTATGTGGCTCAGTTTTGTCGCAATAGGTCTTGCCATTATCTATGGTTATACAGGAAAATGTATATGGTATACGAAAAACGATACAGCTCAAGCTGAAAAACTAGGCTAAGGGGAGGATCACTGAATGATAGCGAAACACATGATTCGGACACTGATGATAGAAACGCCTTCGGTTCCCGGAAATCTCGGAAGAGTGGCTACAGCAATCGGCCTTCTGGGCGGAGACATTGGTGATGTGGAGACGGTAAAAGTCGGACCCAATTACACGATGCGCAATATTACTGTACAAGTGGAAAATGAAGAACAGCTTCAGGAAGTGATCATGGCTGTTCAGGCTCTTGGCGAAGGGATCAGGCTTCACACGGTATCTGATGAAGTCCTGTCTGCCCATGAAGGCGGAAAAATCCAAATGAAAAGCAAAATGCCAATCCGTTCGCTGGCAGAGCTCGGGCGTGTCTATACCCCAGGTGTAGCAGACGTCTGCAGACTGATCGAGAAAGAACCTCAGAAGGCTGATATCTATACAACAATCAGCAACTCGGTCGCAATTGTAACCGATGGAACAGCGATTCTCGGCCTTGGTAACATCGGCTCTGTGGCGGGAATGCCTGTTATGGAAGGAAAGGCAGCGCTGTTTGATCAGCTGGCAGGGATCAGCGGTATCCCGATTTTGCTGGATACAAGTGATCCTGAAGAAATCATCAATACGGTAAAACATATTTCACCAGGATTTAACGGCATCCTGCTTGAGGATATCGGGTCACCGCATTGCTTCGAAATTGAAGATCGCCTAAAAGAGGAGCTCAATATCCCTGTCATGCACGATGATCAGCATGGGACAGCTGTCGTCACGCTGGCAGCTGCCATTTCGGCATGTAAAAGCGCGGGCGTTGACTTGAAAGAAGCAAAAGTGGGGCAGATCGGCCTCGGCGCAGCGGGCGTAGCCATCTGCCGGATGTTTATGGCTTACGGCGTCAAAGCTGTATGCGGTACAGATAAATCAGAGGCGGCGATGAGTCGTCTTGAGCAATATGGCGGACAGACAGCTGCCAGCATCGAAGAGTTAATGGAAACATGTGATATTGTCATTGCCACCACAGGAGTTCCTGGTTTAATTAAACCTGAATTCGTACGATCTGGTCAGGTCATATTGGCTTTATCCAATCCGAAGCCGGAAATTGAGCCTGAGGCTGCTTTGCAGGCCGGCGCAGCGTATGCGGCTGACGGGCGGTCTGTGAATAATGTGCTTGGCTTCCCGGGTATATTCAGAGGAGCACTGAATGCCAAAAGCAAGGAGATCAATCACGATATGCTTGTGGCGGCAGCAGAGGCCATTGCAGCCTGCACAAAGCCAGGCGATGTGGTTCCGCAGCCGCTGGATTCAAAGGTCCATCACGAAGTGACAGCTGCGGTTGAACGCGCAGCTCTTACAGCGGTCAAACATTAAAATGAAAACAGCGCCTGGGACGACAGGTGCTGTTTTTTATTGACAGGTTCAAAACATTTTAATAACAAGTTCCATTTGCTATAATGAACCAAAATGAAACAGGGAGTGATCAGCATGGCAAAAAGCCGAGCGAAAAGAAAACGGGAGCATCTGCTTAGAAACAGCGGACGGGACGCCTTATTATCAAGAGGCAGTTCTCCATCCTTCAGCACCCATGAAAGAATGACAAAAAGCAAAAAAGACATATTGAATAAAAGAAAGCATAAACACAAAAATCCTTATGATCATAATGCATTTGATGATAGGGATTTTTTTATGCCCGAAACAGCCGCCTAGCAATCTCTATCGTTTCTTTTTGAAAAAGAGCATGTTTTTTCGTTTCTTTCATACAATCTATTAAATCAAATCAATAGAGCGGGCGGGAGGAAACGATATGCGGAAAATTTCTTATAAGGACATGTTTCTCGGGCATGTAAAGGATCATCTCTCTCTTTATATATTTGTGTCTGTCCTGTTTTTCATGGGTGTGATTTTTGGCGCTATTATTGTCAACAGCATGACGATCAGCCAGAAAGAAGATTTATATTATTATTTAAGCCAATTTTTCGGACAGCTATCAGACGGAAAACAGGCCAGCTCATCCGATATGTTTTGGCAAAGCATTTTTCATAATGTAAAGTATTTAGGGCTGATGTGGATTTTAGGCATTTCTGTGATTGGTATGCCGATCATTTTTATTATGATCTTTCTAAAAGGAATTGTCGTCGGATTTACTGTGGGATTTCTCGTCAACCAGATGGGAATCAGCGGTTTTTTCTTATCCTTTGTCTCGGTTTTGCCGCAAAATGTGCTGCTTATTCCGGCTTACCTCATTATGGGCACGTGTGCGATTGCATTTTCTTTAAAGCTGATCAGACAGCTGTTCGTCAAACGAAGTCTGCATGATGCGCCGATCCAGTGGTTCGGGAGGTATGCTGTTGTTCTCCTGATCATTTTATTTTTAGCGCTGATCTCGTCTCTCTTTGAAGCATACATGTCGCCTGTTTTGATGGAAAAGCTGACATTGCGACTTTTTTAAAAACATTATTAAAAGAAAATCATTTTATTTATCAGTTTATAATAATTATAGTTGGAACTCCACGCTTATTTTGTTATAATGAGTCATGGAATGCGGCGTAGGAGGGAAAGACATGGAAAACCGTATTGATCGAATTAAGAAACAGCTGCACTCATCCAGCTACAAACTTACGCCTCAGCGTGAAGCGACAGTAAGAGTGCTGCTTGAAAACGAAGAAGACCATTTAAGCGCAGAAGATGTATACCTCCTCGTAAAAGAGAAATCTCCTGAGATCGGTCTCGCAACAGTATACCGTACGCTTGAATTACTAACTGAATTAAAAGTCGTTGATAAAATTAACTTTGGAGACGGCGTGTCCCGTTACGATCTTCGTAAGGAGGGGGCAGCTCACTTTCATCACCACTTGGTGTGCATGGAGTGCGGAGCCGTTGATGAAATTGAAGAAGATTTGCTTGAAGACGTAGAAGAAGTCATTGAACGTGATTGGAAATTTAAGATCAAAGATCATAGATTGACGTTTCACGGCATTTGCCACCGCTGTAACGGAAAAGAAACTGAATAGACGATGCCGGGCTCGAACCTTTTCTCTTGGGGAAAGGGTTTTTTGCTGTTTCGACGTATAAATCCTTTCTGATTTGGCATATGGTTTAAATAACTGGAACCATAGAGAAAGGATCGATTGGGACATGGGAAGATTCCTGAAAACGGCTGTTGATACATTGAAGGTTTTTATTCTGTTCACAGGTTTTACCGCTCTCTTCTATTATGCTATGATATGGGTAAATCAAGAGTATGAAAACTATCATCGGTACGATAAACCGGAAGGCTCTGCCGTAAAAGTTGTTGAAATGGATGCGGAAGAAAAAGGCGGATGGTTTGACCGGTTAATCTTTTTTTACCAAAATGGGGAGTAGATCTAGAGTGAAAGATCAAATAAAGGATTTCATCCACTACGTCATGGTAGAGAGAGGGCTTTCTCAAAATACGGTGGTCTCCTATGAGCGTGACTTGAAAAGCTATTCTCTTTATTTAACAGAAACCCTTCATATCAACAATTGGAACGATGTGACCCGTATACATATTATCCAATATTTGAAGCACTTGAAGGACTCGGGGAAATCCGGAAAGACATCAGCGCGGCATTTGGCATCGATTCGCTCTTTTCATCAATTTCTGCTTAGAGAAAAGGTGACGGACAAAGACCCTTCCGTACATATCGAAACACAAAAAACAGAACGGACGCTTCCAAAGGTGCTGGCGCTGAACGAGGTTGAGCGGCTGTTGGACACGCCTAAGCTTACGAGTCCTTTTGGCTATCGGGATAAAGCGATGCTGGAGCTGCTCTATGCCACAGGTATCCGAGTCAGTGAAATGATTGAATTGAAAACGACAGATGTCCATTTGTCAATGGGGTTTGTCCGCTGTTTCGGAAAAGGGAGGAAAGAGCGGATTGTGCCGATCGGTGAAACCGCTGCTTCTGCTATTGAAGAATATATGATGAAAGCCAGGGGGAAACTGCTGAAGAACAAAGTGTCTGACGCACTCTTTTTAAATCATCACGGAAAGCAGATCAGCCGCCAGGGGTTTTGGAAAAATCTGAAGAAAATCGCGCTCGAAGCCGGAATCAAAAAAGAGCTCACCCCGCATACACTCAGGCATTCCTTTGCAACGCATCTGCTTGAAAACGGAGCTGATTTAAGAGCGGTGCAGGAAATGCTCGGCCATGCGGATATATCTACGACGCAAATCTATACGCATGTGACGAAAACAAGGCTGAAGGATGTGTACAAGCAGTACCATCCGCGTGCCTAGCCGCAGCAGGCTGCGGCTTTTTTCTTTAGGACAGACAGAAAATAATGAAGTTTCTCATTATTTTCAAATGCATTGTCAACGGGAATGAAAACGGTTTATACTTGAGTTGTCAGACCTCTAGGCGATACAATAGACGTATAGAAAAAAAGGAGGCTTTTATGATGCCTGCATACAAATATAATCGCGTGTTTTTAATCGTAATGGATTCAGTCGGAATTGGCGAAGCGCCTGATGCCGCCGACTTTAATGACGTAGGCGCCAATACGCTCGGGCATATTGCTGAGCACATGAACGGATTACATATGCCGAATATGGCAAAACTCGGCCTTGGCCTTATTGGTGATATCAAGGGCGTTGAAAAAACAGAACAGCCGCTCGCGTACTTTGGAAAAATGCAAGAAGCGTCAAACGGCAAAGATACAATGACAGGCCATTGGGAGATCATGGGCTTATACATTGATAAACCGTTTAAAGTGTTCCCTGAAGGCTTTCCTGATGAACTGCTTAAGGAGCTTGAGAAAAGATCGGGCCGCAAAATTATCGGAAACAAGCCGGCTTCTGGCACAGCTATTTTGGATGAACTCGGCAAAGAGCATATGGAGACAGGCGCTTTAATTGTGTACACTTCAGCTGACTCTGTTCTGCAAATTGCCGCTCACGAAGAAGTTGTTCCGCTTGAAGAACTGTACCGCATTTGTGAAACGGCGAGAGAGCTGACGCTTGATCCGAAATATATGGTAGGCCGTATTATCGCACGGCCGTTCGTCGGCGAACCGGGACATTTCAAACGGACGCCAAACCGCCACGACTATGCGCTTAAGCCGTTTGACCGCACTGTGATGAATGAATTGAAAGACAGCGGCTTAGATGTCATTTCAATCGGAAAAATTTCTGATATTTATGATGGAGAAGGAATTACGTCTTCCCGCAGAACGGTATCCAATATGGACGGAATGGACAAGGTGGTTGACACGCTCGGAGAAGACTTTACGGGTCTGAGCTTTGCAAACCTTGTTGATTTTGACGCCTTATACGGCCATCGCCGTGATCCGGAAGGCTACGGACGCGCGCTTGAAGAATTTGATGCTCGTCTTCCGGAAGTATTCGAACAAATGAAAGAAGATGATCTGTTAATCATTACAGCCGATCACGGCAATGATCCGATTCATCACGGAACAGACCATACACGTGAGTATGTGCCGATTCTTGCATACAGCAAAAAACATGAGAAAGCGCAAATGCTGCCGCTCGCAGATACATTTGCCGATATCGGCGCAACCATCGCCGATAACTTCCAAACAAAAAAACCGAAATACGGTAAAAGCTTTTTATCTTTATTACAATAGGGGGACTGTTTCTTGAAAGACAGAATCGAACGCGCAGCCGCTTTTATTCAACAAAACTTGCCTGAATCACCAAAGATCGGCCTTATTTTAGGCTCAGGTCTTGGTATTTTGGCTGATGAAATCGAAAATCCTGTTAAGCTGAAATATGAGGATATCCCGGAATTCCCGGTATCAACGGTTGAGGGACACGCCGGACAGCTTGTGCTTGGCACACTTGAGGGAGTTACCGTCATCGCCATGCAGGGCCGCTTTCATTTCTATGAAGGCTATTCAATGGAAAAAGTCACTTTTCCTGTTCGCGTCATGAAAGCGCTCGGAGTCGAGGCTTTGATCGTGACAAATGCGGCAGGGGGCGTAAACACTGAATTCCGTGCGGGAGACTTAATGATCATTACAGATCACATTAACTTTATGGGGACAAACCCATTAATCGGGCCAAACGAAGCAGATTTCGGCGCCAGATTTCCTGATATGTCTTCAGCCTATGATGAAGATCTTTCCAGCCTGGCTGAAAAAATGGCAAAAGACCTTAACATTCCAATTCAAAAAGGTGTGTATACTGCTGTGACAGGTCCTTCCTATGAAACACCGGCGGAAGTGCGCTTTTTAAGAACAATGGGTTCTGATGCAGTCGGCATGTCTACCGTACCGGAAGTGATTGTGGCAAACCATGCGGGTCTCCGCGTACTCGGCATTTCCTGCATTTCAAACGCAGCAGCCGGAATTTTGGATCAGCCTTTATCTCACGATGAAGTCATGGAAGTGACAGAAAAGGTGAAAGCCGGATTCTTGCAGCTTGTGAAAGCGGTAGTTGCTAAGTACGAATAAATATGGGATTCAGAAAAAATAAGAAGACAGCTGTTTCTAATCGAAACAGCTGTCTTTTTTATGTCGAAAAAGTCCCGAAACATTTTCCAACAGTGGTGTATAAAACCATTCAGCTTGGAAAAAATAAAAAGGATTATGAAATGGAGGGCTTTTGAGATGAAACGTCTTTTATCCACTTTGTTGATTGGTATGATGCTGCTTACATTTGCACCGTCCGCATTTGCAAAACAAGACGGAAAACATACATCGGAGCTTGCTCATGAAGCCAAGTCTGCGGTGCTGATTGAACGTGATACTGGAAAAGTGCTTTACAACAAGAACAGCCGTGAGAGACTGGCGCCTGCAAGCATGACAAAAATCATGACGATGCTTTTAATCATGGAAGCCTTAGATGAAGGAAAAATCAAGATGAGTGATAAGGTCCGTACGAGTGAACATGCTGCTTCAATGGGCGGATCACAGATTTTCCTTGAGCCGGGGGAGGAAATGACAGTTACAGAAATGCTGAAGGGCATTGCGATTGCATCAGGAAATGACGCGTCCGTAGCGATGGCTGAATTTATTTCAGGCTCCGAGGATGAATTTGTGAAAAAAATGAACAAAAAAGCGAAAGAGCTGGGATTAAAAGATACATCCTTTAAAAACCCGACCGGCTTGACCGAGGAAGGGCATTACAGCTCGGCTTATGACATGGCAATTATGGCTAAGGAATTATTGAAATATGAATCAATCACCAAGTTTACAGGTACGTATGAGGATTATTTACGTGAAAACACAGATAAAAAGTTTTGGTTAGTGAATACAAATAGGCTTATCAAATTTTATCCCGGTGTAGACGGCGTCAAAACAGGCTATACAGGAGAAGCGAAATACTGCCTGACCGCTTCGGCTAAAAAAGGGAACATGCGGGCGATTGCTGTTGTGTTCGGGGCAAGCACACCTAAGGAAAGAAATGCGCAAGTCACAAAGATGCTTGATTATGCTTTCAGCCAATATGAGACACATCCTTTGTACAAACGAAATGAAACGGTAGCAAAAGCAAAGGTCAAAAAAGGCAAACAAAAAGTGATAGAACTCACCACTTCTGAGCCGATTTCTGTATTGACGAAAAAAGGCGAGGATATGAAACATGTGAAAAAAGAAATTAAAATGAACAACAATGTAAGCGCTCCGGTTCAAAAGGGCCAAGAGCTTGGCACGCTTGTGTTGAAAAAGGACGGAAAAGTGCTTGCTGAAAGTCCTGTCGTCGCTAAAAATGATATGGAAAAAGCCGGATACTTAACGTTTTTAAAGAGGGCAATGGGAGATTGGACAAAATTTAAGTAATTATGCCGAATGATCACTAGTTTTGTCACGGTGAAGGAATTCATTCCTGCGAAATCGAAACACTCATTATCCGATCATATCAAGGAGGAATGAGCATGAGCCTTGGAATTGACATGCATGTCAAAGAATCAGTGCTTTGTATTCGATTAACAGGCGAACTCGATCACCATACGGCTGAAACGCTGAAACAAAAAGTAACGGAATCATTGGAGAAGGATGATATTCGTCATATCGTGCTGAATCTGGAGGACCTTTCCTTTATGGACAGCTCGGGGCTTGGCGTTATTTTAGGCAGATACAAACAAATTAAGCAAATTGGCGGGGAAATGGTCGTTTGCGCCATCTCTCCGGCAGTGAAACGGCTGTTTGATATGTCTGGCCTGTTTAAAATTATTCGTTTTGAACAATCTGAGCAGCAGGCACTGCTCACGCTGGGGGTGGCATCATGAAAAATGAAATGCACCTTGAATTTTCCGCTCTCAGCCAAAATGAATCGTTTGCGCGTGTGACGGTTGCTTCATTTATTGCACAGCTTGACCCGACCATGGATGAACTCACCGAGATCAAAACCGTGGTGTCAGAAGCGGTGACGAATGCCATCATCCATGGTTATGAAGAAAATGGCGACGGAAAAGTATATATTTCGGTGACGCTGGAAGATCATGTCGTATATATGACCATCCGTGATGAAGGGCTCGGCATTACAGATCTGGAAGAAGCCCGACAGCCTTTATTCACAACAAAGCCTGAGCTGGAGCGTTCTGGAATGGGCTTTACCATTATGGAAAATTTCATGGATGATGTCAGTATCGATTCATCACCCGAAATGGGGACGACGATTCGCTTAACAAAGCACTTATCAAAAAGCAAAGCGCTTTGTAATTAAGGAGATTTGTTATGGATGTGGAGGTTAAGAAAAACGGTAAGAACGCTCAGCTGAAGGACCATGAAGTAAAAGAATTAATCAAACAGAGCCAAGATGGCGACCAGCAGGCAAGAGACCTCCTCATAGAAAAAAACATGCGTCTTGTTTGGTCTGTCGTACAGCGGTTTTTAAACAGAGGATATGAGCCTGATGACCTCTTTCAGATTGGCTGCATCGGGCTGTTAAAATCTGTTGATAAATTTGATTTAACCTATGATGTGCGCTTCTCGACATATGCAGTGCCGATGATTATCGGCGAAATCCAGCGTTTTATCCGTGATGACGGAACTGTCAAGGTGTCAAGATCATTAAAAGAGCTTGGCAACAAAATCCGCCGAGCGAAAGATGAACTTTCAAAAACATTGGGCAGGGTGCCGACCGTACAGGAAATCGCCGAACATTTGGAGATTGAAGCTGAAGATGTCGTGCTAGCCCAAGAGGCAGTAAGAGCTCCGTCTTCGATTCATGAGACAGTTTATGAAAATGACGGAGATCCGATTACCCTGCTTGACCAAATCGCCGATAACTCAGAAGAGAAATGGTTTGATAAAATTGCGCTGAAAGAAGCCATAAGCGATTTAGAAGAAAGGGAAAAATTAATCGTCTATCTTCGGTATTATAAAGACCAGACGCAGTCAGAAGTTGCTGAGCGGCTGGGGATATCTCAGGTGCAGGTATCCAGACTTGAAAAGAAAATATTAAAACAGATCAAGGTTCAAATGGATCATACGGAAAGCTAGTCTGTCACTGCAGGCTGGCTTTTTGTTTTGCAAAAGCGTGGTAATTTATGGTCTTTTCAAGCGGATGAATGAGAACAAAATCGAACCACATACTACATATATAACCACCGAAAGATGGTGATCAATGATGGAACGACGACTATTTATCAGGCTTCGCCACCGCGTTTTGGCACATCCGGGGGATATCATAACGGTCGGGGATGCCGCGCAAATAGAAGGGCAGCATCAGCTGAAAAAGAAACTGTCGGCTATGCCGCTGTATCAGGTGAGCGAAAAAGATAAAAATATCGTAATTCTGGATATCATAAAAGTGCTCAAAGCCATTTATCAGCAGGATCCCACACTTGATGTTCAAACTGTGGGCGGAGCTGAAACCATTGTTGAAATTCAGTATCAGAAACGGCACATATCAACCGTTCTTTTTGTTGGTGTCTGGCTGCTGCTGTTTATCGGATCGTGCCTCGCCATCATGAATTTCCATGAGGATGTCAGCATGGGAGATGTTCATATTGCGCTATATGAAATCATAACCGGAGAGCGGAATGACTATCCATATTTACTTCAAATCCCTTACAGCATCGGTTTGGGACTGGGGATGATCGTGTTTTTTAACCACATTTTTAAAAAGCGCCTTAATGAAGAGCCCAGCCCGCTGGAGGTTGAAATGTTTAACTATCAGCTTGATCTCGATCAATATGTGGCCATGCATGAAAATGAAGAAACAATAAAGGACCTGCATGATCGTTAGTGTATTGTTCATCATTTTTGTCGGGCTCGGCGGAGGCATCACAGTCGGGGCAGGTTTCGTGGCTTTTTTAACCGTGATGGGAATCATTCCGCGTCTGATGCAGCTCACCAAAACGATGAGATTTGTTCAAGCTTATGAAGCGGCTGTTATTCTCGGTGCGGTTTGCGGGGGCTGGGAAACACTGCATATGCACCATCTCTTTTTATCAAAGTGGATTGCCGTGCCGGTCGGGCTGTTGGCCGGAGTATTTGTCGGGATGCTTGCAGCCGCGCTGACAGAAGTGTTAAATGTCCTGCCGATCTTGGCTAAACGAATCGGCCTCAGAAGTAAAATCATTATTCTATTAATGGCCATTGTCATTGGAAAAATCGCGGGGTCTTTATTTCATTGGCTGTATTTTATTCATCATTCATAAGGAGGTTTTAATATGACAAACATAAAAGAAAACTACAAATCAAAAGTAAAAACATATCAGCCAAAGCCGCCTTACGTATGGAACTGTGTAAAAGCCTTTCTTGTAGGCGGTTTGATCTGCATGATCGGGCAAGGTCTGCAGAATTTTTATATCCATTTTTTTGATTTTAACGAAAAAACAGCAGGAAACCCTACGGCGGCAACGCTGATCCTATTGTCAGCGTTGCTCACCGGATTCGGCATTTACGACAGAATCGGTCAGTTTGCAGGCGCAGGATCAGCTGTACCTGTCACCGGCTTTGCCAACAGTATGGCAAGCGCGGCTCTTGAGTATAAAAGCGAAGGTTTAGTATTGGGAGTAGCGACAAACATGTTTAAACTGGCGGGAAACGTCATCGTATTCGGTGTTGTGGCTGCTTACATCGTCGGAATGATTCGGTTTGCTTTTGAGAAACTGATGTCATAGGAGGAGAAAGAAATGAAATTAACAGGAAAGCAAACCTGGGTGTTTGAGCATCCCTTATTTGTCAATGCAGCGGGAACAGCAGTAGGGCCTAAGGAAAAAGACGGTCCGCTCGGGTCTTTATATGATAAAACCTATGACGACATGCACTGTAATCAAAAAAGCTGGGAAATGGCTGAAAGGCAGCTAATGGAGGATGCCATCAATACCGTGCTGCAAAAAAACAATTTGAAAAAAGATGATATTGATCTTTTGCTTGCAGGCGATTTATTGAATCAAAATGTCACAGCCAACTATGTGGCAAGGCATCTGAAAATCCCGTTTCTTTGCATGTTTGGCGCATGCTCAACATCAATGGAAACAGTTGCTGTTGCATCTGCCCTAGTCGACGGCGGATTTGCAAATCGGGCGATTGCTGCTACAAGCAGTCACAATGCCACAGCCGAAAGACAGTTCCGCTATCCGACGGAATACGGCGGGCAAAAACCGGATACTGCGACATCTACTGTAACTGGGAGCGGTGCGGTTGTTATCAGTCAGACACCGAGTGATATTCAAATTACAAGTGCAACTATAGGGAAGGTGGCTGACTTAGGAATTACCGACCCGTTTGATATGGGCTCAGCCATGGCTCCTGCTGCTGCTGATACCATTAAACAGCACTTTCAAGACATGAACCGCACAGCGGACGACTACGATCTGATCCTGACGGGAGACCTTTCCGGCGTCGGATCTCCTATTGTCAAAGATATCTTGAAAGAAGAGGGATATCCGGTCGGCACAAAACATGATGATTGCGGGCTTCTGATTTACACTCCGGATCAGCAGGTGTTTGCCGGAGGAAGCGGCTGCGCTTGTTCCGCGGTTGTAACCTACTCACATATTTTTAAGCAGCTGAAAGAAGGAAAATTAAACCGTGTTTTCGTAGTAGCAACCGGGGCGCTGTTAAGCCCGACCATGATCCAGCAAAAACAAACCATTCCGACCATCGCACACGGGGTTGTATTTGAACGTGCAGGAGGTGCATCTTAAGTGGACTATCTTTTGGCTTTTGTTTGCGGAGGCGCCATTTGTATTGTCGGGCAGCTGCTGCTGGACATATTTAAATTGACGCCTGCCCACGTCATGACATCCTTTGTCGTCATCGGGGCGATTTTAGACGGTTTTGGCATTTACGATAAATTTATTGAGTTTGCTGGAGGAGGCGCCACGGTTCCGATTGTCAGCTTTGGCCACAGCCTTCTGCACGGTGCCATGCATCAGGCGCATATACACGGATTTATCGGAATCGGTATGGGGATATTCGAGCTGACATCTGCCGGTATCTCAGCCGCCATTCTATTCGCCTTTATCGTCGCTGTTATTTTTAAACCGAAAGGATAATGCCGAGATGACGACAAAACGCAAGGTCATACTGGTAACAGACGGAGATGTGTATGCTGCTAAAACAATTGAATACGCCGCAAGAAGAGTTGGAGGGAGATGTATTTCTCAATCAAAAGGCAATCCCTCCACCCGCAGCGGCGCCGAGCTTGTCAGGCTGATTACATCAGCACCGTATGACCCTGTATTTGTCATGTTTGACGACTCCGGCCTTCAAGGAGAGGGACCGGGAGAAACCGCTCTGACCTATGTGGCCACTCATCCGGCAATTGAAGTGCTCGGTGTGATTGCGGTAGCGTCGAAAACCCATCAGGCTGAATGGACCAAGGTTGACGTAAGCATTGACCGCAATGGAGAGATAACAGAATACGGCGTGGATAAAATCGGAGAGAGGGAATTCGATGAACACAGAATGAACGGGGATACGGTCTATTGCCTTGATAAACTAGATCTGCCGCTTATCGTTGGTATCGGGGATATCGGTAAAATGGGCAGGAAAGACGATATATCGAAAGGGTCGCCAATCACCATGAAAGCGGTCGAGTTTATTTTAGAAAGGAGCGGGTATCATGCCGGACAAACAGGAAGAGAAAATCCGGGTTTATCGGAATCCAGACAAAAATGAAGCTTATTTTAAAAATCGCGTCGGAATGGGAATCAGCTATGATGTAGGTGTTCGCAAGCTTACCATTTTAGACAGAGAAGTCCAGCTGTACTATTTGAATGGATTATGTGACACTGCCTTTATCATTCACTTAATGAGAGAGCTAGTTGCCATTAACAACCGGACAGGAAAAGAGGACCCTGAAGAGCTGGTCGATATTGTTGAAAACAGGCTGCTGAACGCCCAGGTCGAAAAAGTAAAAACGCTGGATGAAACCACCGACCAGGTGCTGTCCGGGTTAGTCGCAGTTATTGTCGAAGGTGCAGGATTTGCTTTTATCATTGATGTCAGAAGCTATCCGGGAAGAAATCCGGAAGAACCGGATACGGAAAAGGTGGTCAGAGGCGCCAGAGACGGATTTGTTGAAAATATCGTCGTCAATACCGCACTTCTCAGAAGACGGATTAGGGACGAACGCCTTCGCGTCAAGATGACAAAGGTCGGCGAGCGTTCAAAAACGGATCTGAGCATTTGTTATATCGAAGACATTGCAGACCCGGATCTGGTTGACATCGTGGAAAAAGAAATTGCTGCCATTGATGTCGACGGATTAACAATGGCAGACAAAACAGTCGAAGAGTTTATTATCAAACAAAGCTACAACCCGTTTCCGCTCGTCCGTTATACAGAAAGGCCCGATGTGGCGGCCAATCACGTACTTGAAGGCCATGTCGTGATTATGGTTGATACATCGCCAAGTGTGATCATAACGCCGACAACCTTATTCCATCATGTTCAGCATGCTGAAGAATACAGACAGGCTCCTTCTGTGGGAACCTTTTTAAGATGGGTACGATTTTTCGGCATTCTTGCTTCTACTTTATTTCTCCCCATCTGGTTTCTCTTTGTTCTTCAACCGGAACTGCTGCCAGAGAATCTAAAATTTATCGGGTTAAATAAAGATATGCACATCCCGATCATTCTGCAGATTTTCTTAGCTGATTTAGGAATTGAGTTTCTCAGAATGGCGGCTATTCACACACCGACCGCTTTATCTACCGCAATGGGATTAATTGCCGCGGTTCTAATCGGGCAAATTGCCATTGATGTGGGGCTGTTCTCTCCTGAGGTCATACTGTATGTCTCGCTTGCCGCTATTGGAACCTTTACGACGCCAAGCTATGAATTAAGCCTGGCAAATAAAATGGCCCGTCTTACACTTATGATATTAGTAGCGCTCTTTCATGTAAAAGGGCTCGTTATAGGATTTACGGTGCTTATTATTGCCATGGCCAGCATAAAATCCCTTCAAACCCCATACTTATGGCCGCTCATTCCGTTTAACGGAAAGGCGCTATGGCAGGTGCTGATTCGCACGGCGAAACCTGGTGCGAAAGTAAGACCAAGCATTGTTCACCCAAGAAATCGCTTAAGACAGCCTACCAATTCATAATCGCATTGAAACTGACTGAAGAGTATGATAATGTATGTCTTAATTATGAAAGGACAGTCCATAAAACTGTCCTTTTCACCCATAAGCGGAGAAAGAGGGAATGACATTGTTCTTACACGGCACTAGCAGACAAAATCAACATGGGCATTTGGAAATCGGAGGTGTGGACGCTCTCTATTTAGCTGAAACATACGGCACGCCTCTTTACGTATATGATGTGGCTTTAATACGTGAGCGTGCTAAAAGCTTTAAGCAGGCATTTATAACTGCAGGGCTGACAGCGCAGGTCGCGTATGCGAGCAAGGCATTCTCTTCTGTTGCGATGATTCAGCTTGCCGAGGAAGAAGGGCTTTCCTTAGATGTCGTGTCTGGAGGAGAACTTTACACAGCTGTTGCAGCAGGATTTCCAGCGGAGCGCATTCACTTTCACGGAAATAACAAAAGCAGGGAAGAGCTGCGGATGGCGCTTGAACACCGTATCGGCTGCATTGTGGTTGATAATTTCTATGAAATCTCGATTCTTGAAGACCTGTGCAAAGAAACTGGGCACTCAATTGATGTTCTCCTGCGGATTACCCCCGGAGTAGAGGCGCATACACATGACTACATTACAACGGGACAGGAAGATTCAAAGTTTGGTTTTGACCTTCATAACGGACAAACTGAACAGGCGATTGAACAGGTTTTACAATCAGAACACATTCAGCTGCTGGGTGTTCATTGCCATATCGGTTCGCAAATTTTTGATACAGCCGGTTTCGTGCTAGCGGCAGAAAAAATCTTCAAAAAGCTTGACGAATGGAGAGAAGCTTACTCATTTGTTTCAAAGGTGCTGAACCTTGGAGGCGGTTTTGGCATTCGTTATACGGAAGAAGATGAACCGCTTCATGCCACTGAATATGTAGAAAAAATTATCGAAGCTGTAAAAACAAATGCAGCCCGCTATGGATTTGACATACCGGAAATTTGGATCGAACCGGGCCGCTCGCTTGTAGGAGACGCAGGCACAACACTTTATACAGTCGGCTCTCAAAAAGAAGTGCCGGGTGTCCGGCAGTATGTAGCTGTTGACGGAGGAATGAACGACAATATCCGTCCGGCTCTCTATCAGGCAAAATATGAAGCTGTTACAGCTAACCGTATCGGTGAAGTGCACGATAAAACGGTATCGATTGCCGGCAAGTGCTGTGAAAGCGGAGATATGCTCATTTGGGATATTGACCTGCCGGAAGTAAAAGAAGGAGATCTGCTTGCTGTTTTCTGTACAGGCGCTTATGGCTACAGCATGGCCAATAATTATAATAGAATTCCAAGACCTGCCGTTGTATTTGTAGAAAACGGAGAGGCTCATTTAGTCGTAAAAAGAGAAACGTACGAGGATATTGTAAAACTGGATCTGCCATTTAAAACGAGTGTGAAGCAATGAAAAAAGCGCCGGGAATGGGACTGACCCCATAAGATGAGACAAATAAAAAACACCTTCAAGTTTGAAAAC
>NZ_JAJHVY010000022.1:0-107104 GCF_020861455.1 Bacillus sp. AF23
TGCCATGCCTCTTCAAAGGTCATCATGTCATACTGGTCTGCGGACACCTTCTTCGGTGTCTCGAATACATAGGCAAGCCCGGTAATCACACCAGATGGTGTTCCTGATTCATCATAAAGCGTGATATCAACCTTGTTTTGCCCCGCAGGCTGTAAGCTGACAAGTCCCCAAACCGGATGACCTGCCCCCGCTGGAATCTCCATTTCCTTTACACTGGACAACCTGGCCTGCGAAACGCCGTTTGAGGCGTCTTCATGAACGGCTTCAAGACAGGCCTCCAGCACTCCCGGGATCAATACTTCGGGTTCCTTATACGTTCCGCTGCCTTTATCCGGCTTTTTAAACTTGATCAGAAATTGATGTGCCTCAGGCGATCCGTTGCCTGTCCATACCTCTTCAATATGTCGGCTGGTTGTCCGGCGTTTATGATCGATATGAGGGAAACGGGCACGCAATTCCCGAAGGTCGGTCTTTGAAGCTGACGCTCCTTCGCGGAAACCTGCTTTTCCTTCACTGCTTACCTCTGCCTCTTCTTCCAATTCCCCCGTTTGTGAATAGATCTCCCATTCGATCTCGTCTTCTTCCCCTTGATAGAGGGCGATATTCACACTGGCATTTCCGTCTGGCATAATCGGCGTATGCCATTCGACGTCTTTGATCACGACTGAAGCACCGGCAGTATCCACGGACATTCCTGCCGCAACCCTGGCCATCTCAAGATGAGCTGACTCCGGCAGATAAACAGAGCTTTCATTTACGGAATAGAGGAAATCCTCTTTTCCAGTTAATGCAGAAGTGAAACGCTGCCTACTAAGATCAGATGTATTTTCATGAACCAGCGGGTGTATGTTACTTTGCTGCTGCTTCGATTCAATATCTTTGAAGTTTTCAATATGATTAGTCCCCTCTGCCAAAACTTTTACTGGAGGCATCCAGCAACTTTCTCTAGCAAAAGGATATGTAGGCAGACTTATTCTCCGACCTGCAGTATAAAAAACTTTTTCCCATTCAAAATCGTATCCTGCCACATAAAATTCCGCCAAATGAATGAGCTGTTTTTTATATTTTACTGTGTGACGATTTTTTATTTCTTTTATAGCTTCTGCCGCTTTTCTATTTTTTTTTGACAAGGAATTCCAATCTTCATTACCAAGCATATTCCTTCTGATACATTCATCTCTTTCTTGATTTTCCAGCACTGCTGCAAGCTTTTCTCGCAAATCTGTTACACCATCTGCGATGACAGCGATTCTCTTTTGAAAAAGCTCTCGTCCAAAAAGCAAAGTAGCACTTACATCCGCAATTTCAACCTGATCACTATTTTTTTCAAGCCAATTTTTCAAATCCATTACTTTTTGTTTTAAGGATTCGTCAGTTTTCGCTGATAAACCAAAAAAATAATGAGATTTTGAACGTTTTTTTGTCTTCTTGACCACTCGATGTTCTTCTAAAATTACATGGCCATTCGTTCCGCCAAATCCAAATGAACTCACTCCCGCTCTACGCGGAATAACCTCTTCTCCATCTTTTAAAGACTCCCACTCTTTCAATTGATCAACAATGGAAAAAGGACTATTATCAATGGAAATCTTCGGATTGATCTGATGATAACCCAAATTCCCTGGCAGCTTACCGTATTTCATTGCCATCAGCACTTTAATGACGCCTGCAATTCCAGCTGCAGATTCCAAATGTCCGATATTAGTCTTAACTGATCCTAAGCCGCATTGAGCTTTTGTCTTGTCCTTTTCTTTTAAAAGAACTTGAGAAGCTCTCATAAGCCCTTCAAATTCTATCGGGTCACCTTTTGGTGTTCCTGTTCCGTGCGCCTCGATATAATTAATGCTATCAAAAGAAACATTCGCTCTGTTTACAGCCTGAATGATGACATCCGCCTGAGCATCAGGATTCGGATACGTCAATGTGAATGTTTTCCCCCCATGATTGATGGCGGATCCCTTGATAATTCCATGGATCGGATCTCCGTCAGCAAGAGCTTTATGAAAGGGCTTTATTAAAACTATGCCCGCACCCTCACCACGTACATACCCATCTGCACCTTGGTCAAAAGCCTTACACGAACCCGAAGGAGATAACATCCCCATTTGGGAAAATGCAATTTGTCTAGAGGGTGAAAGTAATATGCTGACTCCTCCAGCTAAAGCCATCTCACAATCTCCGTTCATAATTGATTGACATGCTGTATGTAATGCAGTGATAGATCCAGAACATGCATTATCAATTTCAAGGCTTGGACCTTTTAAATTATAATAATAGGAAATACGATTAGGAATAATTGCCGAAGAAGTGCCCGTTGAATGATGCGGGACAATCCTTTCCTGACTTCTTTCAATTAGCTCTTTATAATCAAAATTAAATGCACCGAGGAAAACCCCGATTTTATCTCCTGATACATTAGATGGGCGGATTCCTGCATCTTCAAAACATGACCATGTGAGTTCTAGCATCATTCTTTGTTGAGGATCCATGGCATCTGCTTCTCTGTTAGATAGTCCAAAAAATCTCACATCGAAAGTATTAACATTGTCTATAAATCCTCCCCATTTACTTACACTATTACTTTTATACTCCCCTCCAATAGTTCGAAATTCTTTCCAACTCCATCTATCTTTCGGAATTTCTTTAATACTCAAACGTCCATTTTTAAGATTATCCCAGTACTCCTCATAATTCTCTGCTTCCGGAAAACGACATGCAATTCCTACAATAGCCATATCTGATGTCTTCGCGTTATAGCGGGTTGTGGTTGACAAATTCCTTTTGCCCTTTGACATGTCTTGGTTATTCATATATATCCCCCCATAAAAATAGTGGATGAACTTATAATTAAATTTAAATTAAAGTGTAAAACTTATACTAATCTTCAGAAAAAAAGAAATATATTAAGAGATGAATCAACAAAATAGAGTATCAGGGATTGTTAAATAAATAGTTGAGCAGTGTCAATTTGAAGGATTCAGACATACTAGTATATGAGAATAACATTCGGTCAAACGAAGTATTGGTATAGAGTATAACTTTTAACTGCATCAAAAAAGCTTTATTTACATCATAAATCCTTATAAAACCCTTTGGTGAAATGTGGTTTATACGGTATGAACTATTCCAAAAATAAAGTTCCTATTACTGACTTATATCCTGAATTTAACATTCATTCCAACAAGGACTACCAAAATAAAAATTCCTAAGCTTCTAATAATGCATATTGAAATATGTATAAAAAGCTCCCCTTCTCACAAACATGTAGGGATAATTTCCTGGTTATTATATCACTTATATCCATTAATGGCTATTTTTTCTCCGTAAAAAAAGCCCAAAAAAGTGAAAATGAACCAAACGATTTTCACCATGCTCTGGACTTAGTCGTATAGAATATAATAGAATCATCTGTCTGCATTTCACCTTCAAAACGAATTTTCTATTTAGATAGAATGATACGTTCCTTTGATAGAAAAAATGAAAACCCTCCAACTAATCCCCACATGAAGACTGTTATTATCAAATAAATGAATGTGAATTTCCAAGATGTGATATCTAGATAATTTGTGATCGACCCTAGAGGTACGCCCGCTAATAATATTAATGCGATTAGATAAGAAGGTGCGATTGACATTTCAGAAGAGTAGATCATAGACAACTGAATCGTTAGTACTGTCAATCCTAAAAATAATAAGGGGGTGATTAAAAAGATAGATAGCAGCAGTGATACCGAAATGCTCATTACATTATTTGCGACCAGCAAAACAACTAATGGCGATAGAATTGAAACAAGAAAATTCGGCAAAAAAACAGCAAAACTTTTGCCAATCCATATTTCAATCGGCTTCAGCTGAGTGGATAAAAGGGATGAGATGATTCCGTTTGCTTTTTCTTTAGTAAATGTACCGCTTGTAAAAAACGGTATGCTTATCACGAGTGGAATCAGTGCCAGCATAAAAAGGATATTGGAAATAATAGTACAAGAAATCGTTCCGCTAACATCTGAAGAAATTAGGGCTTGTTCAGGCAATAACCAATTAATGGAAACAACTGCTACTGCTGTAAGGACGAGGAACATAAGCAAAAGAATCTTATAAGATTTCCAACTGATATATTCATCATAGTCTCTCTTAAAAACCACTTGTATTCGATTAAATTTTATTTTTGACATGATAAAATAATTTTCTCCTTTCTAAATTTATAACGGAACATTATACATACAATAAAAAGAATTACTGCGAGACCGATATTCGAAATGAAAAATACAGAAGAATTTATGTCTAAAATATGACGTGCCAAAAGATTAATAACCAAACCTGCAAATACCGGTAAAAATATGGTCGCTATCACATTGCCAGCCTCAGTATTTCCAATAAGTCCGACAAAATGGATTAATAAGCTTAGACATAAATAGATAACCTGTACTGCAAAATATGTGCATAGAACAATCCAAACATTTGAAAACACAACAAAACTTGAGGATAAATAAATTGAACTAAAAATCAAAGTTAAAAATAATGGAATAATCGTTCCCAATAAAAACCCAGGCAAGAAAAGAGCAATACTTTTCGCAATCCAAATCTCCTTAATACTGGATATTGTAGCTAAAAGAGATTCTATATTTTTATTAACCTTTTCACGTGTTAAAGGAACTGAAAATAAAACACAATAATTAATCCCTGTTAAAACAATAGCGGCGCAATACCCAAGAATACCGATGTAATGGACAAGCGTATTTTCATCAATTCTGCCTGATGCAGGTTCAATGATGAGCTTAGCCCCAACTATACCAATAACAGCCGTACATATAAGTGCGATTCCTAGATAAACCATTATCAATGACTTAAATTGAAAGATACTCTTCAAACTGGCATTGATAATTGCCATTATTCTTCTCATTGGTTTACATCGCTCCTTACAATTTTGTTATACACATCTTCTAATGAAGCATCGTTTTTAGATACTCTCTCTACTTCAACTCCCTCTTTTGCAAGCATATTAATAATATCAGGAACTTTTATGTTTCCTGAAGGTGTAAAAATAAGATCTTTTTCATTTATTTTAGATAGTCCAAATTCCTTCATACTCTTAAGTTTGTTTTTTGTACGATCATCAATCAGGGTATTGGCATGCACGGTAATGATGTTCTTACCTACCTGTCTGCACAATTCATCCAAACGTCCATAAAGCTTAATTTCACCATTGTTAAGCAAAGCAACTCGGTTGCAAATTTTTTGCACTTCATCCATATTATGCGAACTCAACAAAACCGTCTTATTCTCTTTATGAACAAGATCAAGTAAAATTTGTCTAATATCCAATTGGGCAGAAGGGTCAATTCCGGATGTTGGCTCATCAAGAATAAGGACTTCCGGTTTATAAACAAGGGCTCTTGCCAAGGCAAGTCTTTGTCTCATTCCTTTTGAAAATGTTCCAACTTTATCTTGTGCCCTATTAGCCAGCCCCACCAAATCTAATACTTTTTTTATTTGCGTTTTATCTACAGGTTTTTCATATATTTTCAAGTAGTATCCTAAATTCGCTTCAGCTGTCATGTTATCGTATAATCCATCTCCGTCAATGACAAAGCCAACTTTTTTTCTTGATTCATCGTTAGAAACATCATATCCCATAATTGAAGCACTGCCCTCATCCGCTGCGTATAACCCGAGTAAAATTCTTATTGTTGTCGTTTTTCCTGCACCGTTTGGCCCAATGAAACCAAAAATATCTCCTTTTTCAACATTGAAGCTTATCCCTTTTAAAATTTCACGTCCTTGCAAGGACTTTTTTATGCTTTTAACTTCAATTGGTGAACTAATCATAATTTACCTCTTTTCTTTAAAAAATTATCCGGCTGACAAAATACAAAACCTTCCTGCTTTCATCCTTAAACGAAGAACTATGGAGTTAACGGATTAAACTGCCAGAATTTCAAAGGTTCAAAAATCCTGGCTTGTTTGCTCCGGTTAGTTAATTTTTTTACATACTAAGTCCATCAATCTATTTTTTGTATATAGACTCATAAATTTCTTTATTTAAAAGCTCAAGAATTCTTTCTTCTGATTGACTCTTATCAATAAATACATGGTCGCCTGCCATTGTATAAAGTGTAAATGAGTTTGTTGTAATATCGTCCCAAGCATTCATATCCTCAAATAAAACCCTTTGGTCATCAATTCCGTGGAAACCGACAATAGGGACGTTAAATTCCTCCAAATGATTATATTGGAATCTTTCAATAATTCGATACGCAGAAATGATCAATGGCAGTGTTAATTTTGTTCCTTCCAACATGCCGTCTGTAACCTCGTCTTCTACGCCCCAACCTAATAAAAAGGCTCTGCTTACCATGTCAATAGATGATGTTGCCTTTATTTCTTCAAAATCAGGAATATGATTGATACCTAGCAATTTTAATTCTTCAAGAATTTGCATAAGACTTGTATTCGGTAAAATGGGTGCAGTATACCCAGATACAAATAATTTCACATAATTTACACCAGGTGTCTTAGAAAGTTTGTTTCCCAGTCTGTATGCGAATAAAGATCCCCAGCTATGACCGAATGTCATACAAGGTATGTCATAAATAACATCTGAAAGCGCATCTATAAGGGTATCCATGAATTCATCGATATCCGTCGGAGTTTCTTCTTTCATTCTTTCAAAATCAAGTCCTGGGAGTTTAATTGGACAAACATCAACTTCAGGACCAAGCTTTTCTTTCCATTCCCTGTACATATCTGCACTTCCAAATCCATATGGAAAACAGAATAAACGAACTTTTGCCTCACTGTTTGGCTTATAATCATAGATCCATTTTTCTATACCTTCCTCAGCTTGAGGTCCTTTTATTTTACGCTGCTCGGCAAATGATTCTCCTCCAGGAAGAAATTTAGTCAGTTCTAAAGCCATCGATGTTATAGTTGTCGATTGAATTACTTCAACAAATGAAAACTCTGCTCCAAGAAGCTGTGAAAGCTTACCATGGAAACGTAATCCCATCATGGAGTCTAACCCGAAATTATCCAGCTGCTCATTAACATCTAATTCCTCAGGCTCCATTTCCACAATTGAAGCGAGGATACCGCGTACATATTCTATTAAAAGTTCAACCTTTTCCTTATGATCTGCCTTTGAGTATTTCACTAAGAAGTTTTTGTCTTCTTCATTTTGAGATGCAGAGGTTGATTCCAAAAGCTCCTTCATTGCTCCCAAGTATTCTTCATCGAATTCCTTCATAATGACATTATCAATCATAATAATGGTTTTACCATCTTCGCCAAGGATTTTTATATCTCCCTTGATTTGCATACTTTTGTCGTTATATTCTGAAATCCTAATTTGCGCAAACAGCTTTCCTTTGTAATTGATCGATTTGAAAATTGATTCTCCAAGATTTGAAATCATAAATTTTTTACTTTCTGACGAGATACTTGTTGGGATAAAATTGAATACTTGTGCACAACTGTCAATAACGCCCGGATGTAAATATAATGCATAGTCATCTCGGGAGTTGGTATTTTGTTTAATACTGATTAAAGCTTCCCCTTCTTTATACCATATCTCATCAACCCAGCGTACAGACGGTCCAAAATGGAATCCCCGTTCTTCCAGTAGCTTATAAAAGTCTTCTCCAGAATCATGCATGTCTGATACAGAAATAATAGATTCCACTGACAATGACTCATATGCTGCAAGAGAATTTTCTTTTAATGTCATATTTCCTTGAACATGAAGATTCCAGTTGATTTGCTCATGATTTTTACTGTAGAACTGGAACTTAATTATTCCATCATCATCTTCTAACACTAGTAAGATATCTTTCATCTCACCCTCAAATACCATAATCGGACTTATAAATTCCATTTTATTCAAACTGAATTTTACAATGCCATAAAGGTTTCCAATCGTATCTGCAAGCATTTCTAAATAGTAACCCACATGTACTACTCCCGAGTTATCAATAAGTTCCGGTAAATTCTTATAAGAGAGGGTATATTCATATTGCTTATGTCTGTAAGGTAGACTGATTTTCCTTCCTTTTAAAGCATTGCTCAATTTTAAATCTGTTTCTTTAAAGGAACCAGCATCTGGTTGAGTAATCCAATACTTTGTTTTGGCAAAAGGATAGTTTGGCAAAATAATCTTATAATAAGAATACCCTTCATAAAAGCTTTGCCAATTGATATTCGCTCCTAGACATATTAGTTTTGCCATTCCCTGCAGCATTTTATATAAGCTATTCTGGTCATCACTGATTAATGGAATATGTACCACATCATCCTTTTGGTACATTGTCGTTTTACTCTCTTTCAGACAACTAGAATCACCTATCTCCACAAAGTAACGATAGCCTTGCTGATAAAGAAACTCTAATGATTTCTCGTATTGCACCGGTGAAAATAATTCCTTTTTCCAGTAATCAGTAGTAAGTCTTTGAGAGTTACGAATGGTTTCTCCTGAACTTTCTGAAATATAACGACATTTAGGCTTGAAATAAACTTCATCCGCAATTGTATGACCATAATCATCTGCATAATTTTCGTAAAGTCCAGATGGCCAGTCAGACTCGTCCTCTTCAACTGTTTTAATTCCCTTACTTTGGAAATCTAAAACTACTCTATTAATATCCTCTGCCTGACCAGATAGCACAAATTCGTTTTTCGAATATATTGCAGAAATATGGACCTTGCCTATGAATCTATTTAATATCTCTTCTGCATTCTTTCTATCGGCAAAAATCCTGTAATGAGTTGCTCCGTTTACTTTACTAATAATATTCTGAGCCTCTACAAAGTGCTTTACTGCCGATTCAACACTCATAATTCCCGCCGTTATAGCAGCTATATAGTTGCCGGTTCTTTCACCAAAAGTGATTTCCGGTTTAACCCCTAATGATTCCATAAGCTTCATCGTGGCATACTGAACAGCAAAGAGATACATATATCTCTGTTTTTGTTTTGTAAACTTTTTATGCAGAAAGGCATCGATAAGCCCATTTCCATAATATGGTTCAAAGTGCTTCAAGCACTCATTAAACTCATGTTTGAATATCGGGAATAAATTGTAAATGTGAACTGAACTTTCTAGAGTTTTATTCGTATTGCCATTAAAAACAAAGGCAATTTTAGGTGGGAACTGCTCATTAATTCTTGCTGTATAAACATTATTATTCTTCAATACATTAAATGGCATTCGAAATGCCAATTTATTGCTATAAGTATCACTGTCGACATAAATGGTATTTCTCTTTTCAGCTTCATTTAGAACCTGTAAAAATCCTTCTCGGAAATCCTTAATGCTATTTCCTACAAATACAGCACGATGGATATAACTCGAACGACATGCATTTGTAACATAACAAACATCTTCAATATTTACTTCAGGGTGTTTCACAAAGTATTCGTCGTATCTAGAAATTAACTCAATTAATGCTCTTTCATCCTTAGCGCTTAAAAATAAAGTATAGGATTGAAAATTGTTTTTTGAAGAAAGTTCCCTTAATGGCGCTTCCGATAAAATCATATGTGCATTTGTTCCGCTAAATCCAAATGAGCTAATACCGGCTATTCTTTCTTTTTCTCCGGATACCTCCCATTTTATATGCTCACGAGGAAGCACTGCTGGAATTTTTTCAAGGTTAATTCTCGGATTAGGAATATCAGAGTTAACAACACGTGGTATCTCTTTATGGTGAAGACTAAGAACTACTTTGATCACACTGGCAATACCCGCTGCACTCTCAAGGTGCCCAATATTTCCTTTAACCGCTCCAATGACTAAGGGATTATCTCTTTGTTCTCCATTTTTATTCCCAAAAACCTCAGTAACTGCCCCAATTTCAATCGGATCACCTAATGGAGTCCCAGTGCCATGAGCCTCAAGATAACTAATCTGTTCAGGTTTTAAAGAGCATGCGTCTAATGCTGACTCTATAACCATCTTTTGTGCTTTCCCATTCGGAACTGTTAGACCACTACTGGATCCATCATTGTTTACTGCACCGCCGCGAATCACCGCATAGACGGTATCGCCATCCCTTTCTGCATCTGAAAGTCTCTTTAGCACTAGTACTCCACAACCTTCACCACGCCCGTATCCACTTCCATTAGCATCAAATGGCTTACATCTTCCATCTTTCGAAATCGCATCCATCATACATAAATTTGACATAACAATCGGTGAAAGCATTAAATTGACACCGCCAGATAATGCCATGTTACATTCTCCGCGCCGCAAGGATTCTACAGCCAAATGTGTGCTAACCAACGAAGAAGAACACGCAGTATCAATAGATAAAGACGGTCCATTCAGGCCAAAGACATAAGATATTCTTCCTGAGGCGATACTAGAAGTAGTACCAGTCCCAATATATTGATTTACTTTTGACTTATCCTGAGGAAGCATGGCATACTCACATGCTCCTGAAATCCCTATAAATACCCCTGTTTTACTTCCTCTAAGTTCAGTTGGATTTTGTCCTGCATTTTCTAATGACTCCCAACAAACCTCCAACAACTGACGATGCTGAGGATCCATTGAATTAGCTTCAGCCGAAGATATCTTAAAAAACTTCGCATCGAATTCAGACACATCTCTCTTTAAGAAACTTCCCTGCTTGACATACATTTGACCAATAGTCTCCGGTGATGGATCATAATGATCATCTGCACTCCATCTATCTTCAGGAATGTCGATAATTGTTTCATTCCCTGTCTTTAGTAATTCCCAGTATTCCTCAGGAGAGTTACATCCCCCTGGGAATCTACAAGCCATCCCAACGACCGCTACAGGCTCACTGCTCGATTTCTGTGCATCATCCAGTTGATTACGCAGTTTCTGAATAGTAAAAAGTGACTGTTTTAATAATTTACTATTTATCGCATCTGCCATAATTTAATTTCCTTCTTCCTTGAGTAACTCATTTTGGTTGGGGTAACCTGCAGCATATACGATAGGCGGTTGATTTTTTTTTGTTTGCACCATGTTCACTTCCCATGTATAGCCCTCTGCCTCAATCGAATGAACGATTTCTTCTAAATCCTTCTTTGTATAAATTCGCACAATTGATACAAAACCATCAAACATCATTACTAACGGAGCAATCGGAATCAGGTATGTAAAAATCAATCTTGCAAAAATAGTCTGAATGTCCCCTCTAATAACCTTAGCAAACTGAATCCAATAAAAAATTAAGAATAATGGAGATAATAGAATTAAAATAGGAAGTATAGTCCATGCAAACCCGGGAGGCATTAACATTGATTCTCCAACAACAATTCCCTGACGCTTCTCTGCAGCATTTTTGAAAATAGCCTTAGCATCAGAAGAATTCATATGATGGAATCCCCCGAATATAGTTCTCATCCCTTTTAAATCGGCAGGTACTTCTGCTGCATCAACTGATTCAGGTATATATACCAGTTTATTATTACAATCCTTTGTAATTCTCTCAATTGCTTCTTTATTTGGGAATTTATCTGTTAGGGTTAGTTTCACAGACTCATCTTCCTTTTGAAGGGTATCAATCATTCCTAGCCAAGGTCCGCCGCCGCCAGAGCATAGATCAACAATCTGATTTGTGTCTGACTTTTTCATTACCTTTTTTATCACCGGAATAATATCATCATAAGGTGATCCTTTTTTTAGCATAGAGTTAAGGACATCTGTAATAAGATCTCTTAAAAATTTAGGAAACCATTCAAAATCCATAAACTCAAATAATTGCAAACGTTTCATTTTGCATCCCCACTTTCCATCCTTTAATTTTTTCGAACAGCCCTCTCTTTGGGTTAGCCATTCAACTAACCTTTAACTTTCATGCCTTTTGAGTATAATAGATGTATTTATCCCACCAAATGCAAATGAGTTACTCATTGCAGTATGTATATTGGCCTGAGTCGATTGTTTTCCAGCAAACCGGAAACTTGAATCAATTGGACAATTAAGATTAAGATTTGGGTGAATAAATCCATTATTCAACTGTTGTATGCATGCAATAGCTTCGACAATACCCGCTGAAAAAAGGCAATGACCCGTCAAGCTCTTAGTGGAATTAATCCAAATTCGGTTTATCTCATCCTTAAAGATGGATTTAATTGCATTTAATTCGATTTCATCTCCTAAAGGCGTAGAAGTACCATGTGCATTAATGTAATCAATATCACCTAAAGTAATATCCCCATCCTTAAGTGCCTTTAACATAGCAGATGTCTCGCCTTCCACTCTTGCATCCGAAAGGCGGTTACCATCGAGGACGATTGAGCCGCCAATTATTTCAGCAAGAACTCTGACCTTTCTTCTCTTAGCGGATTCCATCGATTCAAGAATAAGGCTCCCGCTCCCCTGTCCAAGAATAAATCCCTCATGATCTTTATCAAAAGGGCGGCAGGCTGACTTGGGATCTTTTTTAAATCGAATTCCCCCCATTGCTCCCAGATTATAAAATCCCTGCAATTCAATTGGAGAAAAATCCGCCATTGGACTTGCTACTATACAAACATCCGCATAACCTGATTTAATCAGTCTGTATGCTTGAAGCAAGGCAGCATTTCCACTCGCAGAAGCTCCTCCTACTGTAAAACCCTCACCATGCACCCCAAATAGTTCACTCAAAGTTCCAACAAAATTGGTGTCGAAAAATTGCAATGCATAGCTTGGACTAAGATATTCTAATGAACTGCTATATCTTGATGCAGTCCTATAGTGAAGATTTTGAGAAAAATTACTTCCTGCTACCAATACTGACATTCGATCTGAAGTCGATACTCCACAGCTTAATCCAGCACTATAAAAAGCTTCCAGAGCCGAAGCAACAACAGTCTCCATTATTAGCGGCATTCGTCTCATAATAGATTTAACTCTACTGAGCAGTTCTACAGGATAAGATTTATCTAATAAGTACCTACTTAGCGAAAAATTTCTGACTTCAGCTCCAACATTTACCTTAAGGCCTTCAAGATTCATATTTTCCAGCTTACCAATTCCTGAAATACCCAATTTTAAAGCGCTGTTAAATTCTTCGCAATCATGACCTATTGAGCAGACAATCCCCTGACCCGTTACTGCTACTTTATGAGTATCCATTTACCACACTCCTAAAAAAAAACATAAGTATATCCGCCCTAATTATCTATCCATTCACTATGGTCTTCTTCAATCCTGCTGCTATAATTTGAATAATTTCATTAATATTTTTCGCTTCGCCAAATGCAACCATCGGGATAGAGACTTTAATAGACTCTAATGTACTCATAATGATCTCGGCTCGGTCAATCGAGTTAGCACCTAAGTCTCGTAGGCTATCCTCAATCGTAATCTTCACATTCTCGATTTCTGGAACAATTTCACAAATATTTTGTTTGAGAACCTCAAAAATTTCGTTATCAGTCATATTAACATTCGTTCCTTTCTATTTATTGTTCACTCCAACATCAATCATAATAATAGAGTAAGAGCATTTTTCATTTAAAAAAGAAAGACTTTACACAACAATATGATTCTTTAATATAAGATCAACACAAAAGCTAGTTATCACATTTACAGCCTTTTTTCCAGAAGGAATAAGGGAGAAGAAACTTAGGCTTTAATATTATAAGACTAAAATAGTGATTTACTCTAAAAAAGTAAAGCTCTAAAAATGACACTTATCCTCACACTAAACCTACCGTACTATTTTTATATGACTTTAACTTAGAAGATATAATTCCTATAACAGTGTTTTATCTCCTCCTACCACAATACTAATGGCTAAATTTTCTCAAACTTTCAACATTTAAGTTGATATTACTATAAATTCATTTTTTTCACAATAATTCCCTAACGACAAAAAACCCAGAGGAGACATTCATCTGGGGGTGAAACATTAATTTCGAATGACTTATTACATTAATAAATTAATCTAGAAGGACTAAAAACAAATATAAAGAGGATCAATTATACAATTTCTTAATATTTTCTTTAACTTCCGGCTGGTGAAATGTTAAATCGTGCATTGCCACTTCTTGTTTAATGATCTCAGGAATCTTTTTACGATGTTCTGCAACAAGATGATCCTTTAATGTAACCAATGATATTCTTGGTTTTTCAGCTATTATTTCTGCGAGTTCTAAAGCACGCTTTATCACTTCTTTCCTTGGATATACTTCAAAAGGCGCACCTCTTTTTTCTAATTCAGAACCACGAAAAGTACGAGCACTCATCAAAAAATCTTCCGCCAAAGTTAGCCCTAATTTTATAGGAAAAATATAAGTTGAGCCAAAACCTGGGGTAAAACCATACTTCATAAAGTTAGCTGTATATACACTTTCTCTTGATAAAATAATAAAATCAGCAAACATTCCAAAAGCCAGACCGCCCCCAATCGCATGTCCCTGCATAGCCGCAATCACCGGAATTCTGCAATCCAGCGAAAGACTATATATATTCTTATCTCCAGGTGATTCGTCAAAATTGGCCTTGCCTTCCTGAATCGCTATTAGGTCTTCCTTCGTTCCGCCTGATGCAAAGTAATTGTCATAGCCAGTAATAATCACTACTTTAAAATGTGGGTTTTCTTCTATTGTTTTAAAAGCCTCTTCAAGCCCAAGCACTAACTCCCTTGTAAACGTGTTTTTATTTACTCTGTCTTGCATCTTTACTAGTGCAACACCTGGCCTTATCTCTATTAATTCAACTGTCAAATTACCCATTGTTCACCCCTCCCATGGAAATATCCCCTCTTCCACAAAAAGACGGATTCTCTCCAAGTTATGGTCATCAGAAAAAATTGTACGGTTTGTTTCAACAGCTTGATCCTTACTCTTCATGACAAAATCATTTAATTCCATCATATAGTTCTTATATTGCTCAATTCCGGACTTTGGCAGTTTTATAACACGAGCAAGCTGTCGTTTTAAAAGGCTGTCACTATTTTTGTGATATTCGTCTACCATTCCCCAGTCATGTGCCACTTTTACATTCACCGGCTTTGTCATAAGCGTCAGATAATGTGCTTTCTGATAGCCTATTTTACGAATTAAAAAAGGCAAAACCATTGCTGGGAAAAGCCCAAACAGTAACTCCGATAAACTAAAAACCGCAGTATCGTCGGCGATTACAATATCACTGGCAGCAACAAATCCTATTCCGCCAGCATTTACAGCTCCGCGCACATGTGATATTGAGATAAATGGTCCGCTCGCCATTTTGAACCACAAATCATAAAGCAAATCAGGGCGGGTTGCTATTTGTTTCTCATTATTACAGTTAAATTCAAATTCATTAAAATCCGCACCAAAGCAAAACGCTTCGGGCGACCCTTCGAAAATAACAACACTGCTTCTCTTCTCACATAAGATAATGGCTCTATGACATTCTTCAATCAGCAAATTATTAATGGCGTTCTTTGCATTAGGGCGATTAAACTTTATATAACAAACAGGACCTTCAAATCTAACCTTAATTGTTTTCCACTCCATCACTTGCACCTACTTGCATTTTATCATTCTAACAAATCACGTTTAGCCTAAAGTGAAGATGATATATACTTTCAACGATTAACCGATTCAACCCTTCATTGATTTTTATATAGGGGTAAACTTACTCTGATATCCAGTGATTCGCTTTCTACGATCGCCTCTGTACTTCCGCACATTTGTTCTGCAAGAAGTTTTACAATCGCCAGACCTAATCCAGTCGATTTATTTCTCGCCCTATCACCTGTATAGAAACGATCGAAAAGCTGCTCTTCATCAATCTTATAAGCATCCTTAATCGGATTTTTAAAAGATATCATAACTCTATCCTTCAATAATAGTAACCTAACCTCAATATCTCCTTCTGAGTGCTGAATACAATTCCGAATAAGATTTTGAATGATTCTCTTAACCATTTTCTTATCTGCCAGAACAAATATGGGTGAGGTTTCTTTAAATTGAACAGCCAAATTATTTTCTTCTAGTATTGGTATAAATGCTACAAGAGATTCGGCCACAAGATTGTTAAGATTTGTTCTTTCAAGATCGATCTCTGGTTCCGAATTAGTAAGATAGGTATATTCAAAGAAATACTGAATTAAGTTTTCCAATTCATCTGTATGCTTTACAGCAATTTCAAGTTTTTTCTGCTGTTCATATGATAATTCTCCATTTTTGACTAGTTGTTGGTATCCTTTTATTGCAGTTAGAGGTGTCCGTAAATCATGCGAGATATTAACAATTAATTCTCTAAACTTTCTATCCTCACGAATACTCTTAAGGCGGAGACTCTCCTCCGCCTTAAGGTATCTATTAATATTAACTGTTAGTTTATTCAGATCCTTATTAATCAGTTCCACACTAACAGGCTGACGAGTGTGTTCAGTCAAACGTTTTTCAAGCTGGTAATTGATGTTGCGAAGTTGCAGCTGTATTAAAACAATATAAAGTACTAATAAAATAATTAATATCGTCAGAATAGCAACTACAATCTCCACTTTTTAACCAACCTTCCAATTATTTAACTTCTGATTTTCTAAAAATTCCATTCGTAATACTTAGAAACCACACACAAAACAGCAAACTGACACCTATAGCTTTCAAAATCACATCTGTACCTGCATCCATTGTCAAGACTGAACTGCCTATTGAAAAAGGTGTATAGGATAAAATATTATTCACTACGTCAGATTTACTTCCTAAACCTCCAAGTATTTGTAAGACTAATATTGCTCCAAACCCGATAAAGATAACTAATGAAGACTTTCTGAATAAAAAGGATAGGAGCACACATACAGTCATTTCTGATGCATAGGCAAGTAACATAACAATCATGATAACAAGCATTTTTCCAAAAACCAAGGGAGTTAAATCCAAGCCATTTTCGTTTGCTAAAATACTAAGGAAAACTGATGCAGCAAATGGATGAGCGAACTCGGCCCCAGTAGCAAATGCGATCAATGTCACAACCGCATATGGCACAAGCATTAACATTACTAGTAAATAGTATACGATTGCTTTACTTATGATCACGACTATCCGGCTGATTCCACATGAAGAAATGGCATCATGTATTGTTTTATTATCAAAATCACCGCATATATAGACCCCTGCTAAAAATGGTCCGACAATTGCTACCATCATGATATCCGTCAGTCCAGAAAGCGGTCCGCTTAATTCCTGATCAATTTTTCCTTGTGCAACTAAATATGACACTAAAGCTACTACAGTAGCAGCGATCCACATAATTAAAAATAATATTTTGATCGCTTTTGATTTTCTTAATTTATATAAATCAGATTGAATGAGATTCATCATTCTTCTTCACCCCCAATAACAGAAATAAAGTAGTTTTCCAATGTATCTCCTTCTATGGAAAAATTCGTGGTCAAAATTCCATGATTGAAAAGAGCTTGCGCCACTTTTTTCTTTTCATCAACATGATCATATAGTTTTATCGTCTTATTAGGTAAGACTTTAAAATTTGTTGTATTAAATTCTGTTTCTAATATACTCAACAGTTTTTCAGGTTCTTCACATTCTATGAGTATATGTTTCCTGCATCGATTCTCTAATTGATCAAGAGTTAAGGTCTGTTTTATCTTTCCGTCATGAATAATTATATAATCCGTTGCCACCTGAAATAACTCAGGAAGATTATGACTCGATATAAGGATAGTTATGTGTCTCTCTTCACATAACTTTATCAGTAAGTTTCTCACCTCTTTGACTCCGAGCGGATCAAGTCCATTAATGGGTTCATCGAGAATTAACAATTCAGGATTGTTGATAAGTGAAATGGCTATACCCAATCTCTGTTTCATTCCAAGGGAAAAGTCTTTAACCTTTTTTTTCCCTGTATCACTAAGTCCAACTAATTGTAAAAGTTCATCCTCTATTTCCGTATTTGGAATCCCTCTCATAGTCCGATGTGCTTTCATATTTTCCTTAGCAGTCATATTCATAATAAGACTGGGAGATTCTATCATAGAACCGATTCTTTTACGTTCAGCTTGGATGGCTTTCGCACTTTTTTTTCCGAAAAGTTCCATACTTCCTGATGTAGGGTAACTAAGCCCTGCTATGACCCTCATTAATGTACTTTTTCCGGCTCCATTACGTCCAATTAACCCATATATTTTTCCAGGTTCCAAAGTAATTGATACATTATCTAATGCATTAAAGCTGTTATATGTCCTTGTTAATTCATTTGTTTTTAAAATGAATTCTGTCATGTCAATCACCTTTCCTTTCTTTACATAAGAATAATATCCAAAGGTTAAGAAAAGGTTAAGAAATGTAAAATAAGTGGTAAGCAAAATATCATTTTAACTTACACCTTGTGCAATCGATACCCCAACCCCCAAACTGTTTCCACATAATCTGCGTGTGGATTGGAGGTTTTTAACTTATTACGCAAATTACTCATATGCGTTTTTACTGCATTATCATCTCCAAGGTATTCTTCTTCCCATATCGATTCATAAATGTTGATCTTTGAAAACACTTTTCCAGGATTCTGCATTAGTAATTCCATGATGCCATACTCCTTCGCTGTAAGGTCCAATTCCTTTCCGCTTAATATAACGCGTTTTTTACTAACATCTAATTCCATATCCTTATACTTTAAAACTTTATTCTTTATATTTTCGTTATGAGAACGGCGTAAGTTTGTCGTTACACGTGCCGCGACTTCTCCCAAATCAAAGGGCTTCGTAATATAATCATCAGCACCTAATTTCAATAAATTAATTTTGGTTTCAACCATATTTTTTGAAGAAATAATAATGACTGGAACATCGGAAATTTTTCGGATTTCTTTTAGAATCCCATCTCCGCTTTTGTAAGGAAGCATTATATCCAACAAGATTAAATCATACTCTCCTTCTTTTGCTTCCTGCATGCCTTCTGCTCCATCAAAAATTGAATTCACCCAGAATCCATCATTTTCTAAAGACTCCGCTAACATCAAATTTATGTCTTTATTATCTTCAATAATAAGTATTTTGTTCAATCGTTCTTCACCCCTGTGAGTCATTCTGTCTTCACTCTTCTAATCCCACTTGTTCCTAATTTAGGCCCTGTCCTCTCAAGAATATTATTTAAGAATTCTTTTAGTAACCATTCAATCTTATTAAAATATGTTCTTTTATTAATATAATTCTTTGTTCTTCCTTATTTAATAAAGTTTTTGTCTGAGTCAGTTGTAAACAATATTAACATAAGGAGACATTTTTTTATTTTATAATACTGGATAATGTTTACTTAGAACAACATTTTTCAATTCAATTCTTAAGGACTTATTCGCATAACAATTCCTTAACGGTCAATAAACTTTATTTCACTTTAATTTTTAATAAGATAGTTAATTCTATAACAAATTAATTCAAATCAACTTTATATTTTTACAGAGATCTTCTGTGTATCATAAGTGGGAAAACAACCAAAAGAAGGGAATTTAAAGCAGAAGATTTCATACCATGAAGTCATAATTTCAAAAGAAATTTTTAGTACGGCACAATCCATCATGTAAAGACATAAAAATATTAACAACGCCAAAGAAACACATTTTCACGAATATCTATTATGGAAATATTTCATCTTTAATATGGCAACTGTTCGAGAAATGAATTTATACAAGTAAATGGAGGACTTAAAACGTTTTTTAACTCTTAACTTTTTGTGTACACTAATGAACAAACCTTTTGTAAAAAACAGAAATACGTGATGTGAACTCTAAAATTGTCTTTTCGATAACAATTTGACAACAGGATCAGGGATTGTCTAAATAAGATGACTCAGATTTTAATTCATGTAAAAGTCGTGATTAAGCAAATTAATATATGAAATACTCAAAGAAATGCTGGCCTCAGAAAGTCCCTGTGAAATTTTTACTCATTAGTTGAAAAGATCATACTGTAATTTACACATAAATACAGTTCATTAATCTATTGCTGACACATAAAAGGCAGCCACCCCAAAGGGTTAGCTGCCTTCTTTAAGTTCCAGCACAGCCACACACTCCACATGATTCGTATGCGGAAACATATCCACAGGCTGCACTTCGCGCGTCGCATACCCGCCATCCTCAAGCACCCGCAAATCTCTCGCCAGCGTGCCAGGATTACAGGACACATACACCACCCGCTTCGGTTTCATCTCCACAATCGTCCGCAGGAGGGCTTCGTCGCAGCCTTTTCTTGGCGGGTCGACGACTAGTGTATCGGCCGTGATGCCTTCTTCATACCACTTTGGAATCACGGTTTCCGCTTCACCGACCGCAAACTCTGCGTTTGTGATGCCGTTTAATTCAGCGTTTCGTTTAGCATCCTCAATCGCTTCCGGCACAATCTCTACACCGTACACTTTTTTCGCCTGCTTTGCTAAAAACAATGAAATCGTGCCGATGCCACAATAGGCGTCAATCACTGTTTCTTCGCCTTTCAGCTCAGCATACTCTAGCGCTTTGTCGTATAGCACTTTTGTCTGCTCCGGGTTGACCTGATAGAACGATCTGGCGGAGATAGCAAATTTGACGTCTCCGATGAGGTCGTAGATGTATTCTTCGCCCCAGATGACGTTTGTTTCGTTTCCGAAGATCACGTTTGTTTTGTTTGGGTTGATGTTTTGCACGATGGATTTGACGTGCGGGAACGCTGCTGTGATGTCTTCGATGATCTTCGCTTTGTGCGGGAAGTCATTTGTTTTTGTGATGAAGACAATCATCATTTCACCCGTCACGACGCCGTATCTGACCATGATGTGGCGGAGCCAGCCTTTGTGGCGTTCTTCGTTGTAGGCTTTGACACCGTAGTTTGCGCAAATGTCTTTGACGGCTTGAACGGCTTCGTCGTTTTTGGATTGCTGGATCAGGCAGGCGCTCATGTCGATGATGTCATGGCTTCTTTGCTGATAGAATCCGGCGACGAGTCCGCCTTCCCGTTCTCCTACCGGCACCTGTGCCTTGTTTCTGTAGTTCCATGGGTCTTCCATGCCGAGTGTCGGGTGCACGGTGACATTGGATAGGTCCAGCTTACCGATCCGTTCTAAGACATCTTTGACTTGTTTTTGTTTAAACAAGAGCTGGCCTTCGTAGGTCATGTGCTGAAGCTGGCAGCCGCCGCATTGCTTGTAAATCGGACATGGAGCGTTGGTCCTGTGCGGGCTTTCTTCCTTCAGTTCGATCAGGCGGCCGAAGGCAAAGCCTTTTTTGACGCGTGTGACTTTGATTTGGGCTTTTTCTTCCGGCAGAGCGTTCGGCACGAAGATCGGGAAGCCCTGCACCTTTGCGACGCCCGCTCCTTCGTGCGTCAAATCCTCAAATGTCACGTCGTAGTATTCGTTTTTTTCTACTGGGGGTTTCATTTTCATGTATGTTCACCTCTTGTTTTAAGCGAAAGAAAAACTTGGCCTATTAAAGCCAAGTTTTTAGTCATCCAGCTGTTCCGCTTTCTCCTTCGGCATGACGACGTGAATGTGGCGATACAGATTCACGAATTCGCCCGGCAGCATGCCGCCGTACTCGCCGTCCAGGTTCAGCTGCATCTTTTCTGATACATTGACTTTCACGCGGTTCGCTTTTGTATAAATAATGTGCTGATCGTTGATGTGTTCGCCGCGGAGCGCCATCGATGCGACTCTGATAAATTCAGCAAGGTTTGCTTTCTTTAATATCATCAAATCAAACATGCCGTCATTCAGGCTGGAATCCGGCGCGAGTTTTTCGAACCCGCCGACGGAATTTGTCAGCGTGACCAAAAACAGCATGATTTCACCTTGAAACAGCTTGCCGTCATATTCAATCTCGACTTCAGTCGGACGAAGTGAAGGCAGCATTTCCATACCCTTTAAATAATAAGCAAGCTGGCCGAGCATCGTTTTGAGTTTGCTTGGGACGTCGTACGTCAGCTCCGTCAGGCGGCCTCCGCCGGCGATATTGATAAAATACTGGCCGTTGACCTGTCCGATGTCAATCGGGCGGGCAACACCGTTAATGACCGTATCTGCCGCTTTTAAAATATCCTCTCGCGGAATGCCGAGCGCTCTGGCGAAGTCGTTCGTTGTGCCGACTGGAATCACACCGAGTGTCGGACGATTATCTAGTGGAGCAAGCCCGTTGACGACCTCGTTGATCGTTCCGTCTCCGCCTGCCGCAATGATCAGGTCAAACTCACGCAATGCCGCTTCCTTGGCAGCGTGCGTTGCGTCTCCCGCACATGTTGTGGCATGGGTGGAGGTTTCATAGCCGGCTTGTTCAAATTTTTGCAGGACCTGGGCAAGATGCTTTTTAAAGACCTCCCGTCCCGAAGTCGGATTGTATATTATGCGTGCACGTTTCATTATCTCATCATCCTACTTAAGAGTATCCGATCCATTTTTACACTAACAACCTTTAATTATACTATGAGTTAAAAAAATCGCAACAAAATGTACATAATCTTACAGAAGGAAACACAGAAAAGCCCCAGCATAGCTGAGGCTTTTTGTTTTTTTACTCTTCTTCCGTTCCCGGTTTTTTCTTGCGGAACTTGGCCAATACTTCGTATACGATTGGCACGATCAAGAGCGTCAGAAGCGTCGAACTGATTAAACCGCCGATAACCGTTACGCCGAGTCCTTTTGAAATGACCTGGCTTCCGCCTTCGAAGCCGAGAGCTAATGGAATCAAGGCGCCGATTGTCGCGATGGCTGTCATCAGGATCGGACGGAGTCGTGTGGAGCCGGCTTCTAAGAGCGCTTCTCTCGTAGACAGTCCTTCCGCTTCCTTATGAATCACGCGGTCAATTAAGACAATAGCGTTTGTAACAACGATACCGATCAGCATCAGCATACCGATCATCGCGTTCAGACTGATTGTCTCACCTGATACGTAAAGTCCGACCAGGGCACCGATGATTGTAAACGGCAGTGAGAACAGAATCGCAAATGGCGCTAATGCTCCGCCGAATGTAATCACAAGCACAAGGTAGACGATCGCAATCGCTGCAAGCATCGCTAATCCAAGCTTCGTAAAGGAATCCGCGATATCTGCGGATACACCGCCTGTATCGATTGTTACGTTGTCAGGCATGTCAAGCTTATCAATTTTCTTCTGTACATCAACTGATACAGCTGTCACGTTATCTGATGCAACCTCACCAGTGACATCAGCATACACTTTTCCATCACGTTTAGACACCGTATCAGATGTTGTGCCTTCTTTTACTTTTGCCACATCACCAATTTTGACTTCTTTGCCAGTTGCTGATGTGATCTTTTTGTTCTCTAAATCTTTGACACTTTTATACTCGTCTTTTTCGGTTTTAATGTTCACATCAAGCTCTTTGCCGTCTTTTTTCACGGTTGTGAGCGGGTCCTGTGCTGTCTCTGACATTAAGGCCTTAGAAATTTGAGAAGCTGTTAAACCGAGTTTGCTCAGCTTTTCTTGGTCAGCGACAAATGTATACTCATCATATGTGCTGGAAAGGCCTGAGTTTACGTTCTTCAGATCCTTTTCATCCTTCATGACCTTCTCAATGTCTTTGACAGTGTCTTTAATGTCATTTTCTGAATCGCCATACACATAGTATGTCAATTCATTGTTATTGCCTGAAGAGCTGAAGTCCTGTGACTTCCATTCTCCGCGGTCAGATTGCTTTTGGATTTCCTTCAGCACGTTGTCTTTTTCTTTATCAAAATCCGGCGTGTCGCTGTCATATTTGATGTAGAACAATGCGCCGTTTGAATCGCCTCCGGCAAGCGGGCTGCCAGAGCCTAATGAATACTGAACCGTATCGACATGCTTGCGGTCAAGCAGGATTTTTTCTGCTTTTTCAGCTTCATCTTCCGCTTCTTTTTTCGTTTCACCCGGTTCAGGGCTGTATGTGATCTGCATCGTTTTTTCTTCTGCTGACGGAAGGTAGCTGGCACCAATTAACGGTACGAGGAACAAGCTTCCAAGCAGCATCAAAACGGCGATGATAGACGTGATCCACTTGTGGCTCAGCGCCCAGTTCAGAACTTTTTTATAGAAGCCTGCCAGTCTGCTAGGTTTATGTTCTTTCGCTTTGATCGGCGCTCCCGTTAATGATTTTTTGAACAGGCTGTGCGCGAGCATTGGCACGAGCGTGATCGAAATCAACAGGGATGCGGCAAGCGCAAATACAATCGTTAAGGCGAAAGGAATAAACAATTCACCAATTTGTCCGCCTACCAATGCGAGCGGCAGGAATACCGCGATTGTCACGATAGTGGATGACATAATCGGTTTAAACATTTCCTTCGTTGCTTCACGGACCAAGGCTTTTCCGCGCAGCGGCTCATCTTTCAGTCTCATGCGGCGGTAAATGTTTTCGATAACAACGATGGAGTCATCGACAACCCGTCCGATGGCAACGGTCATCGCACCGAGCGTCATGATATTTAATGTAATATCAAGCTGCTGCAGCACAAGCAGTGCGATCAGCAATGATAACGGAATGGAAACGATCGAAATTAATGTTGATTTAATATCTCTTAAGAATAAGAGAATAATCACAATCGCAAAGATAGCGCCGAAAATGGCTTTGCTTAACATCGTGTCAACTGATTCTGTAATTGGTTCTGCCATGTCAAGGGTTGCGCTGTATTCGAAGCCTTTATGGTCTTCTTTGTATTGCTTCAGCTCATCTTTGACACTGTCGGCAACCTCTACCGTGTTGGCATCGTTTGCTTTGATGATGTTGATGCCGATGCTGTCTTTTCCATTTGTGCGGGAAATTGATTCAGCCTTTTTGACATCTTTAATCGTTGCAATGTCAGATAGCTTGACCGTCGGCACGTCTGTGCTAACACTTTGCTGTGCCTGTGCTGCCGCCTGCGCGCTTTGAGTCGCTTGTGCGCTTTGTGCTGCTGCGGCGCTGCTGCCTGCACTAGAAGCAGATGCCGTCGGAATTCTCATATTCTTCAAATCTTTAATAGTTTCAATATCGCCGCTGACGACGACTGATTTCTCTTCTTTGCCGAATGTGTACAATCCAAGCGGTGTTGTCACATCTGAACCTTGAATCACTTGTTTGACTGTATCTTCATCAAGGTTGTATTCCTTCAATTTGTCTTCTTTGAAAGAGAATTCAACCTCTTCAACCTGCTGGCCTGATACTTGGACAGAAGCTACTCCTTCTGTTCCTTCAAGCTTCGGTACGAGGCTATCTTCCACTTTTTTCGTCAGCTCTTGAAGATTATCTTTATCGCTGGATACGCTGAGCGTCAGAATCGGGAAGGAATTCATGCTGTAGCGGGAAATTTCAGGATCTTTCGCGTCATCAGGCAGGCTGACGTTTTCTAATGCTTCAGCCGCTTCTGTTTTCGCTTTGTCCATATCTTTCTCATAATCATATTCAATCATGACCGACGATGCGTTTTCATAGGACGTGGACGTAACTACGCTCACGCCGTCCAAGTTCTGCACCGCTTGTTCAACCGGTTTCGTTACTTCATCAGCGACTTGGCTAGGCGTCGCTCCCGGATATGTCGTGCTGATTGTCAGGTAAGGCATGTTTACATCAGGAATGGATTCTTGCTTCATATTCATACCCGCGTACAAGCCGGCTGCCGTTACAATAATCGTCATCAGCCATACGGCGAATTTGTTTTTCAGAACGAAATTAATAACGTGATTCATCATATCCTCCATTGTGTTTTTATTGACTGACTGGTCATTCTATATAATACTAAACGGTATAACGCAACATCGTCAACTCATATACCAGAAAATTTTTCTAAATTTTTCAAGGATTAAGGGGAAGCACGTCATGAATGAGAAAAAAGAGAGAATCATAAAAACAAGCATTCGTTTATTTGCGAAAAAAGGATACGCTTCGACGACCATCCAGGAAATCGCCAGTGAATGCGGCATCTCAAAAGGCGCTTTTTATCTGCATTTCAAATCAAAAGAAGCGCTGCTATTGTCTGCCTGTGAATATTACATCGGCATGTCTATGAAAAAAATGAAACAAATAGAAGAGGATCTCGCCGGACAGCCGCCTAAAGATGTGCTGAAAAAACAAATCAGCGCCCAGTTTGAGGATTTTCGCGATCATAAGGATTTTATTGTTCTGTTGCTTACTGAAAATATCATTCCGGAAAACCAAGAAGTAAAGCAATACTTTTACAAAGTCACAGCCGAGACAGATAAACTGTATCGGAACGCTTTGCTTGCGACTTATGGCAAGGAAACTGAGAACTACCTCTCAGACCTCTCCATCATGGCAAGAGGCATTGTGCACTCCTATATGAATGTGATGGTATTTAATGAAGAAATCAAAATTGATGCAGACAACATATCTGAATTTATCATGGAGAGACTGGATGATCTTGTACAGGGGCTAAGCCGTTCCAGCCTGAATCCACTCATGCCAAAAGACATTTACAGCCTGGTGCCGGCGGATAAAGGCCAGATCCTTCAAGACATTCAAAAAGTGAAAGAAAACAGCGCATTGCCTGAGGACATCATCGTTTCGCTCGATGTGATCGAGGAAGAGCTGTCACAGGAAAAGCCGCGCAAGCCGATTATTAAAGGCCTGCTGTCAAATTTGACCGGAAGTGATTTCGAAGAAGTTGAAAAGCTTCGCGCTTTGATCTCTATCTTTATTACTATTTGATCATAAAAAAGCAGCTCCCTCTGCAATGAGGAGAGCTGCTTTTTCATTAGCGTTTTTTGATTTCTTCAAGCAGGATTTTGTTAACCATCGGCGGGTTGGCTTGTCCTTTGGACGCTTTCATAATTTGTCCGACAAGGAAGCCGATCGCGCGGTCTTTCCCGTTTTTAAAGTCTTCAATTGACTGAGGATTGTTGTCAAGCGCCTCTGTGACAAGCTTCAGAAGCACGCCTTCATCAGAAATCTGCACAAGGCCTTTTTCTTTCACAATCTTCTCAGCGTCGCCGCCTTTTTCAATTAATTCCTTGAACACTTTCTTCGCGATTTTAGAAGAAATTGTTCCTTTTTCAATCAATTGAATCATGCCGGCAAGGCCTTCCGGTGTCAGCGCAACATCAGAAAGCTCTTTTTGCTCAGCGTTCAGATAAGCTGACACTTCACCCATGAGCCAGTTTGATGCTTGTTTTGCTTCAGCGCCTTTTTGAACTGTTTCTTCGAAGAAGTCTGCCATTTCTTTTGTCAGGGTCAGAACCATCGCATCATATGCAGGCAAGCCAAGCTCATCGATATAACGCTTGCGGCGTTCATCCGGAAGCTCAGGAATGCTTGCTTTTACGCGCTGCTTCCATTCATCGTCAATGTAAAGCTCGACAAGGTCAGGCTCAGGGAAATAACGATAATCGTCAGAACCCTCTTTGACACGCATAAGAATGGTTTTCTTCGTTGCTTCATCGTAACGGCGAGTTTCCTGCTGGATCACACCGCCGGACAGAAGAACCTGCTCCTGGCGTTTTTCTTCATGCTCAAGGCCTTTTTGAACAAACGCAAAGGAGTTCAAGTTTTTCAATTCCGTTTTTGTGCCGAATTCCTCTTGGCCGATCGGACGAAGAGAGATATTGGCGTCACAGCGAAGTGAACCTTCTTCCATTTTACAGTCAGACACGCCTGTATATTGGATGATGGACTTCAGCTTTTCAAGATACGCATATGCTTCTTCCGGCGTGCGGATATCCGGCTCAGATACGATCTCGACAAGCGGCGTTCCCTGGCGGTTGAAGTCAACAAGAGAATAGCCGTCGCCTGTATGCGTCAGTTTTCCGGCATCTTCTTCAAGGTGAAGACGTGTGATGCCGATACGTTTCGTTTTTCCGCCGACTTCAATCTCGATCCAGCCGTTTTCGCCGATCGGCTTATCAAATTGAGAAATCTGATACGCTTTCGGGTTGTCCGGATAGAAATAGTTTTTGCGGTCAAACTTTGTATCCGTTGCGATTTCACAGTTCAGCGCCATTGCCGCTTTCATTGCGAATTCCACGGCTTCTTTGTTTAGTACAGGCAGGACACCCGGATACCCGAGGTCGATGACGCTTGTCTGTGTATTCGCCTCCGCGCCGAATGGCGTCGGAGAGCTTGAGAAAATTTTTGAATTTGTTTTTAATTCAACGTGGACTTCAAGTCCTATTACCGTTTCAAAGTTCAATTCATTTCACCCCTTACAGTTCAGGTTTTGCTTTATGATGGTCTGTCGCTTGTTCGAATGCATGAGCGACGCGGTATACAGTGCTCTCGTCAAAGTGTTTTCCGATGATTTGCAGGCCGAGCGGAAGTCCGTCAGCAAATCCGCATGGCACGCTGATTCCCGGAACGCCGGCAAGGTTGACCGGAATCGTTAAGATATCGTTTGCGTACATTGTGAGCGGGTCTTTCGTGTTTTCACCGATTTTAAACGCAGGTGTAGGTGTAGTTGGTCCAACAATGACATCATATTTCTCAAATACGTCTTCGAAGTCTTTCTTAATCAACGTACGCACTTTTTGCGCCTTTTTGTAGTACGCATCATAGTAACCTGAGCTTAAAGCGAATGTCCCAAGCATGATACGGCGTTTCACTTCATTTCCGAAGCCTTCAGCACGCGTTTGCTTGTAAAGGTCGATCAGGTTTTCCGCATTGTCCGTGCGGTATCCGTAGCGGATGCCGTCAAAACGTGCAAGGTTGGCAGACGCTTCAGAAGAAGACAGCAGGTAATACGTCGCAAGCGCGTATTTACTGTGCGGAAGAGATACTTCTTCCCATGTAGCGCCAAGGCCTTCTAGAACTTTGAGCGCTGCAAGAACAGATTCTCTCGCTTCTTTGCCGACGCCTTCGCCAAGATATTCTTTCGGAACCGCGATTTTCAATCCTTTGATATCGCCAGTTAATGAAGAAAGAAAATCCGGAACGTCTACATTTGCGCTTGTAGAGTCCATTTTATCAACGCCTGAAATGGCTTGCAGCAAGAATGCGTTGTCCTCAACCGTACGTGTAATCGGCCCGATTTGGTCTAATGAAGACGCAAATGCGACCAATCCATAACGGGACACGCGTCCGTAAGTGGGCTTTAATCCGACAACGCCGCAGAAAGAGGCAGGCTGGCGGATGGAGCCGCCTGTATCAGAGCCAAGAGAAAACGGAACTTCTCCCGCGGCAACTGCAGCCGCAGATCCGCCGCTTGAACCGCCGGGAACCGTATCTAAGTTCCAAGGGTTTTTCGTCAGCTTGTAAGCTGAGTTTTCTGTTGATGACCCCATGGCGAATTCGTCCATGTTCAGTTTTCCGATTGTGACCGCTTCAGCATCTTGAAGGCGCTGAACGACAGTTGCGTCGTAGATCGGGTCAAAGTTTTCGAGAATTTTGCTGGAGCAAGTCGTGCGCAGCCCTTTTGTTACGATATTATCTTTTACGCCGATCGGCATACCAAAGAGAAGACCATGCTCAGAACGGCTGTCAACCGCCTCATCGAGCTCCTTCGCATACGCGCGCGCTTTTTCTTCATCTAATGCCAAAAAGGCTTGTACCTTATCATCTACCGCTTGAATGCGTTTATAAGATTCATCGACCAGCTCAGAAATCTTAATCTCTTTTTTATGTATGAGCTGTTTTAATTCTGTGATTTTGTGATCAAATAATGACATTCTTGTGTCCCTCCTTTAGTCCAGAATTGATGGCACACGAATATAGCCGTCTTTGTGGTCAGGCGCATTTTTCATGACATCCTCAACCGGAAGACCTTTACCCGCTTCATCTTCTCTCATGACATTTTTCATTTTCAGCACGTGAGTTGTAGGCTCAACATGGTCTGTGTTGACTTCATTCAGCTCCTCGGCAAATGAAATGATGCTGTCAAGCTGTTCAGTGAACATTTTTGCTTCTTCTTCAGTAATCGCAAGTCTCGCAAGATGCGCAACGTGCTTTACTTCTTCTATTGAAATTCGTGACATATGATCCACCTCCACATATTTCTCCGTTAAGTCATATAATACTGATCATATCAAAAACAAGCCCTCTAAAGCAACAAAACGCCTTGGGGCGGGCCTGTGTTTTCGAGACAATACCCTATATATTTTATACTAAAAAGAGGCGAAGGAGAAACGAAATATTTTTCTGAAAATTTTTACTTTAATTATTTTTGAAAGCGCTTTAATCTTTATTCCCTTCTAGGTTTGCCCCGGTATTTCCCGCTGACCGTCTATGTTTCATCGCTTGAATGGGTGGGAATACTTTGTTAGGTTAAGTTACCAAGTGCACCTGCAAAAGAATGTCTTTTGTGTCGCACTTGCGCCAGACTGCTTAACTGGCACCATCAATTTGAGAGGTGATGCAAAATTATTAGAATTGAAGAGAGGGTAAAGCGTGAGTATTGAAATTATTATTTCTTTAGGAATTTACTTTATTGCCATGCTGTTAATCGGCTGGTATGCATTTAAGAAAACAACTGATATCAACGATTACATGCTTGGGGGAAGAGGGCTCGGGCCGTTTGTTACTGCTTTGTCTGCCGGAGCGGCGGATATGAGCGGATGGATGCTGATGGGTGTTCCCGGGGCGATGTTCGCAACAGGGCTGTCAACCTTATGGCTTGCTTTAGGTCTTACAATCGGGGCGTACTCTAACTACTTGCTGCTGGCTCCAAGGCTGCGTGCTTATACGGAAGCGGCGGATGACGCGATTACGATTCCTGATTTCTTTGATAAACGATTCCAGCATTCTTCATCACTGCTGAAAATCGTATCTGCTTTGGTTATCATGATCTTTTTCACATTGTATACCTCTTCCGGTATGGTATCTGGCGGACGGCTGTTTGAATCTGCTTTTGGCGCGGATTACAAACTGGGCTTGTTTCTGACTACCGCGGTTGTCGTATTGTACACACTGTTTGGCGGTTTCCTTGCTGTCAGTCTGACTGACTTTGTACAGGGTGCGATCATGTTTGCAGCACTAGTGCTTGTGCCGATCGTTGCTTTTACCCATGTGGGCGGCGTTGCTCCTGCTTTCCATGAAATCAGCGCTGTTAACCCAAATCTATTGGATATCTTTAAAGGCGCGAGCGTCATTAGCATTATTTCCTATTTAGCCTGGGGCTTGGGCTACTACGGCCAGCCTCATATTATCGTCCGATTTATGGCCATTAAAAACATTAAAGATTTAAAGCCCGCACGCCGAATCGGCATGAGCTGGATGGTTATTTCAGTTTTCGGTTCTGTGCTGACCGGTTTAATCGGTGTTGCTTATGCCCATAAATTCGGAGTTGCTGTAAAGGATCCGGAGATGATATTCATTATCTTCTCTAAAATCTTGTTCCACCCTTTAATCACTGGCTTCTTATTGTCAGCTATTTTGGCTGCCATCATGAGTTCCATCTCATCACAGCTCTTGGTAACAGCAAGTGCTGTAACAGAGGATTTATACCGGACGTTTTTCAGACGAAAAGCTTCCGATAAAGAACTAGTAATGGTCGGGCGTCTGTCCGTCTTAGTGATTGCCGTTATTGCGGTTCTCTTATCCTTGAACCCGAGCAGCACCATTCTTGATTTGGTCGGATACGCGTGGGCCGGCTTCGGTTCAGCTTTCGGGCCTGCGATTCTGCTCAGCCTGTATTGGAAGCGGATGAACGAATGGGGCGCGCTTGCTGCGATGATTGTCGGGGCTGCGACCGTGTTGATCTGGATTACAACCGGCCTGGCAAAATCCACCGGCGTGTACGAAATCATCCCTGGGTTTATCCTCAGTATGATTGCCGGCATTATCGTCAGCATGATCACAAAGCGGCCTGCAAAAGCCTCTTACCGATTATTCGGTGTCATGGAAAAACTGTTAAAACGCAAAAAATAATCAAAAAGCCATCAAGCGCTGCTTGGTGGCTTTTGTGCCCTTGTTTTGCGATAAATACTGTGAGAAAATCATATTTATTTAAAAACACCATAGATAAGGGGGAAGTTGCTGTTGAGCTGGTATATTGATCCTGACATTTTATTAAAATTAGGCATTGCCACTTTGATTGGCATGGTCATCGGGCTGGAGCGCGAGCTGAAGAATAAGCCGCTCGGGTTAAAAACCTGTATCGTTATCGCCGTCAGCTCATGCATGCTGACGATCGTCAGTATTAACGCGGCATATCATTTCCCTAAATACTACCGCATCATGATGGACCCGCTGCGTCTGCCTGCGCAAATCATCTCCGGCGTCGGGTTTATCGGCGCAGGTGTCATTTTGCGGAAAAGCAACGACGTCATTTCCGGCTTAACCACATCGGCTATGATTTGGGGTGCGGCAGGGCTCGGGCTTGCTACCGGAGCGGGATTTTATAAAGAAGCCTTTGCCAGCCTTCTGTTCATCCTGATCAGCGTTGAATTTCTGCCGTGGGCGGTCAGAAAAATCGGTCCAGACCGTCTGCAGGAAAAAGACATCCGCATCAGAATGTCACTTTCTGATAAAGACAAAATGACAGAGATCTTAAAAGAAATGAAAAGAAGAAACATTAAGACACACTCCGTCCGAATCGATGACCTTCACGAAAAAGAATTTCCGATCATGGAAGTCAAAGTCCGTGTCCATAAAAACAGATACACGACCGATGTCTACTATGATATAAAAGACATTGAAGGTGTCGTCGGCGTAAAGTGCGATACATTATAAAAGCCAATGGGGCATTATATCCCATTGGCTTTTTTCGTTCTAGACGAGCTTAGAAAAATCAAATTCTGTGATCGGCGTGCGGTTTTCTATATCCCTTCTGAAACCGGCCAGCATTTCTTTTTCTTCTGCGCCTATTGAGTTAAGATCAAACATTTGATGCAGCAGCCCGTATATCAGCATGTGACGCAGGCGGAGAAAATCAGGTATTCTTTTCAGCCACGAAGCATCAAGATCATTTTCTTCTCTGTATCCGTTCATAAAGTGCGTCATAAATTCCTCTGTAAACGCGGCTTTATTTTCATATGGAACGACCGGGTACCACAGCACATTATAGAGGAGAATGCTGATATCATTGACAAACCAATTGTAGCCGATGTCATCAAAATCAAATGTTGTGATTTTCCCTTGGTCCCAGTTAAAATTGCCATGGTGGAGGTCTGCATGAACCAAGCCGTAGCTGTCCCTGCTTTTTGGTAATTGACGCAGTTCATTCATTAGCTCATCCGCTTGCTGAAACACCTGAGTCTGGTCTTCCGGCACGTATTTTCTAAGCATCAGCTGCTCTTCTTCATCCCACTCCTGTCTTTTAAAAGCAGGATTGTTGAGCTTGTAGCTTTTTGTCAAGCTGTGCATTTTCCCTGTGTATCTGCCAAGCTCAAAAAATAGGGTTTCATTCCAGTCGGATTCGTCCACTTTGCGCCCCGGCGCTTTTTCATATACTCTGAGTAAAAACGCTCCGCCATTTCCATCTGGCACTTCCTCAACATCTTTTCCATTTAGCGACGGGATCGGTTTGGCTACTGAAAGTCCTCCTTCAGCAAGGTGATGGAGCCACTCCATTTCCCCCATAATGTAATTAGGCGACCTGCGAATCGTGTGTGTAATCTTTAAAATATAAGATTCGTTGTCTTGGGCAAACTCATACACATAGTTTTCCGCATCTGCTAAGAATTGCGCCTGCTCTCTTGTAAATCCATATATAACGGCAGCTGCTGCCAGAACTTTTTCTTCATCGAATATTGCTTTAATATCTTTATGCATGCTGATTCTCCCTCTTCATATATTTAGATAATTCTCTTATCGTGTGTTTTTTCGCAAGATTCAAATCATCAACATACCAGCCTTTCTTTTCCATCTCTACTTCCATTTTGACAGCGAGCAGCGAATTTCCTCCTCAATCAAAGAAATCGCTGTCAATTCCTACATGATCCAAGTGGAGAAATACCCGCAAGTATTTTTTGCTGCGGCCCGCTTTCTTCTGCTTCGGCTCCTACATGTTCCTTCACTAATAAAGCTCGAAATGCTCCGGCCGGTTTGTATCTAAGGTCACTAAATATGGAGAATGCAGGGATTGCTTAGTATGCATCACTTCCCAATGAGCATTTGTGTTTTCAATGAAAGCTTGCGGCAATACATCACTTGCAGCCGTTTTTTCCGTTACATCCGGCGCAGGCTGCCGAGAAGATGCCCATTCGATATTACCGCTTCGATCCTCTACATCATCACAGAGATGTGATAAACCCGATCCACTTCTTCTTCAAAACGATGCGCAGCCAAAAATTCAGAAAAGGCCCGATTTCTGCCTGAATCCTTAAACTCCAAGGATAGCGTCGCAAGCAGCTTTTCCCGTGCATATGAAGCCGGCCCTGACAGTACTTTATGTTCAATGCCTTTGCCTAATGCGCCGCAGCTGAGCAAAAATGTATCGATCTTTAATAAGTCTTCCATATTAAAGCTTCTTTCTTGTGGAACAAAGAGGAAACAAATAGAAGTGACCGTCCAAAATTTCAAGAGTATTTGATTAAAAACCATTTAAACACACAAAATATTTATGTGAATATTTATAATATATTGTCTATATTTGTTCATTTTTTAGTTTTAATGATAGAAGAGCTGAAACAGTAAAAATGATAAAATTCAAGAAAAAGACATATTGCACACCAAGCCAATCAGTTAGACTGCTCATAATCAAGATTGAAGCACCGTATACAAATGTGCTGATTGTATGCTGAGCAGACAGGATTTTCGGCAGCAGTATTTCGTTTATGTTCTCCTGCACATAAGTTCTGATCGCAATCCCCCTGAGCTGAAATGAGGGTCCCAGAATAAAGACAAGAAGCAGGGATGCCAGCGCATACTTGTTTAGCGCAAGACATAATGTAGAAGCGCCGATAGCAAGTGATGTCCATAAAATCATTGAGAACAGCTTTCCGTTGATGCTTTTCGAAAATTTCCATACGATTAAACCGCCTGTAATGGTACCCGCGAAATAGCTGGCATTAATAAATCCCCACCATGTTTCGTTTTTATGAAGCACTTCATCGACATATACAAGAATGATAGCCCCCGTCCAAATGCTTCTGCCGAACATGGATAAAAGCTCAAGAACAGTCAGCATTCTGATAACAGGCATTTGATAAATCGCTTTCCAGCCAGCTGAAATTTTATCAATAAAAGATTCGTTTTCTTCCTGTTCGTCATCTCCTTTACCCGCATCCTTGACAAAAAATAAAGACACTGTTGAAGTGCCATAAAGCACAAAAGTCAGCATTAATAGCAATTGGGGCCCGAGCCATTTGATCAAAATACCGCCGAGCAGCCAACCGAGCAAGAGCACGATCTGATCAGAGGTCAGCACAAGACTGTTTGCTTTCAATAGCATGGGTTTTGGAACAAAACGGGGAATCATAGAATTTCTGACCGGGATGGTTCCTCCATCTAACAGCGACATGAAAAATACGATCAAGAAAAAGATTACAATAGATTTAAAATCTATAATAAATATGAGGAGCAGCAAAGATAAAAGTATGGTTTGCGTCAGCTGTAAAAAGATCAAAATCTGCTTGAGCCTGTATTTATTGATAAAAACAGGTATAAATACTGCGCTTAATGATTGGCCGACAAATTGCATCATGGCCACAAGCGATGCCAAAAAAGCCGAATCTGTGACTTGATAGGTAAACAGGGTCAGCACCAGCACATATAGAGAATCTCCTAAATTGGCAATCGACTGCCCCGCCCATATGAAATAAAAGGATTTATTTTTCATATTTTCAATCCTTTTCTATTTTTAGAACATCATAACATAAACGCGCACTCTATCCAACGATCCCCACATTCAATATAAACGCAAATAACCCCAGCGCCGCTGCGGCGCAAGGGGTTAACTTATTTTAGTCATAAATATGAACAGTCGGCTCTTTATCGCCAGCATCGCGGAGAATGACCGCTTCCTGTCCGTCTGAGGATGTAATATCCACTTCGAGATCTAGTGAACTCTTTGAGTAGTAGTCCATGACTTCACCCGTTAAGAACTGGGTAAACGCGACAACTTCACTCTTTCCGTAGAATTGCATCGGAATTTCAATTTTCATTTTCTTCATTTCATCGTTTTCATACAGGGCCGTTCCGACAACACCTGTGTAGTTCGGGAAGTAGTTGTCAATTGAGTTTTTGAACCGTTTAAAAACTTCAGTATCATCAGGATATTTCTCTGCAGTGCTCGTATCGGCCGGATAAAAGACGTATTTTTCATTTACATCGTCCCAGTTTGAAATATCAGAGGAGCCTGCTTTGACTTCTGTTTTGGCGATAAAATTGCCGGGAACGATTGATGTTTTGGACGCCTGTTTGTAAAGCGCAATCGTAATCGGCACATTTTTCAGGTTGTCTTTTTTGCGAAGGCGGTTAATGACCTCCTGCGCGATTTTTTCTCCCTGTTTACGGAGTGTGCTGTTGTCAATCTCCACTTCTTTTTGAGGGTCGCCTGTTTTTTCACGGTAGTAATACACTGAATTTAACGCCAAGCCGATCATAACGCCGCCAAGCTGGATGGAATTCTTGTCTTTTCTGACTAAGTAATCATGTTCCAGCATCGAAGCTAAATAAACCGGACTGCTTTCGTTTTTCTCTTCAGTTGAACCGGAGCTAGGGAGTGCTGGGTTCAGACCCTCGTTTTTAAAGTTTTTATCTTCTTTTTGGGCTTTTTTCAGATCAGAGCCTGTTTTTTTCCGAGCCAGCCAGCTTAATACTGTATCTTCATCTAAGTATTGTCCTTCTTGGAACAGATAATCGTCTGTCGAGAAAGAGTCCTGGGCAAGGCGCATCAGCCCCGTTTCAAACTCATCAATATCAAGTCTTGTATTCAGCTGTTCCGTTGTCAGGCCGCGTGCTTTCCCCGCCTTAAACGGAAGCACCATTTTGTAATAGGAGTCAGAGATATTGTATTTCGGGATAATCGCTTTTTCTGACGATTTCGCCGTTTTTTGCGTAATCTCTTCCTCCTTCTTCCCCCCAAAACCTGACGAACAGGCAGACAGCATTAACACTGCCGCCGTTGCCGCCATTACCAACGTCTTTTTCAATAGAAAACACTCCTCTTATTTCTTTAGCTCTCCCATTAACTGTTCTTCATTCCACACTTCAATATTCAGCTCTTGCGCTTTTGTCAGCTTGCTTCCCGCCGCTTCTCCGGCGATGACCAAGTCTGTGTTTTTGCTGACGCTTCCAGTCATCTTTCCGCCGAGCGCTTCAATTTGCGCTTTCGCTTCGTTTCTTGACAGCTCTTCCAGCTTTCCTGTCAGAACGATGGTTTTGCCTGCAAAATAGGAATCGCTGTCCTCTGCTTTTACTTTTTTCGGACCTTTATAAAGTGTGTTTACGCCCAGCTCCTCAAGCTCTGCCAAAAGCTCGAGCATTTCTTCTTTATGGAAATAGGTGATGACTGCGTCAGCCATTTTTTCACCGATTTCATCTATTGCGAGAAGTTCCTCTATGGTGGCTTTTTTCAGATTATCCAGGCTTTCAAAGTGCATGGCGAGCGTCTTTGCAGCCTTCGAGCCGATAAAGCGGATGCCGAGGCCGAATAACAGGCGTTCTAATGAATTTTCCTTCGATTTCTGTATAGAGCTGATCAGGTTTTCAGTTGATTTTTCGCCCATGCGTTCGAGCTGAATCACCTGTTCCTTCGTCAGCTTATACAGATCTGCCACATTTCGGACGAGATTCTCCTGAAACAGCTGTGTGATGACTCGTTCGCCAAGCCCGTCAATGTTCATGGCATTGCGGGAGACAAAATGAATCAGCCCTTCTCTGATTTGTGCAGGGCATTCAGGATTGATGCAGCGAAGCGCCACTTCTCCTTCAATGCGGACGAGTTCACTGCCGCATTCAGGGCATTCTGTCGGCATGCTGAATTCCTTTTCTTCCCCTGTCCGCTGTTCAACGAGAACGTTCACGACTTCAGGAATGATATCGCCGGCTTTTTTGATGACTACCTTATCCAAAATCCGGATATCCTTCTCTCTAATTAAATCTTCGTTATGAAGGGATGCTCTTGAGACCGTTGTACCGGCTACTTTTACAGGCTCAAGAATCGCGGTCGGGGTAATCACACCCGTTCTTCCGACATTTAATTCGATATCGAGAAGCTTTGTCACGACTTCTTCTGCTGGAAACTTGTACGCGATGGCCCAGCGCGGGCTTTTCGCCGTAAAACCAAGCTCCTCCTGCTGATCAAGGGAATCCACTTTGATGACGATACCGTCAATTTCATACGGGAGATCGGCGCGTTTCGCCTGAAGCTCATCGATCAGCGCAATGACTTCTTCTATGCTGCCGCATTTTTTCCGTTCCTGGTTCGTTTTAAAGCCGATGTCGTCGAGAAAATCAAGTCCTTGGCTTTGTGTCTCCACACCCATTTCGTCAAGCTCCGCTATACTGTAGACGAAGATATCGAGATTTCGTTTCGCCGCAATTTTAGGGTCGAGCTGTCTGAGTGATCCCGCAGCGGCATTGCGCGGATTTGCGAACGGTTCTTCCCCGTTTTTGATCCGTTCTTCATTGAGCGCTTCAAACGAACGCTTCGGCATATACGCCTCGCCGCGCACTTCAATCGAAAGGCTGCGTTTCATTTTGAGCGGAATAGTGCGGATCGTCTTCAGATTTTCCGTAATATCCTCTCCCGTTGTCCCGTCGCCTCTTGTCGCGCCTCTGACAAAATAGCCGTCTTCATAACGGAGAGAAACAGCAAGACCGTCTATCTTCAGCTCCACATTATACGCCACATCATCACCCACGGCCTGGCGCACACGGCGGTCAAAGTCGCGGAGATCGTCAGCATTAAACGCGTTGCCCAGACTGAGCATCGGCGTGCCGTGAGTGACTTTTTGAAACGCTTCAAGCACAGCACCGCCGACACGCTGCGTAGGAGAATCAGGCGTTCTGAGGTCTGGATGCTCCTCCTCAATCGCAATCAGCTCCTGCATCAATCTGTCGTATTCGGCATCCGGGACGCTCGGTTCATCTAGGGTGTAATATTCATAGCTATACTTGTTGATGGTGCGGCGCAGTTCTTCTGCCCGCTGCTTCGCTGTTTCTTTGTCCATCTGCTTCTTCCTTTCCTCTTCAATTACTGCTTTTCAATTGGCGCGAATGCCGCTAATAAGCGTTTCACACCGATCGGGCTCGGGAAGGCAATATCGAGTTCGGTCCCTTCTCCTTCGCCTTTCACGCTGACAACGGTTCCTGTGCCCCATTTTTTATGCCCGGCTTTATCTCCGACAGCCCAGTTTAGGGTATCGCCGCCTGTTTTGCTTGCGTAGGACACCGGACGGGAAACAGGGCCGCGTCTCGGCTGCATTTTTCTCGCAGACGGCGGTCTCGTTTCTTTTTTCTCATTTAGGTTTTCCAATAAATCATCAGGAATTTCACCGATAAAGCGTGATTCCGGGTTCATATTTGTTCTGCCAAACAACGTGCGCATTTTTGCGTTGGTCAGATAAAGCTCCTGCTCCGCTCTTGTAATGCCCACGTAAGCGAGACGGCGTTCTTCTTCCATCTCTGCTTCTTCCATCAGTGAACGGCTGTGCGGGAAGACGCCTTCCTCAAGTCCCATAAGGAAAACAACCGGGAATTCCAGTCCTTTTGCGGCGTGCAGCGTCATCAGCGTGATCGCATCCGTGCCGCCGGATTCTTCCTCTTTCTGGTCGAGCTGGTCGATATCAGCGATCAGTGCCAAATCTGTCAGGAACGCAACGAGTGTTTTGTCTTCGCTTTTCTGTTCAAAGTTTTTCGTTACAGACAGGAACTCGTCGATGTTTTCTAAACGGCTTTGGGCTTCAATTGATTTTTCAGCCTTCAGCATTTCTCTGTATTCAGTTTTATCGAGAATTTCTTCGGTCAGCTCGGTAATTGATAAATAGTCCTGCATGTTTGTCAGGTTCTCAATCATCTGTCTGAAGCTGTCGAGCGCGTTTGCTGCCTTGGCGCTGACGCCAATGAAATCAACCTGCTGAATCGCTTGGAATAGTGACAAGCCGTTCATCGCTGCATATGAAGCGATTTTTTCAAGCGATGTGGCGCCGACTCCGCGCTTCGGCACATTGACAATACGCGTGAAGCTGATGTCATCATCCGGATTGGATACGAGCCGCAGGTACGCGAGGATGTCTTTGATTTCTTTTCTGTCATAGAACTTTGTGCCGCCGACAATGTTATAGTTCAGGCCCGCTTTGAGAAGCGTTTCCTCAATCACACGGGACTGGGCGTTTGTCCGGTACAAGATGGCGATATCCGACAGCTTCCGTTTGCCGGAGTGATGAAGCTCATAAATTTTCCCGGCAACAAATTGTCCTTCACCGAATTCATTGTCTCCGCGGTAATAGGAAATTTTAATGCCTTCATCGTTTTCCGTCCATAGATTTTTCGGCTTTCGGTTTGTGTTGTTTTGGATCACTTCGTTGGCCGCGCGCAAAATCCGTTTTGTTGAACGGTAGTTTTGTTCAAGCAAAATGACGCTGGCATTCGGATAATCCTTTTCAAAGGAAAGGATGTTGGCAATGTCCGCCCCGCGCCATCTGTAGATGGACTGGTCGGAGTCACCGACAACGCAAAGGTTCTGGAAGCGCTCCGCCAGCTGCTTCACGAGCATGTATTGCGCTCTGTTCGTATCCTGATACTCATCGACGTGGATGTATTGAAATTTGCGCTGATAAAACTCAAGCACTTCCGGAATACGGTCAAATAGTTTAATGGTCGTCATAATTAAGTCGTCGAAATCAAGCGACTGGTTTTTCAGCAGTTTTTTCTGATAATCAGTGTATACATCGCTAACGACCTGATCATAGTAACCGCCGGCAACCTTAGAAAATTCCTCAGGTTCGGTTAATTCATTTTTCGCACTGCTGATCGTGCCGAGGATGCTCCTCGGATCAAATTTTTTCGGATCGAGGTTGCGTTCCTTCAAAATTCCCTTGATGACTGAAAGCTGGTCAGCCGTATCAAGGATTGAGAAATTGCGGTTGATCCCGATGCGGTCGATATCTCGGCGCAAAATCCGCACACACATGCTGTGGAACGTGGAAATCCAGATATCATCCGCTCCGGGCCCGAGAATGCTCTCCACACGTTCTTTCATTTCTCTGGCCGCTTTATTTGTAAATGTGATCGCCAGAATGTTCCACGGCGCCACATGCTTTTCCGCCATTAAGTAAGCGATTCTGTGCGTCAGGACACGCGTCTTTCCGCTTCCCGCTCCCGCCATCAGCAGCAAAGGCCCGTCCGTTGTTTTGACAGCTTCCTGCTGAACGGGGTTTAATCCGCTTAATAATTGATTGCTAATGTAATTCAAAATTCGTCACCCGCCTATACAAACATATGTTCTATCATAAACCAAATCCGTACATTTCGCTACTCGCCTTTGACAGCTGCTACTGTCTTCAGCGCTTCATCAAAATTCTCATACACAGCGTTGCCCACCACAATGACATCCGCGTGCTCGGCATACTGTAATGCCGTCTCCGCGTCTTTGATGCCGCCTCCGTAAAACAGGGTGGACGTTTCCAATACAGCCTTCGTTTTCTTCACGGCTTCTATGTCCCCAAGAGCGCCGCTGTATTCCAGATAAAAAACCGGAAGCCGCAGCAGCTCAGACACGCGCGCATAGGCGATGATATCGTCATGATTCAGATTGGTGTCCGCCTCCGTTAAAGCCGCGGCTTTGCAATCAGGATTTACGATACAGTAGCCTTCCGCCACGATTTCTTCCATCGACATCAGTTCTCCATATTCCTTCATGGCTTTCTGATGCATGCCGACTATCCAATCCGGATTTTTGCTGTTTAATACACTCGGAATAAAATATAAGTCAAAGCCAGGGACAATCGCTTCAATCGCTGACACCTCAAGGACACACGGCACCAAAAACCGTCTCACCTGAGACAGCATCCGCAGGACATTATCCTCCGTCACACCGTCGCTTCCCCCGATAATGACCGCATCAGTCCCTGACTCACAAAGAATCTCCAGCTGTTCATCAGGCAAATCTTTATTTGGATCGAGTTTAAAGACATGCTTCCACTCCGTTACATCGTACACGTCATCCGTTCCTCCATTCGTTTCTTACCATTTAAACATTATAACAAATTCACATAGCGCGGAAAAACGGAAAAAACCGTCATTCTCGTTATTCACTGAAAAAGGTGTTTTGATTCTATTTCCCCTCTCTTTTTATAGAAACAGACAGTAATATTTTCTATTGTTTGGAAACGCTCCAACAGTGGAAATGGTTACATAAAAAGGGAGGCTGACAGATGGAATACATCATTATTGCACTTATTGCATTTATCATCGGGATCATCGTTATCCCCATCGCATTGTTTGTCTGGATTTACATAAAGGACGAAAAACAGAAGGAGCATTCAATCCTCCGCAATTATCCTGTCATCGGAAGGTTTCGCTATATTTTTGAAAAAATCGGACCGGAGCTGCGGCAGTATTTATTCAGCAATGACAATGAGGAACAGCCTTTTTCACGAAAAGAATTTGAGCAAACAGTCATATCAGGAAAATACAAAAGCAGAATGATGGGATTCGGATCGGTAAGAGATTTTGATCAACCGGGCTATTATATCCGAAACGCCCTTTTCCCAAAGCAAAAAGAAGAATTGCGTGTGGGCCAGTCTCCGAAAATCGAAACCCACATCTATAAAATCGATTCGGACAATCTGTTCAGACGCAGCGAACATGCCGAACGTACCAAGGCTGATCCGTATTTTCTCCATCCGGATGATGTTCAAGTCATCGGCGGGAGTACATGCGAAAAGCCTTTTTATGTGAAGGGATTAGTCGGTCAATCCGCCATGAGCTACGGTTCACTTGGAGAGCGCGCCATTACGGCGCTGTCAAAAGGGCTGCACCAGGCGGGCGGCACTTGGATGAATACCGGTGAAGGCGGATTGTCTGAGTATCACTTAAAGGGAGGTGCTGATATCATCTGCCAAATCGGCCCCGGTCTATTTGGCGTTCGCAATAGAAAAGGGGAATTTTCGTGGGAGGAATTTAAAAAGAAAAGCCGGCTAGATCAAATTAAAGCGTTTGAGCTGAAGCTCGCACAAGGAGCCAAAACCCGCGGCGGACATGTGGATGGCGCTAAAGTATCAGAAGAGGTGGCAGACATCCGGAATGTCGAACCCGGAAAGTCAATCGACAGCCCAAACCGCTTTCATGAATTTTCAAGCGCGCCTGAAATGCTGGATTTTATTGAAAAGCTGCGAGACGTCGGTCAAAAGCCGGTCGGCATTAAAATTGTTGCAGGCCAGCCTGATGACTTGCATGAGCTTTTTTCTTATATGCAGAAAAGCGGAAAACATCCTGATTTTATTACGATAGACGGTAGTGAAGGCGGTACCGGCGCTTCCTTCTATGAGCTTGCCGACACAGTCGGCCTCCCGATTATGACGGCGCTCCCTATCGTTGATACGCTGCTCAGACAATACGGCTTGCGTGACCGTATGAAACTTTTTGCTTCCGGAAAGCTGCTGACCCCTGACAAAATCGCGGTCGCTTTAGCTCTGGGCGCTGATTTTGTCAACATTGCACGCGGCATGATGTTTTCAGTCGGATGCATCCGCGCCCTCGTATGCCACACCAACACATGCCCGGCAGGCGTTGCGACAACAGATCCAAAGCTGCAAAAAGCGCTGAGCGTTGAGGAAAAACAGCACCGCGTCTGCAACTACGTCATTTCGCTGCGTGAGGGGCTGTTTAATCTGGCCGCAGCAGCCGGGATCGATTCGCCGGTTCACTTTTCCAAGGAGCATGTTGTCTACCGAAAAGAGGATGGCAGCACAGTTGACATTGACAATCTGATTGAGAAAATTGTTTCATAAAAAAACCGCCCCTTGCCAGACGGCAGGGCGGTTTTTTATTTGGAAGAAGACTCTGTTTCATTCTCCTTCACACGGTCAAGCGCCATTTCATATGCGTCATTTCCATAATTTAAGCATCGTTTCACTCGGGAAATGGTCGCTGTAGAAGCGCCTGTTTCTGTTTCAATTTTATGATACGTGTTTCCTTCGCGAAGCATACGCGCCACTTCAAGGCGCTGAGCCAGCGATTGAATTTCGTTAATTGTGCAAAGATCATCGAAGAACCGATAACATTCCTCCAGGTCTTTCAGCGATAAGATCGAGTTAAATAACTGGTCCAGTTCTTTGCCGCGTAATTTATCGATTTGCATCGTTACACACCTTCTCCTTTACTAATGGAAGCCGCATCGAGATCAGGCACGATATTTATCCATGTCTTTCCTGGCACAAACGGCAGCCATTTGCCGTCTTTCACCGGCACAATTCTTCCGTTTACATTTTTCCAGTCTGCTTCAATGACGTTTCCGTGCTGAAACAGCAGACCTTTACCCCCTGATTCTATGTCGATGTCACGCCTTCCATCTTGGTCAATAATATGATGGCTGGCTTCAACAATGAAAATATTTTGCATTGCAACCGGCTTTCCGGTTTCCCGGTCTGTCGTCATGACACCATCAGAGCTTCTCGTATAAGCTTCAGTTTTTTTATCATAGTTGTATTCGACAAGATTTGTAACGTTTTTTGTTCCATAATCTACCCGAACATTATAAGATTCATTTACAGGTTTTGCATCTGATGTTTGAAACAGCATTGGATCTGTTTCCTGCTTCAGCTCATATCCCTTTTGTTCCGCCGCCTTTTTTATGTACTGATAAGACGTGAAAGAATTGTGGGGCGGTTCGCTGAAATCAGCTCTCCAAAATAAGCTTCCGTCAAAATCCAATCCGTTCATATAATCGGCAGCTCCGGATTCCAGCTGCTCCTTGGCGCCGGGACTCCAGCCGTGATGGACAAATATGCTGTCAAAACCGTTGCTGAGAGTGACGAAATATTCCCGCGCACTCCGCACAGGTCCGACAGTTTCAGGCATCTGGCTTTGAAAAATGGCCAGAAACCTTGTAATTTGGCCTTCGGCAAGCGCTTCTATGACAATGTCGGCTTTAGACAGTCCTGATTGCGGCCTCGCCTTCGGGTGATTGTTCACCACAACAGCAACAGGCCTGCGTTCAGTCACCTTCTGCTCAGTCTCCAGTCCCGTCAAAGGAGCTTTCAGCTTCTTTGTGTGATCAGGGACAGCGTCCTTCTGCTGGCAGGATACTAGCAGGAAAAACGCGAAACACAGCACGCAAACTGTCATCCATTTTTTCATATGTCGGCTCCCCGCTCTTTTATATTTTAACGCATTATCGATGGAAAGAGTACAGTTTTTTTCATCACGTCGAAGATTCCCCTTGGCGTAATGCGTATATACGGGAGGTGCGTGCTTTGCAAAAAGAGCAGCGTATAAACCGGATCACAATACTCATAGCCTCTTTCAGTCAAAAGATCTCTCAGCTTCTGTTCCTTTTCCAGCACGATGTCATACGATTCCGAAGAAGCGCATCCGCACAGTGAAAGAGGAATTTCGTGAAGGATTTTTCCGTTTTCCGCAAGCACAATTCCCCCGCCAATTTCTTTCATGCGGGAAAAAGCAAGCAGCATATCCGCTTTGTTTTTTCCAATCGCGACAATATCCCCCGTCGTCGTAAAGGAGCTCACAAACCCCTGCACACTTGACGCAAATCCTTTTATCATCGTATTAACGCGCCATTTCCCATGTCTGTCAAGCATCGTTAAATAACTTTCATCATGGTCAAATGAAAGCTGTTCGACCGAGTTGTCGATCTCAATCATATACGGCTCCATAATCACCGCATTCCGCATTTTTACGCCCATCGGCATGGAAAACTGCAAATCATCCATCGTCATATCATATGAAAGCTCAAGCGGGACAAGACCGCCTTTGTTCCAGTTCGTATGTGGAAACGCATTCATATCACGGCCGTCTTCACGCAGAATTTTGCCTTTTGACAGAACGGTTACCGGATTCGGCTGCAACGGGTCCTCAAGGATATTCAGTGATGCAAGTCTTCCCGGCCCGACAACGCCTAAATAATCATCCATTTGGTAATACTTTGCGATGTTAAAGGATGCCATATTGTACGCATCGATTGCCGGAACCCCTTCTTCCAGCGCAATCCGGATGAGCTCGTTTGTCATGCCGCCTTTATAGAAATTAGGCGTAGCGCCGTCTGTTGTGTAAAAAAAGTGGTCGTAGTAGCGGAAGCCCTTTTCATGAAGCTCCTTCAATATGTTTCTTAAATCAGGGCGAATGGACGAATTTCGAAGTGATACATAATAGCCCAGTTCCAGCCTTCTCATCACTTCATCACCTGTCATGGCTTCATGATCACAATCCGCTCCGAACAGCTTCATTTTTGTAAGCGTTTTATCTGAAGCGCCGGGAAAATGCCCTTCTATGCGTTTCCGCTGTTTTTTTGTGGCCTGCATGCAGTGAAGCATTAAATCATCGCCATCTACAAGACGCGGCCAGCCGGTCATTTCTCCGCCTTGAATGACATCCGGATGTTCAATCCACTGCTTTCTGACGTCAAATGGAAGAACGTGATCCTCGTTCAGCACCTCGGTCTGCAGGTCATACCGTGACCACCAAAAATACTGAACCGGAAGCTTTTTGAGCTCGTTCAAAATAGTAAGCGCTTTCTTTTTTCCGCTTTGCAAAAGCAAAAATAAGTTATCATTTACGAATGTCGTTGTACCGTACTGAGACACATATTCCGCCAGCGTTTGGGGATTATATATTTGAAAAGGATGTGCGTGCGGTTCAATATAGCCAGGCACAATGTATTTTCCTTCACAATCAATCGTATGAATTTCTTCGGTTCTATCCGGAAGTTCATGACCAACATAAACAATACGGTCCTGATAAATCCAAATGTTTTTTTTCAGCCATTGTTTTACATATGGATTTAAGACGAGAGCATTCCGTAAAAGGAGCGTTGGAAGCAGCTTAGAGTCTACAACATCAACCTGTGCCCTGATGTCTTTGTTTTTCCAGTTAAAGGTGCGTTCGGACATTCACATACTCTCCTTTACATGTATTAGACTCATGTTATCACATCCCTCTCCATCACGCACGATAAAAACGTTACAAATTTTTGAAGGTTCAATTAAAAAACTTTTTTAAGTAAAAGGAGCAGATTTCATGAAACCAAACATCAGTCTCATCAATGCCGTCTTCCGTATCGCCTGCGGACTGACAATTATGTCAGCCGCCAGCGCCAAGTATACGAAAAAACCTTGGTGCAGAATGCATCTGTTCTGCATTTTTATCGGCGCCATGAAGGCAGGTTCAGGCATACTGCGTTTCTGCCCTGTGACCTATATGTTTCAAAACAGTACTGGTGAAAACCATGGACAGGATCATCAAGAATCGTAAGCAAAAAAGCTTGATCATGAAACGTGATCAAGCTTTTTCTCAGTATATCTCTTTGTCTTCATATAGAAAAAACCAACAGCCGCAAACGCAGCCGGATACAAGAGAGCCCAGCCGCTAAATAAGTAGATCACTGTACAAAGAAGAAGCGCCCCCAAAGCCATCCACCAGCCTGAATCCTTCCAGTTCAGCAGCTTCAGCGCTGCCGCCATTGTGCATATGTAAGATGCGATGAATGCTGAGCTTGGTCCTTTAAGGAGCGTTGTCAGATCAATTTGAAATATGCCGTTTGCCATAAGAACGAAACCAAACACGAAAGCCAGCGCTGTTAATACACGGACAGGTGTATGTTTTGTATGACTGAGCTTCCCGAAATACCCAGGAATATGACCTTCTCTTGCCAACGCATAAACCATTCTTGAAAACCCTGCAATGTTGGCATGAATGGTGGCGAATGTAATAAAAAGAGCTAAACAAGTCGTTACATATACCCCAATATCCCCTGTACCTTTTGATATGAGCATCGTCAGAGATGCGATTTCTCCTTTTTCTCCGTATGCATGAGTGCCCACAGTGACAAACGACAGCATGATATAAAGCACCGCCACACAAGCAGCCGCTAAGAATAAACTGATTGGAACATCCTTTTCCGGATGTGTAAACTCTTCAGCTAATGGGGTAATCATTTCCCAGCCTACAAAAGAAAAAAAGATGATGACAGAAACAGAACCCGCGGCAAACCAGCCATGCGGCAGAAAAGGCTTAAATTCAGCTGCTTTAACGTGAGGCAGTGAAACAGCAACAGATATGACAAGCAGCAGCAGAATGACACAGATGACGAGTATGCTGATGTTTGCTGATAATTGAATGCCCCTGATATGAAGCCAAATGGAGATCGCCAGCATACTTGCTGCAATGAAAGCAATCTGCCAATCCGAAGCCTGTGTGACGTAGCTGACATAATGTGCGCCAGTCAAAGCGATCACTGGCACACCGATCGGAACCGATCCCAGCATGATCCAGCCCAACATGGCTCCGGCTTTTGGCCGAAAAGCAAGCTGAACATAAGCCGTAATCCCTCCTGCGCTTGGCGCCATTCTGACAAGGCGCGCCAGTGTGCCGACGAGCAGAAATGATAAGAAAGACATAAATCCCCAAACCAATACAGAAGCGGGGCCGGCAGCATCAGCCGTGACAGACGGAAGGATTAAGATCCCGCAGCCTAATACGGCCCCGATCGTTAATGCCGCTCCTTGAACCCAAGTAATCGAACGCTGTAATTCCGGCAAAATGATTGCCTCCTTTCATGTTAATGGCTTTATTATAGAAAAAAACAAACGGCACCCATATGCTACAATTAAGCTAAATCAACAACATTTCCTCATAATAAAAGGAATTCTCATCAATTCACTTAAACATATAAAGGAGCAATACCAATGGACGATACAGACCTTCAGATTCTTTCGCATTTGCAGCAAAATGCCAGATTAACGATGGTTGAATTAGGAAAGCTTGTCGGGCTCAGCTCTCCGAGTGCGGCGGAACGTGTCAGAAAGCTTGAGGACAAAGGGGTCATTACCGGGTACAGCGCTGATATCTGTTATGAAAAGCTAAACAAACATGTCACTGCTTTTATCCTGATGGAGCCGAAAAGCTGCAAGCACTACGCCGCCTTTGCCGCAGCTCACCCCGATGTGGCAGAGAACCACCGGATTACAGGTATGTACAGCTATGTGACAAAAGTGGTGACGGAATCTGTGCATAGTCTAGAAGATTTTATAGACGCTTCAATGGCCCACGGAAAACCGACCACGCTTGTTGTGCTTTCTTCTTCCGCTTTCCGGCATGCTTTTGCATAACAAAAAACCCGCAGCACAATCTGCGGGTTTTTCTTCACTTTATTTTTGGGCAGCCTTCAGAGCTCGTGCTCCGATATCTTTTCGGAAAAACAGGCCGGGTTTGATGATCTCATCAACGGCTTTGTACACTCTGTCTCGTGCCGCTTCAAACGTTTCATCAAAAGCGGTCACATTGGCGACACGGCCTCCGTTTGTGACGAACTCTTCACCTTCTGTTTTCGTTCCGGCATGGAAGACGACAACTTGATCAGCATTTGCTGTCAGGCTGCCAATCGGCGTGCCTTTTGCATAGCTTTCAGGATAGCCTTCTGAAGCAAGCACGACACTGACTGCCGCCGTATCCTTCCATCTCAAGTCAACTTCCTTATCATCTAAAAGATCTAGAAGCACTTGTACCAGATCAGAATCCATACGAGGCAGCACAACCTGCGTTTCCGGGTCGCCGAAGCGGGCATTAAATTCAATGACCTTCGATCCATTCGCAGTGAGCATCAGCCCCGCGTACAAAACGCCTGTGAAGGAACGCCCCTCTTGAACCATTGCTTTTGCGGCTGGCTTGACGATCGTTTCTACAGCATGACGCACGGTGTCTTCCGAAATTTGCGGAACAGGAGAGTAAGCGCCCATTCCTCCTGTATTCGGCCCTTTGTCTCCATCAAAAGCACGCTTATGATCCTGGGCAATGACCATCGGATATACCTTTTCTCCTTTGACAAATGCCATGAGGGAAAACTCTTCGCCGGAAAGAAATTCTTCGATCACGACAGATGCGCTCGCATCACCGAATTTTTCATCTTCAAGAAAGTCATGCAGACACGCGATGGCTTCTTCTTCCGTCATCGCAACGGTTACGCCTTTTCCAGCCGCCAGTCCGTCCGCTTTAATGACAATCGGAGCGCCTTTTTCCTGCACATAAGCCTTGGCTTTTTCAAAGGATGTAAACGTGTCGTATTCTGCGGTCGGAATGTCGTATATCTTCATTAAATCCTTTGCGAACTGCTTGCTTCCTTCGATGATCGCAGCGGCTTTTGACGGACCGAACACACGAAGACCGGCTTTTTCGAACTGGTCAACAAGGCCTTCAATTAAAGGAACCTCAGGCCCGACAATGGTCAGCCCGACCTGATTTTCTTTTGCAAATGAGACAAGCCCGGCGTGGTCGCTTTCCTCAATGTTTACAAGCTGTGCAGAAGATGCCATGCCGTCATTTCCCGGAGCGGCAAATACCGTATCAACAAGGCTGCTTTGCGCCACCTTCCATGCCAGCGTATGCTCTCTTCCGCCTTTACCGATAATTAATACATTCACGTCGTTTTCATCCCCTTAATGTTTGAAGTGTCTGATGCCGGTGAATACCATAGCAATGCCGTACTCGTCCGCTTTTTTAATGGAATCCCCGTCACGGATAGATCCGCCTGGCTGGATGATAGCTGTAACGCCCGCTTTTGCCGCTTCCTCGACTGTATCCGGCATTGGGAAATATGCATCTGATCCGAGTGCGCTGCCTTTCGCTTTTTCCCCTGCCTGCTCGATTGCGATTTTCGCTGATCCGACGCGGTTCATTTGTCCAGCTCCTACACCTACTGTCATGTTATCTTTTGCGAGAACGATCGCATTTGATTTCACATGCTTCACGACTTTCCAAGCAAGCTTCAAGTCTTCCCACTCTTGCTCGTTCGGCTCTCTTTTTGTCGGGATGCTGATCTCTGCATCATCAAAGCCGTGCATATCTAAATCTTGAATCAGCAGCCCGCCTTGAACGGATGTCAGTTGTTTTTCTTTTTGAACGGCAGCTGTCACATCAAGTGTCAGCAGACGGAGATTTTTCTTCGCTGTCAGGATATCAAGCGCTTCTTCGCTGAATGAAGGCGCAATGATGATTTCTAAGAAAATATGATGAAGTGCTTCGGCTGTTGCCTTGTCCACTTCACGGTTCAACGCGATAATGCCGCCGAAGATCGATGTTTTATCTGCTTCGAACGCTCTGTCAAACGCTTCTGCGATCGTTTCGCCAGTTCCCACCCCGCACGGATTCATATGCTTCACAGCAACCGCAGCAGGCTCAGTGAATTCACGAACAATTTGAACAGCTGCGTCCGCATCTTTAATGTTGTTGTAAGAAAGCTCTTTGCCGTGCAGCTGTTCTGCTTGCGCAATAGATCCTTTGACAGGAAGCGCGCTTTGGTAGAATGTTGCTTCTTGATGAGGATTTTCCCCATAGCGAAGCGATTGTTTTTTCTCAAACGTAACGGTGAATTGCTCTGGTTCTGTTTCACCGACAACATTTGTCAGATAGTCAGCGATCAGCGCATCATATGCCGCAGTGTGACGGAATACTTTTGCCGCCAGCTCGCGTTTTTTCTGAAGCGAAACATCGCCCTCTTCTTTGATTTGATTCAGAACAGGGCTGTAATCCGCTGGGTCAACGATAACCGTCACGTCCTGATGGTTTTTCGATGCCGCACGCAGCATGCCAGGTCCGCCGATATCAATGTTTTCAATAGCCTCTTCGTACGTCACATTCTCTTTAGAAATCGTTTCTTTAAATGGATAGAGGTTGACGACAACGAGGTCAATTGGCGCAATCCCGTGTTCATTGATCTGCGCCATATGCTCTTCGTTGCCGCGAACTGCAAGAAGACCGCCGTGAATATTCGGATGAAGCGTTTTTAAGCGCCCGTCCATAATTTCCGGAAAACCTGTCACTTCAGAAATTCCGATGACATCAACACCGTTTTCTTGAAGAAGCTTTTTTGTGCCGCCGGTTGAAATAACTTCAACGCCAAGCTCTGTCAGTTCTTTTACGAAAGGAACAAGATCTGTTTTATCTGAAACACTGATTAGTGCGCGTTTAATGGTCATGCCTTTTCACCTCTGTTATTTAATCCTAATAGCTCTTTAATCACACTCGGATACCATTTATGCTCAAGCTTGTGAATCCGCTGTTCGATTGTTTCCAATGTATCGTGTTCGTCAATTTCGATTGCCTTTTGAGCGATGATCGGCCCTGTATCCATTCCTTCATCGACATAATGAACCGTAATCCCGGCAACCTTCACACCCGCCCGGTATGCCTGTCCGACTGCGTCTATTCCAGGGAAAGCGGGAAGAAGGGAAGGATGGATGTTGATGATTTTTCCTCCGTATGCCTGAAGCAGCGTATCACCGATCAGTCTCATATAGCCGGCCAGAACGATCAATTCTGCTTCATGAAGATGAAGCTGTTCAATAATGGCCCGTTCAAATGCAGCCTTGTTTTCATAAGACTTCGGCTCAAATGCAAAGGATGGAATCTGGAATCTTTCCGCCCGCTCGATGACTTTCGCCTGCGGCTTATCGCAAACGAGGAGCGAAACGGCTGCATCCCAGTTCTCCTCTTTCAAACGCGTGACGATGGCTTCAAAGTTTGAGCCGTTTCCGGATGCAAATACCGCAAACTTTTTCATGAAAGCGCAGCACCGCCGAATGTAACGCCTTCACCATGTTTCACTCGCCCGATCAAATAGGCTTTTTCGCCTTGGCTTTCAAGCGTTCCGATGACTTCGGTAAGATGTTCTTCTTTTACTGCAAGAACAAATCCGATGCCCATATTAAAGACGTTAAACATGTCTTCTTCTTTCAGCTTGCCATGCTCCTGCAAGAAAGAGAAGATCGGCGGGATCGGCCAAGAGCCGTGATCGATTTCCGCACTTAAGCCTTCAGGAAGCATACGCGGAAGATTTTCGATAAATCCTCCGCCTGTTACGTGCGCCATACCATCAATGAGTCCGTTTTTCACAGCCGCAAGCACAGGCTTCACGTAAATTCTTGTCGGCTCAAGCAGTTCTTCGCCGAGCGGGCGTTCAAACGGCGCATACGTTTTGTCGAGATCAAGCTCTGCATCGTCAAGAAGCACCTTTCTCACAAGGGAAAACCCGTTGCTGTGAAGGCCGCTGGAGCTCAGGCCGATTAAAAGGTGACCTTCCTTAATGTTTTCGCCAGTCACGATTTCATCCTTTTCCGCCACACCAACTGAGAAACCTGCAATATCGTATTCATCAGCTGTATATAATCCAGGCATTTCAGCGGTTTCTCCGCCGACCAAGGCTGAACCTGATTGTTCACAGCCATCCGCAACGCCTTGTACGATCTGCTCGATTTTCACAGGGTCCGCTTTGCCGACCGCTAAATAGTCGAGAAAAAAGAGCGGCTCCGCACCTTGCGCAAGCACGTCATTGACACACATGGCAACAGCATCTACACCAATCGTGTCATGTTTATCCATGGAAAAAGCCAGCTTTAATTTTGTGCCGACACCGTCTGTTCCCGAAATTAAAACAGGTTTCTGATAAGAAAGCTCCGACAGATCAAACATGCCTCCAAAGCCGCCAAGGCTGCCCATAACGCCAAGCCTTTTCGTGCGCTCCACATGTTTTTTCATCCGTTTTACAGCTTCATATCCGGCTTCGATGTCAACTCCTGCGTTTTTATATGCTTCAGACATCCTATTCACTCCTTTAAGGCGCTTTTCAAAATATCTCTCCGAACAAGGGCAGAAAGAGAAAGGCAGCCGAACTGCGCTGCCTTTATGTCATTTTCAAGTTTTATTTGGTTAACACCGCTTCTTTTACATGAGGAAGCACAGTGTCCTGATAAATTTCAGTCGGATATTTCCCTGTAAAGCAAGCAAGACATTGCCCGCAATTCGAGTCTTCGTATTTTCTGCCGATTCCTTTCAGCAGCCCTTCGACACTCAAAAATGAGAGAGTGTCGGCTCCGATTTCCTGACGGATTTCTTCAACCGAGTGGGAGGACGCGATCAGCTCTTCATGTGTGGACGTATCAATGCCGTAAAAGCACGGATGAGCGATCGGCGGCGAACTGATTTTCACATGCACCTCTGTCGCACCCGCTTCTCTGAGCATTGTTACGATCCGGCGGCTTGTTGTTCCGCGCACGATGGAGTCATCCACCATAACGACGCGTTTCCCTTCTACAACACCGCGCACCGCAGAAAGCTTCATTCTGACGCCCTGCTCACGAAGAGCCTGAGACGGCTGAATAAACGTTCTGCCCACATAACGGTTTTTGATTAATCCAAGCTCGTACGGGATGCCTGTTGCTTCCGCGTAGCCGATAGCCGCGGAAATACTGGAATCCGGAACGCCTGTCACGACATCAGCTTCAACCGCTGATTCCTGAGCGAGCATTTTTCCAAGGCTTTTACGCGCACTGTGCACGTTAATGCCGTCAATATTGCTGTCAGGTCTTGAGAAATAAATGTACTCCATGCTGCAAATGGAACGGTTGATATTCATGGAGAAGCGCTCTGATTTCATGCCATCATCATTGATAATCAGCATTTCTCCCGGCTCCACCTCGCGAAGGTACGTCGCACCGACGACATCAAATGCGCATGTTTCTGAAGCGACGACATAAGCGTCTCCCATCATGCCGATTGACAGCGGTCTAAGCCCGTTCGGGTCAAGCGCTACGATCATTTCTGTTTCAGTCATGATCAGGAACGCATAGGCGCCTTTCAGCATAGAAAGCGAGTTTTTAATCTGATCCTTCAGCGTGAAGTGACCGCTTCTTTTGATCAGGTGAGCCAGAACCTCTGTATCCGAAGAGGTCTGGAATATGCTCCCTTGATTTTCAAGCTGCTGCTTCAGCTGAGTGGCATTCACCAAGTTTCCGTTATGGGCAAGCGCCAGGCTGCCGTTGTTTTGAGAGCGGAAGAGGAGCGGCTGAACATTTTCATATCCGCCGCCGCCAGCCGTTGCGTACCGAACGTGTCCGATTGCGCCTTTCCCCTTTACTTTGCTGAGCTCACCGTTTTGAAATACTTCAGTGATCAGTCCTTGGCCTTTATGCGCCGTCAGCTTTTCACCGTCAGTCGCCACAATGCCCGCGCCCTCCTGTCCTCTGTGCTGGAGGCTGTGAAGGCCGTAATACGTGATTTGCGGGGCTTCTTCATGCCCCCAAATCCCAAAAACGCCGCATTCTTCATTTAAGCCTTTGATTTCAGCAAGCATGGGATAGCTCCTTTCCACGCGCGTTCAAGCTCTTTTGTCTGCGCGTGAATCAATTGTTGTCCGTCTTGGTTTTGAATGCTCAGAAGTCCGTCAGCTGTTACCTCACCGATATGAACCGCATCTTGTACAGCTGCTTCAAACGCTGCTTGATGTTCTTTTTTCACAGAAACGACGAAGCGGGATTGAGATTCAGAGAATAATAACGCTGCTTCCCCTTCAACAATCACGTTAGCGCCAAGGTTTTCCGTCGTCATGACACTTTCAGCAATCGCTACGCCTAAGCCGCCTTCAGATACATCGTGCGCTGATTGAACAAAGCCTTGTTTGATCGCGTCAAGCAGTGCCTTTTGGCGTGCCTGTTCTACATCTAGATCGATTTGCGGCGCTTTGCCGTAAATGCGGCCTTCTGTCATTTTTTGCAGCTCGCTTCCGGCAAACTCAGGTTGTGTTTCGCCGATGACGTACACGAGGTCGCCCGCTTGTTTGAAATACTGCGTTGTGATGTGTGCTGTATCTTCAATTAAACCGACCATGCCGATCACAGGTGTCGGGTAGATCGCCGTTCCGTTTGATTCGTTGTAAAGCGATACGTTTCCGCCGATCACAGGTGTGCTGAGAACGTTGCACGCCTCACTGATGCCGTCAGCCGCTTTTTCAATCTGCCAGAAGATTTCTGGTTTTTCTGGGTTTCCAAAGTTCAGGTTATCTGTAACCGCAAGCGGTTCTGCACCTGAGCAAACGATGTTGCGCGCCGCTTCAGCGACAGCGATTTTTCCGCCGACCTCTGGATCAAGGTAGAGATAACGGGCGTTACAGTCAGTTGTCATCGCCAGCGCCTTTTTCGTTCCGCGGATTCTGAGAACACCCGCATCAGACCCAGGAGCGACAACTGTATTCGTCCGCACCATGTAGTCATACTGGTCGTAAACCCACTCTTTGCTTGCGATCGTCGGCTGCTGCAGGAGCGCCTTCAGTGTTTCATTCGCATCGTCAATTTGAGGAGCCGGGACATCCGTCTCTAAAAATTCGCGGTAGTAAGCAGGCTCTTGAGAAGGCTTGTGGTAAACCGGCGCTTCTTCTGCCAAGGCATCAACAGGGAGCTCGCATACAACCTCACCTTTATGTGTCAGGCGCAGCAGTTTATCATCTGTTACACGTCCGACAGAAACCGCTTCAAGATCATACTTGTCAAAAATATCGATGATTTCCTGCTCACGTCCGCGCTCGATAACAAGCAGCATCCGTTCCTGTGATTCAGAAAGCATCATTTCATAAGCAGTCATGCCTGTTTCACGCTGCGGAATCAAGTCAAGGTTCATTTCAATGCCTGAACCCGCTTTACTTGCCATTTCCGCGCTTGAGCTGGTCAGACCGGCAGCTCCCATATCCTGAATGCCGACTAACGCATCACATTGGATGACTTCCAGACACGCTTCAAGCAAAAGCTTCTCCATAAACGGATCGCCGACTTGGACAGCAGAACGCTTTTCTTCAGATGAGTCTGACATTTCTTCAGAAGCAAACGTAGCACCGTGGATTCCGTCACGCCCTGTTTTCGCTCCTACGTACATTACTGTGTTTCCGACACCCTTTGCCTGGCCTTTTTTGATGTCTTCATGATTGATTAATCCGACGCACATTGCGTTGACAAGCGGATTTCCTTCATAGCTGCTGTCAAATTGCACTTCGCCGCCGACTGTCGGGATTCCGATGCAGTTCCCGTATCCGGCGATACCTGCTACTACTTCTTCAAACAAGTACTTCACGCGCGGTGAAGTCAGTTCACCAAATCGAAGAGAGTTTAATACAGCGATAGGACGCGCCCCCATTGAAAAGACATCACGGATTATGCCGCCTACGCCAGTCGCAGCGCCTTGGTACGGTTCGATGGCTGATGGATGGTTATGCGATTCAATTTTGAATACAACCGCTTGGTTGTCACCGATATCAACGATTCCGGCACCTTCCCCCGGACCTTGCAGCACGCGTTCGCCGCTCGTCGGGAATTTACGCAAAATCGGCTTTGAGTTCTTGTAGCTGCAATGCTCTGACCACATGACTGAAAAAATTCCGATTTCTGTGTAGTTCGGCAATCTGCCAAGAATGGATTCAATCAATGCAAACTCATCATCACTGACACCCATTTGCTGATATAATCTCTCTTCTTTAATTTGTTCTTTACTTGGTTCAAGCAGTAGTGACATGAGTTTCCCTCCAATTTTTCACGATAGACTGAAACAATGTAAGACCGTCGGCGCTTCCAAGCAGTTCATCGACCGCGCGCTCAGGATGAGGCATCATGCCTAATACATTTCCTTTTTCATTAACAACACCGGCAATATCGCTGACACTTCCGTTAATATCGGAACCGTATGTGAAAGCAATTTGATTGTTTTCTTTTAATGAAGCAAGCGTTTCATCATCACAGTAGAAATTCCCTTCACCGTGGGCAACCGGAACCGTAATCGCTTGGCCCTTTTCATAGGAAGAGGTGAATAATGTTTCGTCGTTCTGCACGATTAATTCAACCGGACGGCAAATGAACTTCAAGTCTTTGTTGCGTCTCATTGCACCTGGCAGAAGGCCAAGCTCCTGTAAAATCTGAAATCCGTTGCAGACGCCGAGAACAGGTTTTCCTTCAGCCGCTGCCTGTTTTACAGCTGGCATAATATTCGCAAAACGGGCGATGGCGCCGCATCTCAAGTAATCTCCGTAAGAAAAACCTCCCGGAATTAACACCCCGTCAAAGCCGTCAAGGCTTGTTTCCTCGTGCCAGACGTATTCCACATCATGACCGAGTTCATCCTTTACGGCGTAAAACATATCGATATCACAGTTAGAGCCAGGTAACACAATCACCGCAAATTTCACTGTGCGACTACCTCCTCAACCTCGTATCTGTAATCTTCAATCACTGTATTCGCAAGAAGTTTTTCGCACATTTCTTTGACTAGCACGTCAAGATCACGGTCAGACTTTTCGATTGTTAGCTCCATGTATTTCCCGATGCGCACGTCGGCGACTTCCTTGTAAGACATACTGTGCAAGGCATGCTGGACAGCGCTCCCTTGTGGATCCAGTACACTTTCTTTTAAGCTGACATAAACTTTTACTTTATACATGATGAATGCCTCCCAGTCTTTTGAAAATCTCTTCGTATGCGTCGGTTAAGCTTCCCAGATTGCGTCTGAATAAATCTTTGTCCAGCTTTTCGTTCGTGTCTTTATCCCACAAGCGGCATGTGTCAGGTGAAATTTCATCCGCCAAAAGCACTTGCCCGTCTGCATCTAAACCGAATTCAAGCTTGAAATCTATTAATCTGACGTGACAATCGTCAAAAATGCTTTGAAGCTCTTCATTTACTGTTTTTGTAATGGACTTAATGGTTTCTACCTGTTCAGGAGTCGCCGCTTTCAGCAGCCAAATATGATCTTCTGTGATGAGCGGATCACCCAGCGCGTCATCCTTGTAGTAAAACTCGATAATCGGCTGTTCAAGCTTCGTGCCTTCTGGAATGCCGAGACGTTTGGACATGCTTCCTGCCACCACATTTCTGACAACGACTTCCAGCGGCACAATCGTTACCTTTTTAATGAGCTGCTCTGTTTCCGAAATGCGCTCGATAAAGTGGTTGTTAACCCCTTTTTCGTGAAGGTGTTTGAAAATCAGGCTTGAGATCTCATTGTTTAAGCGCCCTTTGCCGCTGATTTCCGCCTTTTTTTCTCCGTTAAAGGCAGTTGCAGAATCTTTATACACCACATACAGCGTGTTTTCGTCGTCGGTTTTGTAAATCTTTTTCGCTTTTCCTTCATATAAAAGTTCATTCTTCACAATATTCACGGAAGGCCTCCTAACCCGAATGTTGGGAATTTTCAAACTAAGGCAGCATAGAAGAAGCCGCCTAAAAGCTTCTTCTATGCTAAACCTAAACGTTCAAAGATCAGATCTACATTTTTCAGATGGTAATGATAATCAAAGCAGTCAGCAATTTTTTCCGGAGAAAGACGGGAAGTGATTTTCTCTTCCGCTTCCACAAGCTCACGGAACGGTACTTGCTTTTCCCATGCCTCCATTGCTTTCGGCTGCACTGTGTCATAAGCTTCTTCACGAGTCAGGCCTGTGTCAATCAATGCCAGCAGCACGCGCTGAGAGTAGATCAGCCCCAATGTGCGGTCCATGTTGCGCTTCATGTTTTCCGGGAAGACCGTTAAGTTCTTCACGATGTTGGAGAAGCGGTTCAGCATGTAATTCAGCCCAATTGTCGCATCCGGAAGAATAATCCGCTCCGCTGAAGAATGAGAAATATCGCGCTCATGCCATAATGGAACATTTTCGTAAGCTGTCATCATGTAGCCGCGAATGACACGCGCTATACCTGTCATGTTTTCAGAACCGATCGGATTCCGTTTATGCGGCATAGCTGATGAACCTTTTTGCCCTTTCGCAAAAAATTCCTCGACCTCGCGTGTTTCACTCTTTTGCAGTCCGCGGATTTCAACTGCGAATTTCTCAATGCTTGTCGCAATCAAAGCAAGTGTCGCCATATAATCAGCATGGCGGTCACGCTGAAGCGTTTGTGTTGAAATCGGTGCGGCTTTCAGGCCGAGTTTCTCACAAACATACTGCTCTACAAACGGATCAATGTTCGCGTATGTGCCGACAGCACCGGAAATCTTACCAACCTCGATGCCTTCCTTCGCTTGTTTAAAGCGTTCCAGATTGCGTTTCATTTCTTCGTGCCAAAGCGCCAGTTTTAAACCAAATGTTGTAGGCTCTGCGTGTACGCCGTGTGTACGGCCCATCATGACGGTGTATTTATGTTCTTTCGCTTTTTCTTTTATAATGTCAACAAATCTCTCAAGGTCCTTGAGCAGAATGTCATTTGCCTGTTTTAATAAGTAAGAAAGAGCGGTATCTACGACGTCAGTTGACGTTAAGCCGTAATGCACCCATTTTCTTTCTTCGCCCAATGATTCGGATACAGCGCGCGTAAAAGCAACTACGTCATGGCGCGTGTCCTGTTCGATTTCTAATATGCGGTTGATGTCAAATGACGCGTTTTCGCGCATCAGCTTTACGTCTTCTTTTGGAATAACGCCAAGCTCCGCCCACGCTTCACAGGCAAGAATTTCAACCTCTAACCATGCTTGAAATCTGTTTTCATCCGTCCAAATCGCGGACATTTCAGGTCTTGAATAACGTTCGATCATTCTGCTTGTCCTCCGTCTCTATTTCTCCATTTATTTGTGATCTCCTGAATCCATTCGTCTTCAGGCTGCTTCATAAAAGTAATATGCCCCATTTTGCGGCCTTTTTTGATTTCATGTTTTCCGTATACATAAAGCTTTGCTTCTTTTAAAAGCTCCGGCTCTTCCTCTGGGATCTTCACTTCATCGCCGAGAAGATTCACCATCATGCCAGGCTTCAGCAGCTCCGTTTTTCCAAGCGGAAGGCCGCAGACCGCTCTGATATGCTGTTCAAACTGGCTTGTTTCGCAAAGATCCAGCGTGTAATGTCCTGAATTGTGCGGTCTTGGCGCCAGTTCATTAACCAAAAGCTCATCGCCCTCTGTCAGGAACATTTCAACAGCAAGCGGTCCGACAAGGTTCAGCTCATCTGCGAGCTTAACGGCCAGCTCATCAGCCTTTTCCTGAATCCTTTCTTCAACCCGTGCAGGCACGATGCTTTGGAACAGAATATTATTGTGGTGAATGTTTTCTGCGGCCGGGAACGTCGAAATCTCTCCGTTTACCGATCTGACAACAATCACGGACAGTTCCATTTTAAAAGAAACCCAGCTTTCGAGAATGCAGGTTCCGTGCTCTAAAAGAGCTGAAGCCTCTTCTATTTGTGACGTTTCCTTGATGACAAATTGGCCTTTGCCGTCATATCCGCCGCGGCATGTTTTCAGCACTGCGGGAAGCCCCAGCGACTGAACCGCCTCTTTCAGCTCATCCATTGTTTTGACGATGCGGTAAGGTGCAACTTCACAGCCCGCGGATTGAATCGCTTTTTTCTCTGCTTCACGGTTTTGGGTAATGAGCAGCAGCTCACTTCCTTGCGGGAGATACGCATGACCTTTCAGCCAATGCAGCGCATCATAATCAATGTTTTCAAACTCATACGTGATAATATCACTGATCTCAGCCAATTTCCGAATCGCTTCGCGGTCGTTGTATGAAGCGGTGATTTCAATATCCGCCACCTGCCCGCACGGCGAGTCTTTTACCGGATCGACGACCGCGACTTTATACCCCATTTGTTTTGCGGAGACAGCCATCATTTTTCCAAGCTGTCCGCCGCCGATAATGCCGATGACGGCTCCCGGATAGATGATTTGATTAGACAAGCTGATCACTGCTTTCTAACACTGTTTGTTTTGTATTTTCTCTTCTTTCATCTAACTTTCTGGCCAGATCCTCGTCAAAAGCTGACAAAATTTGCGCCGCTAACAGACCTGCGTTCACAGCGCCCGCTTTTCCGATGGCTGTTGTGGCAACCGGCACGCCTCCAGGCATTTGCACGATGGAAAGAAGTGAATCGAGTCCGTTCAGCGCCTTGGATTGAACCGGAACACCGATGACCGGCAGCGTCGTTTTAGCAGCTGTCATCCCCGGCAGGTGCGCCGCTCCTCCAGCACCGGCGATAATGACCTTGATGCCTCTTTCTCTGGCTGTTTCAGCGTACTCAAACATGAAATCAGGCGTCCGGTGAGCGGAAACCACCTTCTTTTCGTACGGCACTTCAAGTTCTTCAAGTATGTCGCATGCGTTTTTCATTGTCTCCCAATCGGAAGTGCTTCCCATGATGATTCCTACTAGCGGCTGCATTCTGTTCCCACCTTCTAATGCTTTAGTTTTCAGAAAATAAAAAATACCCGGCTTTGTATTGTCTTATGAGGAAGCAATACAAACCGGGCATGGTGCATGTATCGGCAGTCGTTCGCTTCTGCGATATATCCATGTCAGTTTTATCGATCACTTTCCTGCATAGTCCGGCAATTTACGGTTGCCGGGTAGAAACTTATGGGCCATATTCCCAAGATTATATGAGGTCGTGTTTTGATTTCATGTTTATCTTAACAACGGACTTGGATAATGTCAACGATATTATCGAACGATACAAAAATTCATTCTTCTAATGTTCGTGTTTTAGATCAATTTCCCTTCAAATACGATTTTTTTTCCGCACGGAACGATCTGAATTGACCCATTTTCCATCTTTTCCTTGAAAATCGGCTCTTCCATTCGACGTACAGGCATATATCCTTCTTCTTTCATTTGCTGAAGCACTGCTTCTATCGTTTGCTGTTCTGTCACTTCAAACTTTTTCTTCTTCGGCTTTGCCATTATTCTTTAATTCTCCTCTTCTTCACCGCTTTGACCCAGAAGCCGCCGTGGATCGTTTTTGGTTCATACGCAATAATAAAAGCTTTCGAATCAAGCGTTTTAATCGTATCATACAGCTGCAGCTCATATCTTCTCGGCGTCAAAATCTGCAGGGCCGTGCGGTCGCCTTCAAGCCCGCCGGCCACCCAATTCGTTACGCCGTAGCCTTTTTCACGAAGCTGCCTTGGAAGATCGAGGTCAAGCTCTTTTGTAATCACATTGACCATAATATAGCCAAGCGCCAGTTTTTCTTCGATTTTCATGCCGACAATAACGCCCAAACCATAGCCGAGTGCGTACGCAATCACGTTTTGAATCTGGTCTAAGTTATCAAGCACAAGGCTCAGCCCTGTCACATAAACCAGAATTTCAATGGTGCTGATTCCGGCCGCTAAATACCGCTGGCCTTTCAGTGTTAAAATCATTCTTATTGTAAAAAATGATACATAAACAACATTGATAATCAGAATAATGAGAACCATTGCTAATCCGTTTGATAATAAGGTTTGCATCATTTTATAAAACCTCCTTACTCATTCAACTTACGTAAAGCATTCATATTCTACTAGAGAATTGAACCCTTTACAATCAGCTATGGCCGTCATCGCAGGCAAAATTTTTCGACACACTCTCTTCATCACTCAGCAATAGTTTACCCTCTTTCTGTCCTTTTCAAAATCCAAACAAAAAAGCCCGCTTTTCAGCAGACTCATTTTTCTTTATCTATTGTCACATCTCTTTTTTCATTTTCCGAAGGGACTCATATTCTTTCTCAAGTTCACTCAGCGTATAATCAGCGAGCTGTTCCCCTCTTCCGCGATAAAATTCTGAGAGCATTAATTTGGTTTTTAAAAATTCCTTCTTTTGATAAATCGCCTGACGAAGTAAATGGGCCATGTCCATCATCCTCCACCGCATTTTCCTCATCATACACGGATTAATCCTACAATTCAACTATGTTTTTTAGATATATTTGTAAAAACTGTGACATCAAAAAAACCGGCGTTTTCAGCCGGTTTTTTTACATTAAAGCGGGATAAGCGATGCCGTAAAATATTCAGAAATAAACGGCCAAGTCACTGCCACAAACAGCAGCGCAACTGCTAAAACAGCAAACACACAATAGATATAGTCAATCGGTGCCTCGCTTGCCGCCTGATACAGACGCTGTACATATAACGCCATCATAAAGAAGATCGAAAACAGCATTAACACTGTAAAAAGGACAGTCAGCATCGGTACATTCACGATCGCAAATATCATCCAAATGATTGAAACGGCGATCACCGGAACAAGCAATGAGCCAAAACCAGCCGCAGCTTCCTTGAATGATACCTTTTGCTTCATCATATACCGAGACACGGCCCATATGGAGAAGACCATAACAGCAAAAAAGACGAGCATATACACAAGAACAACAAAAAATCCGTCATAAAACGCGTGATGGCGCTCTCCAAAACCAAGCGGCCTGTTCCAGCTCGCCTTTAACTGAAACCAGTTTCCGATTGAAAAAACGATACTAAATATGAGCATTGAAATAAGTCCATATTTATAATGAGAGAAACCATCTGCCACAACAGTTTTCGCCGGGGACTTTAATATTGAAAAAGCAAAGCCGCAATATCTGTTAATGGCTGCGCAAACAGAGGATAGCTTTTCTTTCACAGACGATTCTACGCGTTCCTTATGTTGTTTCTGCTTTTGTTTCTGCTTTTGCTTGCTTTGGCGGCTGGCTTTTCTGGACATCCGCGAAAGCGGCTCTTCATCTATTCCTTCATTCTGGTTAACTTCTTCTTCAAACGTTTCTTTTCTTTCTTCCGTCATGTTAGCAACTCCTATCAAAAATATACGGCGGAATACCATTCAGTAAGAAAATAAAACACTTATATAAGGTACCGAAGCCTTCCTGAACAGTCAAGTCATTTCCATTTAAGTAAACAATGGCGGCACATCTACATGACGGTATATGATATGAAATGGTTTTGCCTTTCGCAACAAAATAAAAAACCAGCCGCAACATCGCAGCTGGTTTTCATTCATTATTTCAAGAAAATAAAGTAAAGAATAAATACAACAAACAGTCCGTACATGATCGGATGAACCTCTTTGGCTTTACCTTTGCACACCATTGTAATCGGGTAGAAAATAAATCCGATCGCAATCCCAGTCGCAATGCTGTACGTTAGCGGCATCATGATCATTGTAAGGAAAGCGGGAACCGCCACTTCAAACTTATCCCAAGCGATTTTGCCAAGCGGCGCTACCATTAGTGCACCGACAATGATCAGTGCCGGAGCTGTTACATTTGACGTAACGACTGATAGAAGCGGCGAGAAAAACATAGCGAGTAAAAAGAGAAACCCTGTTACAATTGCCGCAAATCCGGAACGAGCGCCCGCAGCAACACCCGAGCTTGATTCCACATAAGACGTTGTCGTAGACGTCCCAAGCACGGAGCCGATAACGATGGAAGTTGAGTCAGCTAAAAGCGCACGGCCCGCACGCGGCAATTTGTTTTCCTTCATTAAACCAGCCTGTGTTGCCACAGCAACCAGTGTACCAGCCGTATCAAAAAATCCGACAAACAAGAATGTTAAAATGACGATCAGCATTTGCACAGAGAAAATATCCGGCAAGTGAATCCAAGCTTGTCCAAAGGTCGATTCAAGGCTCGGCACACTTCCGACGATTTGAGACGGAACCGGAACTAAACCGAAAATCATCCCGGCAATCGCCGTTAACAGCATCCCGATAAACACGCCAGCGTTCACGCGAAGCACCATCAAAATAACCGTTACGATGACACCGAAAATCGTTAACAGCACAGGACCGCTGTGAATGTTTCCGATTGTGACAAGGGTTGAAGGATTCGATGCAATAATTCCTGAGCCCTGCAAGCCGACAAATGTAATAAATAGGCCAATCCCCGCTCCGACTGCCAATTTCAGTTCAGGCGGAATGGCGTTAATGATTTTTTCACGAAATCCTGTTAAAGAAAGAGCAACAAAGATAAGTCCTGAAATGAAAACACCAGACAAAGCGGCCTGCCAGGAAATCCCCATACCGAGAACAACAGAAAACGCAAAAAACGCGTTCAGCCCCATACCGGGCGCAATGGCAATCGGATATCTCGCTATCAATCCCATTAAGATACAGCCTGCTGCAGACGCCAAAGCTGTCGCCGTAAAGACCGCGCCTTGATCTATTCTCAATGCTTCCGGAAAATCTTTCACACTTTCCAAAGCAAGCGTAATCGGATTGACGAACAGGATATACGCCATGGATAAAAAGCTCGTTAATCCGCCGATGATCTCGTTGCGATAGCTGGTGCCCAGCTCATCAAACTGAAAAAACTTTTTCAAGCTATATGACTCCCTTCATTCTTTGCTATTTATCCTGCCCTGAAATCGCCAAATAAAAAACGCCCCAATACATTTTGGGACGCTTGACTACAGACGGATTTCAGTTTGAATAAATAAACGTGTTTTATTTATATCAAACGAAAGAAATGTTTACGTAGTCAAGCCATTTACGGTAGCTTGGTAGAAACTTGCGAGCCATATCCCCGCGATTATACGAATTCATCTTATTTGATTTCTGAGTCTATTGTACCAAGTTCGATTTGAAATGACAATATAAATAACGAACATTAGTCAATTAAAAATCGATTTTGTTCGTAATAAACAAAAAAACCATCTTCTCGGCATAATTGCCAAAGAAAATGGTTTTCTCTATTTTTACTTATTCCCACTCAATCGTCGCAGGCGGCTTACTTGTAATATCGTACACCACGCGGTTAATGTGCTTCACTTCGTTTACAATACGTGTAGAAATGACTTCAAGCACATCCCATGGGATACGCGCCCAGTCAGATGTCATGCCGTCGATTGATGTAACGGCGCGGATTCCGATTGTGTAATCATATGTTCTTGCGTCACCCATAACACCAACGCTGCGGATGTCAGGAAGAACAGTGAAGTATTGCCAGATATCACGCTCTAAACCATGATTAGCAACTTCTTCACGGAGAATCGCATCTGATTCACGAACGATTTCCAGTTTTTCTTCTGTTACTTCGCCAAGAACGCGGATGCCGAGTCCCGGTCCTGGGAAAGGCTGGCGCCATACGATATCATCAGGAATGCCGAGCTCTGTGCCAAGCGCGCGCACTTCATCTTTGAAAAGCGTGTTTAACGGTTCGATCAGTTCAAACTGCATGTCTTCAGGAAGCCCGCCGACATTATGGTGAGATTTGATCGTTTGCGCCGTTGCTGTACCGCTCTCGATGATATCCGTGTAAAGCGTTCCTTGTGCAAGATAGTCGATGCCTTTAAGCTTGTCCGCTTCATCGTCGAACACATAAATGAATTCATTACCGATGATTTTACGTTTTTGCTCAGGATCAGAAACGCCTTTTAGTTTATTTAAGAATCTATCTTGCGCGTCTACTTTAATGACGTTCATGTTAAAGCCTTCGCTGAATGTTTTCATAACGCCTTCAGCCTCGCCTTTACGGAGCAGGCCATGGTCTACAAAGATACAAGTCAGCTGGTCGCCGATCGCTTTATGAATCAAAACAGCAACAACAGAGGAATCAACGCCGCCGCTAAGCGCGCAAAGAACCTGCTTGTCTCCGACCGTTTCACGGATTTTTTGCATTTCGATATCGATAAAGTTCTCCATTGACCATTTGCCTTCGCATTCGCAAACGCCGAATACAAAGTTTTTCAGAAGGTCATTGCCGTATTCAGAATGGCGCACTTCCGGGTGAAACTGAACGCCGTACCATTTTTTATCCGCTTTGCTCATTGCTGAGTTCGGGCAGTGATGGCTTGTCGCATCAACAGTGAAACCTTCAGGCACTTCTACAACCAAGTCACCGTGGCTCATCCAAACCACTTGTTCATTCGGAAGATCTTTGAACAAATCAGGTGTTCCTTCGATGTGGATGTTCGCTTTACCGTATTCACGCTGGCTGGCAGCTTCTACTTTTCCTCCAAGGTAATGAGTCATCAGCTGCATGCCGTAGCAAATTCCCAATACAGGAACATCTAATTCGAAGATTTTCTCGTCACAGCGGAAAGAGCCTTCATCATATACACTGTTCGGACCGCCGGATAAAATAATTCCTTTTGGATTCATTTCTTTAATTTCTTCAGCCGTCAATGTATGCGGATGCAGCTCACTGTATACACCAAATTCACGGATGCGGCGTGTAATCAGCTGATTGTACTGACTGCCGAAATCAAGGACAAGAATCATTTCATTCACTAACTTTGTCATGGTTGTCACCTAATCTCCTCTAAGTTTTTTGACACAGAAAAAAACGAGGACAGATATGAAACACGCTCCGCCCTCTTTGGCAAGGCCGTTTGCCGGAGTCAGGCAACTCGCTCCCAGACTCCGATAATATTCACTAATTCTAACAACACGTCGATAAGCGGTCAAGACCATCTTCTTTTAATTAAATTTTCCCATAACTCTCTGGAATCATTCCAAAGCTTTGCCGAATCGTCATTTCTGTACAGCGCCCGTTCATAGTTCGCTGTCAGCTTTAACATGTCTTCAGAATGATATGTTTCGTCGATTCGTTTTGCATACTCCCGCAGCGTTTCGCTGTCACGTTTAGGCAGGCCTCTTCTTTTCATCTGTTTCAGGAGCGCGCCGTATGCCTCAAAAAACACATGCTGATCACTGCGGTGCTTCAATTTTCTCACTGTGAAAACAGGAAGCCATAACGAACGGAAAACATAAAGCAAAACCGCTGTCAAAAGAACCGCAGCCATGGCGGCATACCAGCCTGCGCCAACGCTTGCATGCGCAGACGTTGTTTTTTTGGAAACGGCAGGCTCACGTTTATCCTTTTGTTTTTGCTCCTTCTCCGGCTGTGTTCTCTTTTCTTTCTGTTCCTCTTTTGCTTTCTCAGGCGAGCTGCTGCTTTCGCTGCCGGAATCCTTTGTATCGGAGGAAGCAAACTCAGCCGGATTTGTGAACCCTTTTGTCGGCTCAAAAGTGACCCATCCCTGCTCTGGAAAATACACCTCTACCCAGGAATGGGCGTTGTTATTTGTCACTTCATAGATGCTGCCGTTTTTGTTCCCCGCTTCTTTATATTCACCAGACGTATAACCTTTTACCCAGCGTGCCGGAATACCGGCCGAACGCAGGAGCACCACCATCGAGGACGAAAAGTTATCACAATAGCCCATCTTTGTTTCAAACAGAAATTGATCCACATAATCTTCATCATCTTTAGGGATGGTGACGTTTTCTGTTTCATAAGTGAACTCGTTTGATCCTAAATAGTCCTCAACAGCTTTGACCTTATCAAACATATTATCGTGATCCTGAGTCAGCTTGATCGCTAGCGTTCTCACCCGCTCAGGCAGAGTATCCGGCAGCTGCATATAGCGGTCGCTGAAGGTGTACTCCTCACTGTTTTGTCTCACTTTCACCTTTTTCAGCTCATCCTGTTTATAGACCGGGGAGTTGTACGTCACTGTATAACTGCCCATGTTCCGAATATCACCGGTCTGCTCACTGATCGGAGAAATTTGTTCAGTGTTCCCGTTCATTTCAAGCGAGACAGCCTGCTTTGGCTTAATATTTTGCGCACCAATCGGATACATTACATGGTTATATCCGTAACGCTCATCGACCTTCACGCGTACAGTGTTCCGCTCTGTGGAAACCTTATGATCAAACCACAGATTTTCAACGTTGCCTCCGCTAAGCTGATACGACATGCCCGTGTCTGTTTCAATCCAGCCTTTTCCCGTATACGTATCCTTTGTTTCCACGCGGAAATATGTGCGCTCTTTTCCCTGCCACGTGAAAACAGGGCTAGCGTCCTGCTGAAACGGACCGCCAAGCGATTCATCATGATTCCCGTATCCGATTTTGCTTTCTCCTGCCGGCACACGATCATGATTGGTGACTTTTTTGAGAAAAGGAACGGGATCCGGCCAATTCGGATCTGATTTCGGCGCGGCAAGCCCAAATCCCACCGCGGCCAAAATCAGCACGGACAGGGGGAGAAACCATTTCAGAACAGCCGCTTTCGGTAACGTTATTCGTTCCATCAGCTTAATGCGTTCCAAATACAGAAGGCCCAGCATAAAGAAGCCAATCAGCACGATACGGATAACAGCGTAAGCGGCGTCATAAGGCGTAAATGTATCAAGAATCGTAATATACGCCACTGTCATCATAAAGAAAAATAAGATCCTCCTCTGGTAAATCACCCAGTAATGAAGGAGATAGACCAGCAGCCACAGCAGCACAAAAAACAGCAGGGTCCGAAAAGAAGGAATCATATTATTCCATTGTCCTGTCTGAATAAATGTGATATTCAAATAGACATCCTGTAAAAAAGAGCTGACCCAGCTTAAGTCAAAAATAGACCCTTCGTAAAACAGAATGTGTATCGAAATGAATGTAAATAAGACACAAAAAGGAACGGTGACAAACCACCTCATCCTGAAGAAAGTCAGCAGAAACGTCAAGCCGATAAAAACAATAAAAAAGCCTGTATGCTTCGTGTCTGTAAAATGGTCCAGCGGCCTGAGCCACTCCCACAGCAATAAAAAAGCCAGAAAATAAAATAACAGCAAGCTCAGACGGCTTCCCTTCTGGTCATCAAGCGGCATGTACACTGTCACCTCTCTTTCTAAACAACACGCGAAGCTCGGCCGCCTCTCATGATTTGAACCCTGATTTGGTGTTTCAGCATGCGTTCGATCATCATATGCTCACCTTGGGAAAGATCGGCGTCTTTCTCTTTTGCCAGTATAATGGTAACCGGACCGATCCCTGCTTCTGACGTCTTCACCAAATCCTCCGTAATCTGTCCCGTGACAATCACTTTATCAGCCTGGCCAACAGACGGCTTCCCAAGCTCCTCACCCGCAAAACGGCTTACGCGGTCAGCAGCATCACAATCACAAACGGCTAAGTGATGGAGCATGTGTTTAAAATGCCGCTCTCCCTCCTGAATCGGAAAAATGGACCTTTCCTTTCCTACTGAAGCCAGACCTGCTCCTGCGCCATTTTTCAAAACAGAATGAAGAATCGAAGCTGTCACGGAAACGACCTCTTCGAATGCGTCAGAGCTAAAACGGTCCATCAGAAGAAACAGGTTTTTGTTTCTCGACGGTTCAAATTCCTTCGTCATCAGCTGGCTCCGTCTCGCCGAAGTCTTCCAGTCTAACGCCGCAAAACGGTCTCCCGGCTGATAGTTCCTTACACTCGCTGCGACAGAAGAGTGGTGCTGATGAACAGGTGATGCCCCGCTTACGCCATCTTCCTGATATCGCTCATTCAGCTGATACTGAAGAGGCTGAAAGAAAGGATAAACAAACACCGAATCGTCTGCCCCATAAAACGACGTTTTTCCAATCAGTCCGAGGACATCCCCGGTCCGCACCCTGATGGCATGAAAATGATGCTCTCCACGCGGTACCGGCGTTATTTGATATGACATCGTGATGCTCCGTTTGAACCATGGGAACACCAGCTGTTTGGCCAAAGCTTCATCTCCGTTTAATGGCTCTAACCCTGACGGCAGACAATCTTCAATCACCATATACATCAGGGGAAACGGCAGTTTTCTTTTAAGCGTAACCGAAGCTTCCAGCCTATCTCCCGCATGCAATTGCGTTTTGACGATATGCCGCGACACCTGAAAGGAGCGGAGCGGGTACATCGCCAGCAGACCGGCGTATACAACAAAAGGGAGAAATGAATAAAACAAAAACCAGCTGACAAAGCCGCCCTGAAACATTGCATAAGAGAAAACAGCACCCGTCAATAACGTTAATACGAGCAGTTTCCACCCGTACATCAACCATTGAAATTTCTTTTTCATCAGCGGACCGACGACCTTTGAACCGGAACTTTCACGCCAGACATGATCTCCCGTATGATTGTTTCTGCCTGGATCCCTTCAAATTTTGCTTCAGGCTGCAGGAGCATCCGGTGCGGCAGCGTATAAGGGGCAAGATATTGAATATCATCCGGAATGACATAATCGCGGTCATGAAGCAGCGCAAATGCCTGGGCCGCTTTCATGAGAGCGATGGATCCGCGCGGACTGACGCCTAAGTGAACAGAGGCATGCTGTCTCGTCTTTTGCACGATTTCGACAATATATTCCTTCATGCTGTCATCAGCACGGACATCCTGCACTTCTCTCTGCAGGCGGATGAAATCTTCTCTTGAAATTACAGGCTCAAGTGTCTCAATCGGATGGCTTTTTTCCTGAAGAGATAAGACATCCAATTCCTCTTCAAAGGACGGATAGCCCATGCGAAGTTTAAATAAAAAACGGTCAAGCTGGGCTTCCGGCAAAGGATATGTCCCTTCATATTCCACAGGGTTTTGCGTTGCCATAACAAAAAATGGAGCGGCAAGCGGCATTGTGTTGCCGTCTACCGTGACGCTTCCCTCTTCCATCGCTTCAAGCAAGGCAGACTGTGTCTTAGGGGATGTTCGGTTGATTTCGTCAGCCAGCACGATATTCCCCATAATCGGGCCCGGCCGGTATTCGAACTCCATTGTTTTCGCATTATAAATAGAAACACCCGTTACATCGGAGGGCAGCAAATCCGGCGTGAATTGAATTCGTTTAAAATCAGCGCCGATCGATTTCGCCAGAGCGCGAACCATCATCGTTTTCCCTACGCCCGGCACATCCTCAAGCAGCACATGTCCTTTGGCAAGAATAGCTACTAAGCTGAGTTTTGCGATGTCCCGTTTTCCAACCATTACTTTATCGATATGTTCAACTGCTTTTCCCAGCAAAGGATGCAGGTCTTCTTGGTATGACATTCTCTTCCTCCTAGTCATCTACAAAAATCATCATATAGTAACCTAACTTTACCACAAAAAACGACCTGTATAAAAAAACGATTCTAGCAAATTACTGCCAATACATACAGGGCAATCAAACAAAAAAAGCCTCCCATGACAGGAAGCTCTCATTACCCAGTTATTTGTTTTGCAAAGGCTCCATATGAACATGCGAATAATCAATTGCATGCTCCTCCTTCATTCTCCGCTCAATTTCATTCGCAATATCATGGCTTTCTGTAATATTTAATTCTGATGACACTTCAACCACTACATCTACGTGCACAGAGCTGCCCAAATATCTCGCCTTGATGTCTTTTAACCGGCTGACACCGGAGATTTTTTCGATCGTCTGTTTATAATCGGACATGTCCTTTACGTCAAAGCCATCAGTCAATGAATGCGATGATTCCTTAAAAATATCCCATGCCGTTTTGCAAATGAGAAGGCCGATGACAAACGCAGTCACCGTGTCAATCCATGCAAGATGGAATTGCGCGGCCAAAATACCGATAAACGTGCCGACACTGACGAATGCGTCCGATTTATTATCAGCCGCTGCCGCAAGCAGCGCTTGGCTGTTCACCTTTTTGGCAAGCCTTTTGTTGTACTGATAGACAATCAGCATCATGACTGCCCCGCCTGCAGCCGTCCAAGCCGCAATCATATCCGGTGTTTCTTCTTTCACAGAAAAAATAGATTCACCGGCGCTGAAAAGCACTTGCAGGCCGACAACCATCATAATAAACGATGCGATAAGTGATGCAATTGTTTCCGCCCGAAAGTGTCCGTATGGATGATCTTCGTCAGGAGGCTTTTGAGAGATGCGGAGACCGATCAGCACAGCAACAGAAGCAATAATGTCTGTTGTGTTATTTAGCCCGTCTGCCGTAAGAGCTTCCGAGTGAAATACATAACCGATGATCAGCTTAATCGCGGACAGCACAAGATACGCGGCAATACTGACCAGCGCCCCGGATTCTCCCTTTTTCAGTTCATCATATCTCTCCATAAAAAACCTCCTCTCCGCTCATGTTTTCTATCATTATGATACAAAGCTGAACCGCAGTGGGTCTATAGAAACATGATTCACTCACCACAGAAAAATAGTGACGATAGAACATTTTTTACTCAAGGCAACTTAGTTTCATTTGTAAAAAGTGTTTCAAATCCAATGATACCAATACTTCTAGCCATCCAACACTTTTTCAAACATATAACAAATCAAAAAAACGGGTAATTGACGGAAAATTTTTTCTTTTATTTCGAACATATTCACTCCAAAAACAGCAAACAAAACCCTACAAATTTGAAATAAACTGTTATATTTTCTGACATAAATTTTCGACAAAATGTATATTTATGTTACAGTTTCAATTATCATAATATTCAGTAACAACTTTAATTTTCAAGGAGGTAACATATGAACCAGTCTCACTCAGGATTAAAAAAAGAATTAAAGACCCGACATATGACGATGATTTCTATCGCCGGCGTCATCGGAGCCGGATTATTTGTTGGCAGCGGTTCAGTGATTCACTCGACCGGGCCCGGTGCCATTGTCTCTTATGCATTAGCCGGATTATTGGTCATCTTTATCATGCGGATGCTTGGTGAAATGTCGGCTGTAAATCCGACAAGCGGATCATTCTCCCAATACGCTCATGACGCTATCGGACCGTGGGCAGGATTTGCAATCGGCTGGCTCTACTGGTTTTTCTGGGTTATTGTTATCGCTATTGAAGCAATCGCGGGAGCAGGCATTATCCAATACTGGTTCCACGATATTCCGCTTTGGATGACGAGCTTAATTTTGACGATTTTACTCACACTGACAAACATCTACTCTGTTAAATCATTTGGTGAGTTTGAATATTGGTTCTCCCTCATTAAAGTTGTTACAATCATCGCATTCTTAATCGTTGGTTTTGCATTTATTTTTGGCTTCGCCCCAGGCAGTGATCCAGTCGGTTTCGCAAATATCACGGGCCAAGGCGGATTTTTCCCGGAAGGCATAGGCTCTGTATTACTCGGAATTGTTGTCGTGATCTTCTCCTTTATGGGAACGGAAATTGTTGCGATTGCTGCCGGTGAAACATCAAATCCGGTCCAATCCGTAACCAAAGCGACCCGATCCGTTGTATGGCGCATCATTGTCTTTTACGTTGGTTCAATCGCCGTTGTCGTTGCGCTTCTGCCTTGGAACTCAGCGAATATTTTAGAAAGCCCTTTCGTCGCTGTTCTTGAACATATTGGAGTGCCGGCAGCCGCGCAAATTATGAACTTTATCGTCCTCACAGCTGTACTTTCTTGCCTGAATTCAGGTTTGTACACCACATCCAGAATGCTGTATTCACTTGCAGAAAGAAACGAAGCGCCGCGCCGCTTTATGAAACTGAGCAAAAAAGGAGTTCCCGTACAAGCAATTGTGGCCGGAACATTTTTCTCTTATATCGCGGTCGTAATGAATTACTTTTCACCTGACACCGTCTTTTTATTTTTAGTCAACTCATCAGGCGCAATCGCCCTGCTCGTTTATCTTGTTATCGCTGTTTCCCAGCTGAGAATGCGAAAAAGCCTCGAAAAAACAAACCCGGAAGCATTGAAAATCAAGATGTGGTTCTTCCCGTTCTTAACCTACCTGACCATTATTGCCATCTGCGGTATTTTAGTATCCATGGCATTTATTGAATCTATGAGAGATGAACTGCTGCTGACAGGCTTTATCACAGGCATTGTATTGCTTTCTTATCTTGTGTTCAGAAAACGCAAGGTGACTGAAAAAGCATCAGCCAAACCGGTCACTCAGCAGCAGCCCGATATCCTGCCTTAGCGGCAGGATTTTTTTTGTCACCTTCACGTCCTTAATGTCATTAACTATAGTACCAATTAGGGAATATTTAGATAAGGACAGATGAAAATGACACTTGAAAAATTTGCGGATGCTCTCCCAATCCCAGATACACTAAAGCCGGTACAGCAGTCAAAAGAAAGCACATACTACGAAGTAACCATGGAGGAATGCTATCATCAGCTTCACCGCGATCTCCCTCCAACCCGTCTGTGGGGCTATAACGGTTTATTCCCCGGTCCCACCATTAAGGCCAAAAGAAATGAAAACGTTTATGTGAAGTGGATGAATAACCTACCTTCAGAGCACTTTCTCCCGATTGATCACACCATTCATCACAGTGACAGCCAGCATGACGAGCCCGAGGTGAAAACCGTCGTTCATTTACACGGCGGCGTCACTCCAGATGACAGCGACGGTTATCCTGAGGCCTGGTTTTCTAAAGACTTTGAACAAACAGGCCCTTATTTTAAACGAGAGGTTTACCATTATCCGAATCAGCAGCGCGGAGCTATTTTATGGTATCACGATCATGCCATGGCGCTCACGAGGCTGAATGTGTATGCCGGGCTCATCGGTGCTTATATCATCCATGAACCAAAGGAAAAACGCCTGAAGCTCCCATCAGGTGAATACGATGTGCCGCTTTTGATCACAGACCGTACGATTAATGCTGATGGCTCTTTATTTTATCCGAGCGGACCGGAAAACCCTTCACCGTCACTGCCTAATCCGTCAATCGTTCCAGCCTTTTGCGGAGATACAATTCTCGTCAACGGGAAGGCATGGCCATACATGGAGGTCGAACCGAGAAAATACCGCTTCCGCGTCATCAATGCCTCTAATACGAGAACATATAACCTGTCACTTGATAATGGCGGAGAATTTATCCAGATCGGTTCTGATGGCGGACTTTTGCCGCGCTCCGTCAAGCTAAACTCCTTCAGCATTGCGCCGGCTGAACGCTTTGATATTCTCATTGACTTCGCCGCGTTTGAAGGACAATCGATCATTTTAGCAAACAGCGAGGGCTGCGGCGGTGACGTTAATCCAGAAACAGACGCAAACATCATGCAATTCAGAGTCACAAAACCGTTAGCCCAAAAAGACGAGAGCAGAAAACCAAAATACCTGGCATCTTACCCTTCGGTACAGCACGAAAGAATACAAAACCTCCGAACATTGAAGCTGGCTGGCACACAAGACCAATACGGCAGACCCGTCCTTCTTCTTAACAACAAACGCTGGCACGATCCTGTCACTGAAGCACCGAAAGCCGGTTCTACCGAAATATGGTCGATCATCAATCCGACTCGCGGAACACATCCGATCCATCTTCATTTGGTCTCCTTCCGTGTATTGGACCGGCGCCCATTTGATACAGCCCGTTTTGCAGAGCGCGGAGAACTGGCCTACACCGGACCCGCCGTTCCGCCGCCACCAAGTGAAAAAGGCTGGAAAGACACGGTTCAGTCCCACGCCGGTGAAGTCCTGAGAATCGCCGTAACATTCGGGCCATACACTGGGCGGTACGTTTGGCATTGCCACATTCTTGAGCATGAAGACTATGACATGATGAGACCGATGGATATAATTGACCCTCATAAATAAGTCCCATAAAACTTGCCTGCTGCAGGCAGGTTTTTTTATCTATGAAACTTTTTTCTTCCATAAATCGTATAACTTAGAAACAGCGAAGAAAGGAGCGGCTTTTTATGCTGACAAACGATCTCAAAGATAAAACAAATCAATACATTTCAATTTATGACGAATTAAAATCAAAATTAAGGTGGAAAGTTGCTCATAATCAGATATTAATGCTCATCTCCTCTGCATATATTGTGAATAAAAGAGATTTTGATTTTCAGCGCTTTTATGATTTAAGCAGCTATATAAAATCAAACATCGGCAGCTTCTCAACACTCAATTCTCACCACCGCTTTACTGTCGCTTCAATTCTGGATATTCATTTTCAGCATGAGGCGAAGCAAGCGTTTCTTCCTTTCATCGATGTATACAGCCAAATGGTGAAGCTTGGATATAAACGGGATATTTTCACGTACCTTTCCGCTCTGATTATGCTCACCGGCAAGACCGAAACGATAAACCAAAGAGAACAGATGAACATGGGGCTCTCTGTTTATCAGCAGATGAAGAAAAATCACTATTTCCTCACTTCAACTCAAAATGTTCCGCTTGCCGTATTGCTTGCCCAAAACGGAAATGGTTTGCGGGCGTTGAACAAGGCAGAAACATGCTATCAGATGCTGTCCGCTAACGGCTTTAAAAAAGGCCAATACTTACAACACGTCAGCCATATTCTTGCCCTGCAAAGTGAAAAAGACCCTGAAACCCTTGTTTCCCAATGCAAACTGATCTTTCAATCCATTACTGAATCTCATAAAAAGCCAAAAGATTTTCATTATCCCGATCTCGCCCTTCTCACATTCTTGGAAGAGCCGGACATCAAAACCGTTTTAGGCATCACTCATGAGCTGAACCAAGAAAAAGCATTTAAATGGGAAAAGGATATGAACTTCAAAATTGCTGTCAGCTTATATCTCAGCGAGTATATGGAGAAAAATCTGCTGATGGAATCAGGTCTTTACACAGCAATTGAAACGGCCATCCAAGCACAGCAGGCAGCCGCGACAGCTGTGATCATCAGTTCATCAGCCATTCATTCACATGACGGAAACTAAAGGAGGAGAAAACATGCCATATATCACATTAGAAGATCAGACCCGCCTATACTACGAAACTCACGGGAGCGGGACACCGATCCTATTTATACACGGCGTGCTTATGAGCGGACAATTTTTCCACAAACAACTTTCAGCGCTATCTGCCAATTATCAATGTATTCGTCTTGATCTTAGAGGGCACGGCGAATCCGACAAAGTTCTTCATGGACACACCATTTCCCAATACGCCCGTGATATCAAGGAATTTATGTGTGCGATGGAGCTTGATCCTGCCGTCCTTGTTGGCTGGTCAATGGGCGCTTTCGTGGTATGGGATTATATCAATCAATTTGGGAATGATAACATAAGAGCCGCTGTTATCGTCGATCAATCGGCTTCCGACTACCAATGGGACGGCTGGGGACATGGCCCGTTTGACTTTGACGGCTTGAAAACAGCGATGCACGCTATTCAAACTGAGCCGCTTCCATTCTACAAAAGCTTCATCAATAATATGTTCGCAGAGCCGCCAGCATCAACAGAAACAGAATGGATGCTTGCTGAAATTCTGAAACAGCCGGCAGCCATTTCAAGCACAATTTTATTTAATCAAACGGCAGCTGATTATCGCGAGACCATGCAAAACGTTCATGTGCCGACATTGTTATGCTTCGGAGAAGACCGCAAATTTTTCTCAATAGAAGCCGGAGAACACCTGCGTGAACATATTCCAAACGCAAAGCTCGTTACATTTTCTAAGAGCAGCCATTGTCCGTTTTTAGAAGAACCGGATGCTTTTAACAGCACGCTTCTGTCCTTTTTAGATGAGCAGATTGGAAAGTCATAAAGAAAAAGGAATTAGGAGATTAGGGCAAAGTATGAGACAATAAGAAATGTGCAGTAAAATACATGAGGGAAGAAGTGACTTTATGTCTTACTATAACAAACGAAATCAAGAACCGCTGCCAAAGGAAGATGTGAGTACTTGGGAATGCACAAAAGAAGACTGCAACGGCTGGACCAGAAAAAACTTCGCCAGCAGTGACACGCCATTGTGCCCTTTGTGCGGAAGTAAAATGGTCGACGGCACCCGTTCATTAGTGAATCTCCAAAACAACAGCCAAACGAAAACAAGTTAGCTCTTCCCTTTTTTAAAAGCAGTCTCTATCAGCAAACAATCCTCGATCAGAGATACAAATTTTATATCCAATAGCACGGCCTCTCGATTTGACGAGAGGCCGAGATAATGAAGCCCAAAACTGTAAACGTTTCGGGCTTTTTCACTTTTCGTTATGGTATAATATGGATTTGAGGGGTGATGTTGTGATCAAAAACCAACAGCAGGCTGACCTGAAGAAACGGACTTCAGTCAAAAAGTTGAACTTGGCTATAAACTCATGTGCGGAACTTATGAATTGGTCCATACCGATCATTCGTTTCTTTAAATGGCTCGGATCATTTGCCCTGCACCTCGTCCATTAAAAAAATCACTCAGCATTTGCTGAGTGATTTTTTCAGTTAATGACAGAAAAGCTGTTGATGATGCCATTTGGATTTTCCCATACTTTTTTGAACGTCTTCGTATCAAGGTCATAAGAATAAATTGTCCGAACCTTGGCTTCACGCCCAGTTTCGTCCTTCAGCTTTTTAGCCCCTTTGGCTTCGGCAAGGAAATAAATCTTCTTTCCGTCCTTGGAGAACTGCGGCTGCGCGTCAATTAACAGCTTAAATGTTTTCTGATTTGAAATGATTTTTTTATAGGTTTTCGTGTCTGCATTCAGCATTTGAATAGTAGCCGTTTGCTCCGTGCCTTTTTGTGTATATGACGTAAACAGAATACGTTTATCGTCATCAGAAACAGCAATATCACTGATAAACTGCTCCAGGCTCTTAAGCTCATGAAGGCCGCTTTCATGACCGGCCGAAAAGTGAATCTTTGTCGGCTCAGGATCAATTCCCTTCTCATTGGCTTCATCCGTTTTTTTGTAATCTTCTTCTACAGAATAATGAAGCAATGCAAATGAATCTGTTTTTTGGTTATAGAAGAAGCTGCTGACGCTGTCATCCTGGTCATTAGCGGCAGGATACAGGTTTTTGTACTTCTTCGTTTTCAAATCAAAGGATGCGATACGAAAATTGCTTTCGTCCGCTTTCCCTAAACGAAAATAGATTTTTGAGCGATCCTTTGATAAAAACAAGCTGTCCGCGCTTTCCGGACCTTTATAAAGCATAGTTTTCTTATCAGACTTAAGATCAAGCTTAAAAAGCCTCATCTCATTTTGATCGTTATTGCTTGTATAATAGAGCGCCTGCTGCTCTTGGTCCAAGGCAAATGCCGGATAGCTGGTCAGCTTCGCCTCGTGGATCACCTTTTCATTTTCATAATACTTCGTCAGAAGATCGGTATCGGTAATCGATACCAGAAGTTTCTCACTGTTCTCCGTGTTCACGGAAACATCGGCGGCACTCTCACTGCCTTTATCTTTAAAAGAATAAAACATAAAACCCCCAGCTGCCGCCAAAACAACGACGATTGCCAATAAAACGATTCCTTTTTTCATCTCTTATCTCCACCAATAGAAAAAGCAAGAATGCGACTTCTTGCTTTACAGATTTAAACTATGTATTAATAGCTGTAATGTCCCGCTACTTTTCCTTTGCTTAATGGATATCCCAGCGCTTTAAACGCTTTAGGGCTTACATCCAGCACTGCATGAGGCATTCTGCCAACATCATTTTTATAAACCGTAATCACCTTTTTAGGCTTCGCTTTAGCATAAGCTCTGATTTTTGTCCCATTTCTAGGTACGTCAAATCCGATCTTTGTCGCACAGTCCCAATGTCCAAGTTTTTTACCTGAAGAGCCTTTTTTCCCAACTCCGTTATACCAAGTAATATTTCCGTTCACATGTTTTGCACTGGCATCTGCCGAAAAACTGAAAGCTCCCAAAGTACTTCCTACTAAGATAAAAGCGGCTAAAATGACTTTCTTCAACATTTCGTCCCCCTGTTTGTTAACATCTAGGAAAAATTATACACGATCAACCAGGGATTTTTTATTTCAATATCCTTACAGTAATGTTACAAAGTCGAAAAAATCCCCTCTGCTAAAATAAACCATGGAAGATTATCCTATTATAATTACAGCATTAGCGTTATAATTGTTGATAGAGTAGTTGTCGCATTCAATATGAACGAACCATTACCGTATTGTTCAAGCCAAATTCATAGCTATGTAAACCAATCATACTCTCTCATTATAAAGAAAAAAGAGTGTGCGAGACTCTTTTTTCTTCAAAGTTTCTTATTTCAAAAAACGTAGATTATATTATATATAAGTTTTATCTTTTTTTGGTTTTAAAAAATGGCGATTTTGTGAACAGTTCATATTGATCGGTGCGGAATTACTCATATCAAAAGATATAGGAGTGGTAATCCATGAAGGCAGCTAGATGGCATAACCAAAAGGATATCCGTATTGAAAATATTGAAGAGCCAAAAGCGGAACCGGGAAAAGTCAAAATCAAAGTCAAATGGTGCGGCATCTGCGGCAGTGATTTACACGAGTATTTAGGAGGCCCGATCTTTATCCCGGTGGACAAACCCCATCCTTTAACAAAAGAAACAGCACCTGTCACAATGGGGCATGAATTCTCCGGTGAAGTTGTTGAAGTCGGGGAAGGCGTTGAAAACTATAAAGTCGGAGACCGAGTCGTTGTGGAACCGATTTTTGCAACACACGGACATCAGGGTGCGTACAACCTTGATGAACAAATGGGATTCCTCGGCTTAGCCGGAGGCGGCGGCGGATTCTCTGAATACGTTTCTGTAGATGAAGAGCTGTTATTCAAACTTCCTGAGGAATTATCATATGAACAAGGCGCACTCGTTGAACCTTCTGCGGTCGCTTTATACGCTGTCCGCTCAAGCAAAATCAAAGCCGGTGACAAAGCGGCTGTATTCGGCTGCGGCCCAATCGGACTTCTTGTTATTGAAGCGCTGAAAGCTGCGGGTGCTACTGAAATTTATGCTGTTGAGCTCTCACCTGAGCGCCAGCAAAAAGCTGAGGAGCTCGGCGCCATTATTGTGGATCCGTCCAAAACAGACGATGTAGTGGCACATATCACAGACCTTACAGGAGGCGGCGTTGACGTAGCCTTTGAAGTAACCGGAGTTCCAGTCGTTTTACGCCAAGCGATCCAATCCACAACAATCGCCGGTGAGACAGTGATCGTCAGCATCTGGGAAAAAGGCGCTGAAATTCATCCGAACGATATCGTAATCAAAGAGCGTACAGTGAAAGGAATCATCGGGTACCGTGACATATTCCCAGCTGTATTGTCATTAATGAAAGAAGGTTATTTCTCAGCCGATAAACTCGTTACGAAAAAGATCGTCTTAGACGATTTAATCGAAGAAGGCTTCGGAGCTCTGATCAAAGAGAAAAACCAAGTGAAAATCCTTGTCAGACCAAACTAAACATACCAAAAAAGAATCCGCATTCAAGTGCGGATTCTTTTTATTCCACTTAGCCAATCACTTCAGCGCCAGCCTCTTCTTTCGCCTCACTGCGATCATGAGCACGGAAGCTTTCCTCAAGCTGCTCAAGCGAAAGACCTTTTGTTTCCGGTAAAAACTTGTTCACAAACAGAATCGAGCAAATTCCCAGCGCAACGAAGATAAAGAACGTTGTTGATAACCCAATGCCTGCCATCAAAATAGGGAAAGTCAGGCTGACTGCGAAATTGACCATCCACAAGCAGAATACCGTAACACCCATTCCCAGACCGCGAAGGCGCAGCGGGAAAATTTCTGAAAGCATCAGCCATGTCACTGGTGAAATCGCACCCTGCTGAAACGCCAGGAACGAAACCGTTAATGACAGAACCACATATGGAAGCGCAGGCGATCCTTCCATCACAAGTGAAAATATCCCGATCAGCAGCAATGCCGTTGTCGTTCCGATCAGCCCTGTAATCAGCATCGGCCGGCGACCGACTTTACCGAGCAGCCAAATTCCGACGAACGTGGCCAGGACGGAGATCACACCATTGGCAATATTCCCGATCAGCGCTGCTTCCGTTTGGAATCCGGAATCTCTTAAAATTTCAGTGCCGTAATACATGATGGAGTTTACACCCGTAATTTGCTGTACAATCGCAATTCCGATTCCTATAAATACAATCCGGCGCACCCATGGCACTGCAAGATCTTTAAACGTAGCTTTCTCAAGTTTATCCTCTCTTTTGAAAGCGGATTTAATTTCAGACAGCTCAGAAGCAGCGCGTTTTTCGTCCCTGATTTTCTTCAAAACCCCTAAAGCATCTTCATTCCTTCCTTTTGAAACAAGCCAGCGAGGACTCTCAGGCATTCTGATCATTCCAAAGAACAGGAATACGGCCGGAAGAGACGCTATCACGAGCATAAATCTCCATACATTGGAGCTGTCTCCCATTGTCGTCCCGAGGATGGCATTAAAAACAAAGGCCAATAGCTGTCCGGATACAATCATTAATTCATTCTGGGTCACCATCCGTCCTCTGCTTTCCACAGGTGACATTTCCGCTAAATAAGCAGGCACCGTCACGGATGCGCCCCCGACGGCAATTCCAAGCACAAAACGGGAGATGATCATGATTGTTACGTTTGGAGCCAGTGTACACCCAATCGTTGAGATAAAAAATATAATGGCGAGGAAAAGAATATTTTTACGGCGTCCGTTAAAATCAGACATTCTTCCGCCAAGCATAGCTCCAAGTGCAGCTCCAAAAAGAAGAGAACTGGTGACGAGCCCCTCTGTGAAAGCATTGAGATTAAGCTGATCAGGCTCACCCATATATGGTAAAGCTCCATTTAATACCCCGGTATCATAACCGAAGAGAAGCCCGCCGAAAGTCGAAACTAAAATAATTGTGCGTAAAAATGACATTTGACTGCCTTTTGTATCCATACCGTTTCCCCCAGTCTTTTTCAAAATCGATCACTGCGTATTTCAAAAACGTATTCTAGGGCTGCCGCCTTCCTCAAATGCCGTGAGCAGACCGCAGAAAAAAGTTCAAAATGTCTTTTTTCACTGGCTTCATAACCTTCCCTTCTTTTCAGCATGTGTTGAAGACAATTAACTTGGAAGCGATTTCATTTTTTCACCAAACAACAATGGGTATATTTTTGATGTCTGACTTGATGAATTGTCATCTTATAATCACTTTGTAGTGTTGTTATAGTAATATCATAGTGATATATTTGTCACTTCTGATATTATCATAATTTCAAAAACGCTTTCAGTCAATATAAATTTCTGAAAATTCCTTATCTTTATGCCAGTAAAATGACCATTTCAAGGGGAAATTGAACTTTTTTCATGCCGGAAATGTTGAATCAGTATGTATTATCTGTGAATTTCTGTTTCATTTCTGTCTTCATCAAAATGAGTAAGTGTTGGGTAACTTCCCCTATACATTTCTTCTCTGCATGATTCGCTTCTCAAACATTCAAATGATTGTTTCAGATTCAAGACAAAAGGAAATAGAAGAGGAAAATAAAGATGGCTAAATGGCTGGCTCTAATTGAATAAGAGGAGGCAATAAAATTGAATGAGATTTATATCATTGCAGGAATTTTATTGTTGGCAGCGGGGATGATTGATTTTATATGGACAACATTATGGCTTGAGAGCGGAGCCGGTCCGATCACAAGATGTTTATCTGCATGGCTGTGGAAAGGCTTCCGTAAGATCAGCGGAGATCACGCAAAGGTTCTCAGTACGGCAGGGCCGCTGCTGTTATGCATGACATTATTGGTGTGGATCGGTTTATTTTGGAGCGGTTGGACGTTTATCTTCTCAAGTGATCCTCATTCTCTTGTAGTTACTCAGAGTAAAGAACCAGCCTCCTGGTCAGATCGAGCTTATTTTTCTGGATATGTGATGTTTACATTAGGAAATGGCGACCTTACACCGAACGGAGCCCTTTGGAAGCTTGTGACAGTCGGTGCTACAGCTGAAGGTCTGCTTACAATTACTTTTTCTGTCACGTATTTAATTTCTGTCTTGAGCGCAGTTAATCAAAAGCGCTCATTCGCCCAGAGTGTACTGAGTCTTGGGCATAACGGAACAGAGATTGTCCAAACTGCGTGGAACGGGAGACATTTTCACGACATGGATCTGCTTCTCGCTACATTTTCTTCAGAGCTGGGAAAGCTGACCGCTCAGCATAACGCCTTCCCCATTCTTCATTTTTACCATAGCACACAGCGCGAGGAATCTTCCGTCATTGCAGTCACTGTATTGGATGAAGCGTTAACCATTTTGACATATGGCATTCCAGAGCAGTACCTTCCGAATCAGCTGCACATAAAAGAAGCGCGCTCAAGTGTCAAAAACTACTTAGACACCGTTCATACAGCATATATCCATCCGGCTGAACAAGAACCGCCGGAGCCCAGCCTCTTGAAGCTAAGGGATTGCGGCATCCCAACCCTATCGGAGCAAACATTTCGAACAGCGGTCACATCTTTAAAAGAACGGCGGCAATTGCTTTTGGGCATTGTTCAAGCGGGTGCGCGTAAGTGGCCTGCACAAGAGTAAGGGGTAAAAAAGAGGATGCCTCCCAAAAGTCCAAAAGACTTTTAAGAAACATCCTCTATTTTTATTACAAAGATAAAGAAGCTTCAATCTCTTCCATACGCGGCAGCGCATCAATCGCTCCAATTTTGGTGCAGACAAGAGCGCCCACCTTATTGGCAAAAGACACGATATCACGCAGCTGCTCAAAATCAGTTTCTACCGATTGAATCTTATCTGTATCTGCTAACTTGAACAAAGCCGCTCCGACAAAAGCGTCTCCCGCTCCTGTAGAATCAATCGAAGTGACAGGAATACTCGGAATGATTTCATGTTCCTTGCCATTAGACAGCAATGTTCCGTTTTTCCCAAGGGTCACGGCAATCATCTTGGCTCCGATACCATGGAGGATATTGACGCCCTCTTCATGATCCTTCGCACCAGTGATGATCTCCAGCTCCTCGTCACTCACCTTAACAAAATCACTTAAAGCAATGGCTCTTTTTGCAGCACTAACAAACTCAGAGACTCTTCCCTTCCATAAATCCCCACGATAGTTAGGATCAAATGAAAGAAATTGCCCTTTATCCTTCGCAATGGACATAAGCCGTAAATAGGCTGTACAAAATGGATCAGATAACAATGCCGTCGCTGATCCAAAATGAAGGATTTTCGCTTGATTCAGTTTATCCTGATCGACATCTTCGATCGTAAACAGAGCATCCGCGCCTCTATTGAAAACAAAATCGCGCTCTCCATTATTCTTTAATGAAACAAAAGCAAGCGTTGTAGGTGCTTTCTCATCCATCACCAGCATAGAGGTATCAACATGAACAGCATCTAACGTTTGCTTCAGAAAATACCCAAAGGGATCTTTCCCTACTTTTCCTGCGAAAGCAGCGTCCCCTCCCAGCTTGGCAATCGCCGCTGACACATTTGCCGGGGCGCCGCCGGCACTTTTTAAAAATTGACGCCCTTTCTTTAAATCAACGTCCACATCGGTACAAAAGAAATCGATCAATAACTCCCCAATACAAACAACAGACTGACTTCGCATGTTATCACACTCTTTTTACATATTCTAGATTACAGTCTCAGTATATTACTTTCAGTCATAAATACAACCTTTTACATCGAATATTAGAAATATTAAATATATTCACTTATCTGGATTTCTTCTCAAGCTCGGTGATGATCTGTTTATATCTATTTTCAGTTAAAGGATAAAAGGCTATGATGATGATAGAGAGTAAAATAAATAGTCCCGGAATTAAGGCATTCATATGTTTAATCGCATTCAGTGACGTCACGGTTTGATCAGTATTCGCCACATATCCTGCGATTCCTAAATAGATGGCAGAAAACGAACCGGCCAGTGCAACACCTAACTTATTGATAAAACTCATGCTGGAAATCACCACTCCGTCGGCACGAACCCCTGTCTTCCATTCCGCATAATCAACACAATCGGCAACCATTCCCCAAGCAAGCGTATTTAAAGGGGTTGTAAAGAACCCTGAAGCAAATAGCCAGATGAAAATGAGCGTCACCGAAGAATACGCCGTAAAATGCAGACCTGCATACGAGATCAGTGACAAAGCAGCCGATATGATCATCACATTTTTCCTGCCCCATTTCTCAGAAAAGTATGGAATAAACAAGTTACTGATGAGGGCTGCGCCAAAAAATAAAACGGTTCCAAAGAACACCAATTCCTTTTGATTCACGTTATACGTAAAGTAGTACACCATTGTACTGATTTTAATATTAAACCCGATTGCAAATGCTAAAAATGATGACGTTAGAATCAGTAAAGGTTTGTTTTGAAACAAAACGGATAATGTCTTTTTCATTCCCTGTTTCTTTGTTTTCTTAGGCGCAATCCGCTCACGCACAGTAAAGAAACTAAAGAGATTCAAAGCGATGCTTATAATGGCATAGACGAAAGCCGTCATCTGAAACCCAAATGCCTGGTTCTCTCCTCCCAAAGCTGCTGCAAGCGGTGTTGCACAGGAGATGGATAGAAGGATTCCGACATAAACCAAGATCATACGAGTCGTTGTTAATACCGTTCTTTCTTTTACAGAATTCGTAATCCGGCCCGTTAAGCTGTTCACCGGAATTGTTTGCATACTAAAGGACATGCCGAGCAGGATATAGGTAATATACGCATATATGATGTTTCCCGTTGCTCCAAAGTGAGGAGTGGTGAAACACAGGACAGTAAATAATGCGAAAGGAAATGCAACCCACAGCAGATAAGGCCTTGCCTTTCCCCACCTTGTGTTCGTTTTATCTAAAATAACCCCCATAATCGGGTCAAAAATAGCATCCAGCACCCGCACAACAAGAAATAATGTAGCGATGACCGCAGGCTGTATGCCGCCGATGTCCGTATAATAAAACAGCAGGTATGCGTTTACAAATTGAAACACAATATTATACGACATATCACCGAAGCCGTACCCAATTCGTTCAAGCCAGGACAGACCGGCACTGGATTTTGTTTGATGTTTCGCCTTCATTACTGTTGCTTTTTCTGTTTCAATCATCTTTTCCACCCCAAGAATCCGTTTTCAATATTGAGTACAAATCCAGTAAATAAGAGGGAGAATACGAGATTCTCCCTGTTCACTCAGCTATTCGGATACACCATCACTTTTAAACATTCATTCTTAAATTGAAGCGCCCGCTCCATCGCCTCTTGCGTATGCTCCAGCGCATATTGATCCGTCACAAGGTGTTTCGTGTCCACAATGCCGGAAGCAAGGAATTCAATTCCTTTTGGATACGTATTGGCATAACGGAAGATGCCGTATATATCAATCTCATTGTCCGCGATAAATGGCACGTTTAACGGAATTTCATTCTGAGAAGGCAAACCGACAATCGCAAGCTTTCCGCCGCGTCGTACAGAAGCCAGTGCGGATTGCAGTGCCGCAGGATTCCCCGCTGTTTCCCAAGCAACGTCAACGCCTCTATCATTCGTGATCGTTTTAATTTCTTCAAGCGCGTCCTGTTCACGAATATTGATGGCATGAGTAGCTCCCATTTTTTTCGCGGCATTTAACCGTAGCGGCTCTAAGTCGGTCACAATGATTGTACTTGCTCCAAATGCTTTAGCGGCTGCAACAGCCATTAATCCAACAGGGCCCATTCCCATGATCGCAATCGTTGATCCAGGCTGAAGCTTCGTTCTCATCGCTGCATGGATACCGACAGAAAACGGTTCAATCAAGGCAGCATCCTCATAAGAAAGTGAATCTGGAATGGAGAAAACAAAGTCCTGTCTGATTTTGATATATTGTACAAACGCGCCGTCTACTGGCGGCGTGGCCAAAAACTGTACATCCGGACAAAGGTTATAACGCCCTTCTTTGCACGCTTCACAGCGCCCGCACGTAACACCAGGTTCAACAGCGACGCGGTCACCGACTTTGAATTGATCAACAGACGAGCCGACAGCCGCGATTTCTCCCGCGCACTCATGTCCGAGGATAAATGGCTTCTCCACTACATAGTTGCCTATTCGGCCATTTGTATAGTAATGCAGATCTGATCCGCAAATACCGACAGCCATCACCTTAATCAATACTTCATCATGGCTGATGTCAGGTACAGGCAATGTTTCTATTCTGATTTCTCTTGTGTTATGCATAATAGCAGCCTTCATGGTTTTAGGTACTGTGTGAGTCATTTGGCAAATTCCTTTCTTTATGAATACTTCTAACGGCATGTGGCCGCTTCATCAAGAAATGTAAGTGCATACATTTTTGTTTTCTCTGTTACTGCCCTCATTTTATCTGCTTTTCAGAATGTTCAACAGCTTTTCATGCTGTATAAAAGGACAGCCGCACTGTACTTTTTGATTTTTCATATACAAAACAAGCAGGATTGATAAAATAGTACTAATAGGAGGTGCAGGTTTTATGGCTGAACTTGAAGATCGAAAACAATTTGCGGAATTGCTGGCACCTGGCGTAAAGTCATTAAAACTTCATCCAGATTATAAAGTTAGAAGGAATAAGAACGAAAAAACAGGACAGTCTTATTTAGACAACATTTCACACCAGCTGGGAGTTTCCCCAAACACGATTAAAAGCTGGATCGGACAGATGGGTGCGAACTATGTTCCCGGAAGAATCGAAGACGGAAAACTGTTCGGAATGATCTGGATCATTCTTGAAAAAACCGATATGAATATACAGTGGTTTACTGACCTGCTTGAGACCACCACTATACCAGTAATCAAACCTGCACTGCCTGTATGGGCGGCCTCATGTCTTAAAAAAGCGAAAATAGTACGGCAGGACAACTCATTCGGAGCACCGCTTGATCAAGATATTGAAAAAACAGTCAAGCGTTTATTTCCCGATATTCTCGACCATAAAACGAATGCGCTTACAGAACAGATGCCTTTGACACACAACTTACCGTCACGCTGGTCGGGTCACTTTATAGGACGAAGATTTGACATCGAGGCGATACGGCAATGGATGCTTTCCCCATCACCCGTCTGTTTAATTACCGGATGGGCAGGCATGGGAAAAACGACAACTGCTCTAGAAGCAGCCTATTCCTGTATCGGCGATTCCTCAGATTGGCCGGCATTCAACAGCATCATCTGGCTCAGTGCTGATTGGAAAGGATTGAGCTTTAGCGATTTTTTAAATACGATTGCATACCAGCTCGGCCGAACGGAACAAATCGATAAATCCATAAACGAAAAACGATTTGTCGTCCGCAATGCTTTGGCCAATTACACCAGAGAAAAACCGGTACTGCTGATCGTGGACAGCATAGACACTGCCGAAAGAGACATTCACGAATTTATCACCAGCCTGCCCCAAGGTGTGAAAATTCTCCTCACAGCACGTGAAAACTTGAAGCAAACCTATCGGGAAGGCTTCGGAGAAATGGTAACCATCCAGCTGAGCGGACTTGAACAAACAGATGCCCTGGAATATTTTCATCAAGAAGTGAACCGCTGCCTGCAAATGTGCAACGACCCAACTAAACAAGCAAAGCTGGCGCAGCTGCTGGAACTGTCTCCAGAACTGAAGAGCGAGTTCATTTCAGCGACAGCCGGAAACCCGAAAGCCATGGCACTCAGCATCGCCTATATGTCAGACGATGACATGCCCGCTCGGCAGCTGATTCATGAGCTCGGAAAAGCAGGCTATTCACTATTAGATCTGTTTGATTTTCTATTTGGGCGCACATGGCACAGATGCAATGAAGACACCCGGAAGCTATGGCAGGCGCTATGCTTTTTCAGCAAGCCGCCAGACGAAAAAAGCCTGGCGGCAGCAGCCGGATTAGACGCTCGCCGTTTCCATTACGCAGTTGAACAAATGCGGTCTTTTGCTCTGATTCAGCCCGAACGAAGCAAAGGAAGGACACAGTACTTCGCCCATCAAACCGTTGTCGCATACGGAGAACAGCACTTATCCGAAAATCAGCAATATGAAAAAGAAGCCTGCAGCCGCTGGGCGCACTATTATATTCATTATGCGGAAACCCATTTAAAGCGGGAACAGCCAAACTCTGTCTATTGGAGCTATCTCCTGGGACGTGATTTAGACCCAATCAAAAAAGAATGGCCAAACATCCTAAAGGTCACCAAATGGGCAAGCGAAACCGGACAAAATGAAATCTTAATTGAACTCATCACCCGCATCAGCCATTTTCTAAGCAGAATCAACCTGCCCCTGCGTATCGAATACGGCCGTAAAGCCGCCGACGCCGCCCATCAATTAGGCAAACACACACGAGAAGCCTTCTTCCGAATCGACACAGCAGGCTGGGCACTGATGGAAGTCAACGATTTAGACGAGGCACTTCAACAAATTGAAGCCGGCCTGAAAACGCTGGAACAATCAGACACTGAAGAGCAAGACGTTCACGATCTAAAGGTATGGGGACTCGCACTGCAATCGAGGCTGCTTTTAAAAGCTGGAAGTCATGAAAAAGCGGAAGCGATTTTAACCGAAATCAAAGATATACCGATCTCCCCTGCGATTCAACACAGAGTTTTACTAGTTCGCGGAGATCTAAACTTTTCGAGAGGTCATGATGAAGAAGCCATTCAATTATACGAAGCGGCAAATCAAATCAGCTCCACGTACGGCGGCGAAAAAACGATAGAAGCTTATTTCAATTTAGGTGTGGCTTACGTGAAATGTGATCAGTTTGAGAAAGCGGAAGAAGCTTTTGACCAGATGCTTTATGACAAACATAACGCGAATCAGGTTGAGCTGATTTATTATTATTATGGGATGGCGCAGCTGTTGCATCGTAAAGGAGAGAAAACGAAAGCGATGGAAGCTAATCAGAAAGCGATTCGTTTGATTGATTCTTGGGAGCCTGCGATTGGGATTCGGGGTGAGGTGGAACGATTGGATATTGTCATTTAAAAGACAACTACAATTGTAGCTAGAGGTATAGCTTTGAAAAATACCCATGTCCTTGTTGTTATTAAAGATAAAAAAGGTATCTTATCAGTACAGTAAACTGATTAAGCTACCTTTTTTGAATAAATAAATATTTCACAGAAGACAAAAAGTTAAACTTTTTAACAACAAAAGGTTAATACTTATTACATCCGCATTAATGCTGTACTGTAATATAATGTTTTAGTTCACCTGACCAATATCTTCCTCCCCAATCCTGTGCAACATGCACATCATACTTTCCTGCAGGGAGATTTCTCGTTGAAAAACTCACACGAAAATTGCGTGAACCAATACTATGCCAAAAATCCTTTCTGGTTATTACTTTTCCTTTATTATTTGATAAAATTACTGCAAAACCATTATCTAAATCCCTAGCCAAAGTACCAGTAACCACAATTGAAGTAGCTCTTTTCGTATATGTATTAGCATCTGTTTTAAATTTGATTGTACCTTTCGAATCCATAGCTAATGCTTCTGACCCGCCTGCGAAAATGACAACTCCCAAAAGAGCTACTGTAAACAGTGTCATTACTAACTTTTTCATCTTTAGAATTCCTCTTTTCTTTTTACTATTTTAAATCCACAATTATAATAACATATTCTCCTAAAAAAACGAATATTTTTCCATACATTTCTTCTAAGAGGTGAATAAGTTTGATAGAAATATATTAATATTATGTAAATTTAAGATTCTTTTGAAAAAAAATCTGCTTTTAATCTAGTTGATATGAAGCTTAAAATTTGATGTATCATCTATAAAACCTTTACCAAAGTGTCCAATACCATATACACAAATAAAAGATTACAAAGTGCTAGACAAATACACTTTTATAAATCCCGAATTTATCCATTACTTCCCATACTCTCTATTGAAAAAATTAAAATTTAAAAGTTTCTTATATTTCATGAACCTTAATATAGAGTGATTTCTGAAAGGTAAGTGAAGTCAGTGAATGAGACACGTCCGCCTAATATACTATGATTGATGGCCTGAAGCACAATTTCATCAAAAATATCTTGGAAGTTGGTTGTATTATTATAAAGCTAACGCATCTGTTCCAGTTTATAGTGAGTGTGCAGAATATTATATCGTTGATATTTGATCCAAGAAACCATCTATTACGCCCTATCATAATAAATTTATCTTTCGAGCTGTCTATCTAAACCGGATACCATGAAGTTATCCCGTTAACTTCATTTGAATGTAATCAGCGGAGTCCTTTATTTCACCATAGTAGGGTTTAACTTATTAATGATGAAAAAGAGCTTTGTACGATTTGCTCAAGCAAATCAAATTCAGCTTCTGCCGGGAAGGATTTCTTGTGTGTAATATTAAAAAAGACACCGGCAATGGAATACCCATTTTGTAAAATAGTAGCCTTCAAAGCTGTCGAGTTTTTGAGAGCCTAGTCTTACTTTTAGTAAACTTTTATAGCTTTGGAATACTTCTTAAATTTTAGTTTTGACCAAATGTAGTATGGTTATACATAAAGGTTACTTCCCCACTAAACCCGCCATCAAAAGGCCTGCTACAATCAATAACAAGAGTAAAAGAATACAAAGTGCCAGAATAAAAATAGAAAGATACTTAGCCATCCCTTTAGGTGCTTTAATAGTTAGAATACTCCCCAAAACAATTCCTAGAATTCCAAGTGCCCAATGGGTGCGGGGCAAATAATACAATGTTATTATAAGGATGATAAGCGACACTATCCCCAAATACTTCGTCATTTCTCCAATTTCCATTTCCTTCCATTAAATAAATAGGAAATTTTCAATTTATAAATTTTATTTTTTTAAAACCTTTAAACATAGAGTACCATAATTTTTTAAAATGTATGGTACTCTACTCTAAATTTTCTATTCACTTGCTACAAGGTCTAGTATTTTATCAGCAAAAGCATTTGCAATAATTTCTCCCTCTTCTTCCGTATAATAAGGGACTTCCATTTGCATTGAACCCCTTAAGGCTACCCTTGCCGCTGTAATATCAGGATGATCTCCAATCATGATATTACTTGCATTCAGTCTCAAATTATTTTCATTACTATTAAATTTATTTTTATAAAATAGTTTATATCTTGAGAAAACAAGACTATTATAATACTCTTGAACTGCATTTAAAATTGGCTTAGTGTTATTATTTAATAAGATCTGTGCGATGTTAATAGCATCGATATCTCCAAGGAAATCCGAATTATCAAAGTTACCAGCCGATGCATTTGTACCGATCAAGTCGTAAGCAGCTTTATATGTTCTTGTTCCATTGTCGCCACTATACTTATCTCTATCTTTATATACATCTGCAGCAACAGTAAGTAAATAAATCACCACCCCACCCTGCTAAATCTTGCTGTGTAGTTCCAACTAACGGAAGATTTGCATACAATAGGGCAGATAATGTAGCCATAAGATGAGGAAAATCAATTACTTCAGATTTTGAAACGGGATCAGTTGCTTAGACAAAACTATTTTCTCCTACAGCATTAATAACATACTCCTCAAAGTCTTTATCAAATTGTCCAGAAGTTAATGTCCATATTAGTGATTCATATCTTTTGCGACGATAATAGTTGGTTGTAAGCTTATTCGCTTGATTAATATCATTGTTTGTATAATGAAGTCCTAAAAGTTGAATTTCATATAATTGCTTGTATAGCTCTTGATTGAGATCAGTTGAGAAATCAAGACTTGAAGCTCCATTATCAAGTCCGGACTTAATATTATTGTCTATTTCAATTTTACTGTCTCCTGAACCAACACTAATAGTTGAAATTTGATCGAATGCCCAATTTTTTGGCAATGGGTAGCCTAAATTTGCACTAAATCCCGTGGACATATCACTTACAAAACTGGTTGTTGCCCAACCCTTCTCCGATACTTGATTGCAAACATTCCGGGCTCCATATATTCCAACTTTGTAACGGTTCCCCAGATATTTCATTTGTTCATTAATACCCTTAAAGTGTGGAAGAACTTTGTTAGTTATATCATCTCCTAAAGCGTCAAAATCCACGGCAAAATATATTGTTGTTCCATTTTTAAAACCATAATTTTTAGCAGCCGTAAAAGCATCTTGAGCATCTCTTTTCCCTTGAGCTTCACTGAAATGTCTTGAATTATTCCCATAAGTTTGATATATCGGAAAAACAGTTAAACCAGCATTAAAAATAGTTTTTAATTCACCAGGTTTTATTTTTTTCTCCAATCCCCCTGGAATGTCTACAAGATAACGACCAATAGTTTCATAGCCTGCATTTTTTAAAGCTTTAGCTCTAGCAGACGTAACTTCTGTTATACAATCACAAGCTGTTCCTTTACGATTAGGATCTCCTTTACTCTGCAACAAAGAAAGCCAAGTTTGTTTTCCTGTAACTCCATCAGCTGGTAACTTAACAAATTGTTGAAATTCACTTACTACATTTTTTAATAGTGTACTGTACTGGCCATTGAAATCTCCTGGATTAAAATTATATACATATAATGCATATTGAAGAAGCTTAACAAAGTTTGCATTAGTATTCCCTATGCTCAGAGTTGGTAAAAGGTTGGTCGTAGAAGGCCCAATTGATCCCGTTTGTAGAGAGGAAGCCATTCCCTCTTCTGTTTGAATACCGTATATTAAAGCTTTATTAGTCCCTCTTTGGTAGTAACCATCACATGGTTGGACTCCAGATGTTTTGTAATATCATAAATAAAAAAGGATGCTTCCTCTAAAGTCCAGTAGACTTTTGGAAGCATCCTCAATGAATATTATCTTTTTGTTATTCTTTCAGCTAATCGGGTAATGAAAAACGGTAAAACCCCTAATATATCAAGGGTTTTCGCCGTTTAATTACATCATTCCACCCATACCGCCCATGCCGCCCATGTCAGGCATTCCTGCGCCGCCGGCATTTTCTTCCGGTTTGTCAGCGACAACAGCTTCAGTTGTTAAGAGCATTGCTGCTACAGAAGCTGCGTTTTGCAGTGCAGAGCGTGTTACTTTCGTTGGGTCAACGATACCTTTTTCGATCATATTTACCCATTCGCCAGTTGCAGCGTTGAAGCCTACACCGATTTCTTCGTTTTTCAGGCGCTCAACGATGACAGATCCTTCAAGACCAGCGTTGTGCGCGATTTGACGGATTGGCTCTTCAAGCGCGCGAAGCACGATGTTGATACCTGTTTGCGCATCACCTTCAGCTTCAACTGCAGCGACTTTGTTATATACGTTGACAAGCGCTGTACCACCGCCGGATACGATGCCTTCTTCAACAGCTGCGCGAGTTGAGTTCAGGGCGTCTTCGATGCGAAGTTTACGCTCTTTCAGCTCAGTTTCAGTTGCAGCGCCGACTTTGATGACAGCTACACCGCCAGCAAGTTTAGCAAGACGCTCTTGTAATTTTTCTCTGTCGAACTCAGAAGTTGTTTCTTCCACTTGAGCGCGGATTTGAGTGACGCGTGCAGAAATTTTATCTGTTTCGCCAGCGCCTTCAACGATTGTTGTGTTTTCTTTTGTAACCACAACTTTAGAAGCGCGTCCCAATTGTCCGATTTCAGTAGATTTCAGGTCAAGGCCAAGATCTTCTGTGATGACTTCTCCGCCAGTAAGGACAGCGATGTCTTCAAGCATTGCTTTACGGCGGTCACCGAAGCCAGGAGCTTTAACAGCCACTGCGTTGAATGTGCCGCGAAGTTTATTCACAACAAGTGTTGCGAGAGCTTCACCTTCAACATCCTCAGCGATCAGAAGCAATGGTTTGCCTTGCTGAACAACCTGCTCAAGCACAGGAAGAATTTCTTGAATGTTTGTGATTTTTTTGTCTGTGATTAAGATGTAAGGATTGTCAAGAACCGCTTCCATCTTATCAGAATCAGTTACCATGTAAGGAGACGCATATCCGCGGTCGAATTGCATACCTTCAACAACTTCAAGCTCAGTTGTGAAGCCTTTAGACTCTTCGATTGTGATAACGCCGTCGTTGCCTACGCGCTCCATTGCTTCAGCGATAAGGCTTCCGACTTCCTCATCAGCAGCAGAGATCGCAGCAACCTGAGCGATAGATTCTTTGCCTTCGATTGGCTTAGAAATTTCTTTCAGGTTCTCGATCGCAACGTTTACAGCTTGTTCCATACCTTTACGCACGCCTACAGGGTTAGCGCCTGCTGTTACGTTTTTAAGGCCTTCACGGATCATTGCTTGCGCAAGAACTGTCGCAGTTGTTGTACCGTCACCGGCAACGTCATTTGTTTTGCTGGCTACTTCAGCTACAAGCTTAGCACCCATGTTTTCAAACGCGTCTTCAAGTTCGATTTCTTTAGCGATTGTTACACCGTCATTAGTGATTAACGGAGAACCGAATTTTTTCTCTAGAACCACGTTGCGTCCTTTTGGTCCTAAAGTTACTTTTACAGCATCAGCAAGTGCATCAACACCGCGAAGCATTGCGCGGCGAGCTTCTTCACTAAACTTAATATCTTTTGCCATGTGTACGAAACCTCCTCGAATTTTTAAGTATTTGTTTATTTAAGAATTAGCCGATAACAGCTAAAATGTCGCTTTCACGTAAGATTAAGTATTCAGTACCTTCGTATTTCACTTCAGTACCTGCGTATTTTGAGAAGATAATGCGGTCGCCCTCTTTTACTTCTAAAGCAACGCGCTCTCCGCTTTCTAACACGCGACCTGAACCAGCTGCCACGATTTTGCCTTCTTGCGGCTTTTCTTTTGCAGAATCCGGTAACACAATTCCGCTGGCAGTTTTTTCTTCAGATTCTACGAGTTCAATGACAACGCGATCACCTAATGGCTTTAACAATGTAATAACCTCCTCAATAGTATGAATATGTAATTTTAGCACTCAGCACTAAAGAGTGCTAACACAATTCTTATAATAAAGAATCTCACTTCCAATTTCAAGTGATAAGATAAAAAATTTTTCACGCTTACATCATTCTTTTCAGCTCAGATATCCCTTGGCTTTTTCACCCTCGATTCAATTATGTTACAATAGCTGTAGACAAAAGAAACCCATTTAACAAAGGAGTACATACCATTTGAGAAAACAGTATTGGTTTATTATTTTGACATATATCATCATGCAGTTTTCAGCAGTAATTGCGATTCCCTTGTTATTTAAATTCGGTTATGCGGGAGGACAGCCCACAAAAGAAAATCTGCTGTACGCGCAGGGATTATGGTCCGTCATCAGTTTTATTGCCTGTCTGATTGTTGTATTGCTCATTCTCAGAACCGCGCCTAAAACTGCGCTGCGAAACGAAAAGAAAGACTCGGTCGGACTTTCGATCCTTTGGGCGATAGCCGGGTTTTTCATCGCCCTTTTCTCTCAAGGATTAGCCGGTTCTATTGAATATTATGTATTTGGCATCGGAAGAGAATCAGAAAATACAAAAGCCATCCTGGATGTGATTCAGGCAGTTCCGCTCATGATTATCGTTTCTTCTATCATCGGGCCTATATTAGAAGAAATCATCTTCAGAAAAATCATTTTCGGCGCGCTGTACGAAAAAACGAATTTCTTTATTGCCGGACTGATCAGCTCCATTATTTTCGGAATTGTTCACGCGGATTTAACGCACCTTCTGCTGTATACGGCAATGGGCTTTACCTTTGCATTTCTATATGCGAGAACCAAACGGATTTGGGTGCCGATTTTCGCCCATGTAATGATGAATACATTCGTCGTCATTATGCAGCTTGAGCCTGTTCAGAAATACCTTGAACAGCAAAGCACACAAATGCAATTGATTATTGGAGGATTATTTTCATGAGAAACCCGATAGTGTGGGGAATGATCTACTTTGCCGTAGGGTGCATCTTTACTTATCTCGCCGCAAGCTCGCCAGGCAGCATGTGGTCATTTTACTCCATCCTGCTGATGGTGTTCGCTGCATACAACATCAGCATTTCTTTTAAGATGTTCGCCTTTTCATTTAAAATAAAGAAGAACCAGAAATAAAGAAAATCCATTTCTCTTCTATGAGAAATGGATTTTTTATGTTGGCTAAGAAGAAACGTCCTGATCGGCAGCACTGCTTTTCTGCGCTTTCCGATAGGCAGCCTTCGATATTAAAATACTGATTTCATACAAAATCAAGAGCGGAACAGTCACCATCATATGAGACAAAAGCTCAGGTGGTGTAATCAGAGCAGCAATCACAAGCAGCGTAAAGTACGCATACTTTCTGATTTTCGCTAAGAACATCGGTGTCACAATTCCAAGCCTTGTCAAAAACATAAGGATGACCGGCATTTGAAACAACAGTCCAAACGGAATCGTCAGCTGCAGAAGAAAATGAAAATATTCATTAATTCCAATCACCTGAGTGACATTCAAATCCTGAGAGATCCGTTTCATAAAATCGACAACAAAAGGAAATAAAATATAATAGGAAAAAGATAAACCCGCTAAAAACAGCAAAATAGAGATCGGAATGTAGCTGAGCGTTACTTTGCGCTCCTTTTCATAGAGGCCCGGGCTCACAAAAGCCCAAAGCTGGTAAAGAATAACCGGCGAAGTCAGGACAATCCCGATGATAAACGCAAACTGCATAAACACATAAAGCGGGTCTGTCAGATTAAACGCATTGAGCGTGAGCTCCTTCGCTTCATCGGTTTCTTGCAGATACACTATAATCGGCTTCGCTAAAAAAAACCCCGCGATAAAAAAAACGACAAACGCCAGCGCCACAACCAGCAATCGTTTTCGAAGCTCCGCAATATGCTCCAGCAGCGACATTTGATTCACTTTCATTTGTGTCATCCTAACTTACTGATTCTCTTTCTTTTTTTCCTCATCATCACTCGCTAATCCTTTAGTAGCGTTTTTGAATTCACGAAGTGTGTCTCCAGCGGCTTTTCCCAACTCAGGCAGCTTTTTGGGACCAAAGATAATCAGAGCAACGATTGCGATAACAGCAAGGCTTCCAGGACCGATCGGCATATTTGGGCTCCTCCTTTCCGGTTACTCGATTTCCTCTAAAACAGAATAATGCTTCAAGAAATAAACCAGTGACTGAAGCTCTACAGCTAAATCTATATGATGAATTCGAATGTGTTCCGGCACATTCAAACGGGCCGGCGTAAAATTAAGAATACCCTTGATCCCTAACGCAACCAATCTGTCAGTAATCGATTGGGCCGCTACTGCGGGCACTGTCAGAATGGCAACTGATTCGCCTTTTACATGTTGTTCAAGATCATCGAGGTTAAAGACGGGCACACCGCCTACCTCAGTTCCTATTTTACTCTCATTTATATCAAAAGCCATAGAAATTTTTGTGTTATTATTTTTTGTGAAATTATAGTGAAGAAACGCTGTTCCTAAGTTTCCGACACCAATCAGGATAACGTCTGTCATTTCATCCTGATCAAGCGTTTTTCGGAAAAATGACAGCAAATAATCGACATTATATCCGTATCCTTTTTTGCCAAGAGCTCCAAAATAGGAAAAATCCCTGCGAATCGTGGCAGAATCAACCTTTACGGCATCGCTGAGTTCAGCAGATGATACACGCTGTTTTCCTGACGCATGCAGATTCTTTAAAAAGCGATAATAAAGCGGCAGCCGTTTTGCCGTCGCCTGCGGAATTTTTGATTGATCCTTATTCATTTTTGGTCCTCCAAATTATACTCGGATAGTTCTCTTTTAAAGTCACCGTTTTTCCCGCCTGTCTTTTCCAGCAAGCAGGTAGGGCCGATGACCATCCCCTTATCAAGCGCCTTGCACATATCGTAAACAGTAAGGGCACACACCGATGCAGAAGTTAGCGCTTCCATTTCCACACCTGTACTCCCTTTCGTTTTGACCTGTGCTTTTATATGAAGTATAACTTCTGTTTCTTTTATTTTCCAGTCAAACGAAATATCGACCCCGCTCAAGGATAGCGGATGGCACATCGGAATGATATTTGATGTTTGTTTCGCAGCCATAATGCCCGCAACCTGAGCGACAGCAAGTACATCTCCTTTGCCGATATCATGGCTTTTTATTTTCTCGTACACTTCACTCTTCATGTGTACGCTTGATACAGCCGCCGCAGTACGGACAGTCGAAGATTTTTCGCTGATATCCACCATCTGGGCTCTGCCCTGTTCATTAAAATGAGAAAATCCATTCATAGTAAAAACTCTCCTTAAACAGATCATACACTATTTTCTTCTCTATGTCTTATTTGGCCAATGTATTGTTTGCTGAGTTCTGGTTCATAAGCTACACTTAACTTATTATAGCAGAGGTGAAATAATATGATGATCTTACAAATTAATCAGCTTTCCAAATCATTTGGTGCTGATACTATTTTAAACAATATAAAGCTGGAAGTCAGAAACCGTGATCGCGTCGCAATTGTAGGAAGAAACGGCGCTGGGAAATCTACACTCCTTAAAATTATCGCAGGTCACCTTTCATATGAAAAGGGTGAAATGATCAAGCCGAAAGATATCACAATGGGCTATTTGGCCCAGCATACCGGCTTGGATTCTAAGCTTACCATAAAAGAAGAGCTGCTGACTGTTTTTGATCACTTAAAAGCGATGGAAAAAGAAATGCGAAACATAGAAGAAAAAATGGCGGCAGCTGACCCAAGTGAACTGGAAAGCATCATGAAAACCTACGACCGCCTTCAGCAGGAATTTAAAGATAAAGGCGGCTATCAATATGAAGCAGATGTCAGATCTGTGCTGCACGGTCTCGGCTTCAGCCATTTTGACGATTCAACACAGGTGCAAAGCCTAAGCGGTGGTCAGAAAACAAGACTGGCCTTGGGTAAGCTTCTGTTAACACAGCCTGACCTTCTCATTCTAGATGAGCCGACCAACCATCTGGACATTGATACGCTGACATGGCTTGAACATTATTTGCAAGGCTATTCAGGCGCCATTCTGATTGTTTCTCACGACCGCTACTTTTTGGATAAAGTGGTGAATCAGGTATACGAGGTATCAAGATCAGAAAGCAAAAAGTATCACGGCAACTACAGCGCTTATCTAGACCAAAAAGCTGCCCAATATGAAAAGGATCTTAAGCTGTATGAAAAACAGCAAGATGAAATCGCCAAGCTTCAGGACTTCGTAGATCGAAATCTGGCGAGAGCCTCAACGACAAAAAGAGCACAAAGCCGGCGGAAACAGCTTGAACGGATGGACGTCATGTCAAAACCGCTCGGCGACGAAAAATCAGCAAATTTTCATTTCGACATTACAAAACAGAGCGGGAACGAGGTCCTGCGGGTTCAGGATCTGGCCATCAGCTATGAAAACCAGCCGCCGCTTCTGACAGATGTGTCGTTTAGACTTACAAGAGGAGAAAGCGCCGCTCTTGTAGGTCCCAACGGAATCGGAAAATCAACCCTGCTGAAAACATTAATAAACACACTGAAGCCAGATCAAGGATCAATAGCGTACGGCTCAAATGTCAGTGTCGGTTACTATGACCAGGAACAGGCTGAGCTGACCTCCTCTAAACGCGTCATTGATGAGCTGTGGGACGAGTATCCGGAGCTTCAAGAGAAAGAAATCAGAACGTGCCTCGGAAATTTCTTATTCTCCGGGGATGATGTGCTTAAACCCGTCTATTCCCTAAGCGGGGGCGAAAAAGCAAGAGTGGCCCTGGCCAAGCTGATGCTGCAAAAAGCTAACTTTCTCATTCTTGATGAGCCGACGAACCATCTTGACTTAGACAGCAAAGAAGTTCTCGAGAACGCCTTGATCGATTATCCGGGCACATTGTTATTTGTCTCACATGACAGATATTTTATTAACAGAATCGCAACAAGGGTATATGAGCTTTCTCCAAACCATATTGAAGAATATCTCGGAGATTACGATTATTATACAGAGAAAAAAACACAGCAGCTGGAATTAGAGAAAATGAAACAGCAAGAGGAAACTGAAAAAGCCACGGCTGCAATGAAATCCGACTCTAAACGTTCTTATGAGGAAGAAAAAGAATGGAAAAAGAAAGAACGCCAACGACTCAGACGCATAGAAGAAATTGAAACGACAGTTCAAACCATAGAAGAAAAAATCAGTCACAATGATGAATTACTTTGTGATCCGGAAGTATATCAGGACCACGAAAAGGTACAAGCCATCCACGCTGACAACGAGAAACTCAATCAAGAATTGGAAAACCTACTATCAGAATGGGAAGAACTATCCACAGAAGAAGATTAAAAAAGTCAAGCACCTCTTTTTTAGAGGTGCTTTTTATCCACAGAAAATAGCCTTATAAGCAAACGAAGAAAGCGGTTTATACACAATATCCACAAAATTTTCTGAATTTATCCACTTTATTAACAGCCTCTCAACCCCTTTATCCATCTATATCTCTATAATTACTCACAGATATGTGGATAAATTGAGAATTATCTGTTAATAACAATAAAAAAGCCTCACGCCATTATGTCGTGAGACCTTGGTAAGAAGTCAGTTCAAGACCAGGCTGGCCATTCATATCATATGATCCGCGAATCCCTTTTTCAAAAGCAATTGTACCGGCCGCAGCAATCATTGCAGCATTATCTGTACATAAGGATAGCGGAGGAATGATGAGCGCTGTCCCCTCATGATGGGAAAATTCCTTCTGTAACGCCGCTCTGAGTCCTCTGTTTGCAGCTACTCCTCCGGCCAAAAGAACCTGTTTGACACCATATTCTTTTGCAGCGCGTGCCGTTTTGGTCACTAAGACATCAATGACGCTATTCTGAAAACTGGCAGAAAGATCTTCCGGCGCAATTTCCTGTCCTTTTTGAGCCGCGTTATGAAGCGTATTGATCACAGCTGATTTCAGCCCGCTGAAGCTGAAATTATAAGAACCTTCTTCAAGCCATGCGCGAGGCAGAGGAATAGTGTCATTCCCTGATTCCGCAAGCTTGTCAATCTGCGGTCCGCCTGGATACGGGAGCCCCATCGTTCTTGCCACTTTGTCATAAGCTTCCCCTGCTGCGTCATCGAGTGTTTCCCCGATCACTTCAAATGAACCGTGCTCTTTCATATAAACCAATTCCGTATGGCCGCCGGAAACGACCAATGCAAGCGCTGGAAAAACGATCTCTTCTACCAGACGGTTTGCGTAGATATGGCCCGCTATATGATGGACTCCAACTAACGGAATATGATGCGCAAAGCTCAATGCTTTAGCGGCGTTTACTCCGATTAGCAGTGCTCCCACCAATCCCGGGCCTTCTGTAACTGCAATCGCATCTATATCACGATATGTCATGTCTGCTTTACGGAAAGCCTCTTCGATCACTAAAGTGATTTGCTCCACATGATGTCTTGATGCAATTTCCGGCACAACCCCTCCGAATCGTTTATGGCTTTCAATTTGAGAGGCCACAACGTTCGAGACGATTTCTGTTCCGTTTTTGACAATAGCTGCTGCCGTTTCATCGCAGCTCGTTTCGATTCCTAATATATAAAGATCTTTTTGCTCATTCATTTATCGTCACCCACATAATTAACGCATCTTCCCCGTTATCAGTATAATAGTTCTTTCTTATTCCGCCGGGCTGCATCCCGAACTTTTTATATAAACTTTGAGCAGGGTGATTGGAAACCCTCACTTCAAGCGAAAGCCGCCTCGCCTCTTTTTCTTTACAAAGTTCGAGAGCTGAACGAAAAAGTGCTTCTCCTAAAGACTGGCCCCTATACTCTGGTTTAATCGCGATATTTGTGATTTGGGCGTCGTCCATCACAATCCAAATCCCGCAATAACCCGCGATACAATCGTCCTTTTGAATCACGAGATAGTGGGCATACGGATTTTCAAGCAATTCATGATAAAACGAATCCTTCGTCCAGGGAGACGTAAAGGAGGATGTTTCAATTTCGTATACGTGATCAACATCATCAAGCTGCATTTTTCTGACTGCTGCTTTTGTTTTCATCCTATCACCCTACTTTTGACTTTCAATCCATTTCGCTTCAGCTTCTGCAAGCCGTAAATAATCCGGCACAAGCCCGTGAATATCAGCAGCTTCGCTATCCGCACCCAAGTAAGCCAATTCGGAAGGGCGGGGATTATGCTGAGCCGCAGACCCTATGATTCCTTTTGTCCCTAATACATCCAGTATCGTCTCCGCGTGTATGGATGTATCATGACCTAAAAACAAAACAGGGCGATCCTTCTCTTTTAGCATCTCCAGCCACTCTGTCAGCATCACATTTTGATCCGGCAAAGCCTGTTCTAAAAGACCGTTTTTATATTCATAAAGACCTGTATACACCTGTCCGCGTCTCGCATCAAATATAGGGCTGATCAGACCGTCAAAGTGACGTCCATTTGCCGCCAGCGCTTCAAGACTTGAAACAGCAGAAATCGGAATGTTTAAAGACCAGGCAAGTGTTTTGGCTATGGTTACACCGATTCTCACCCCTGTGTACGAGCCTGGACCTTTTGCGACAACAATTTTAGAAAGATCCTGCGGGGTTATATCACAATCATTCAGCAAAGAATGAACAGCAGGCATCGCCCTCACAGAGTGATTCTTTTTTAAATATGTCATGTATTCTGCTATGACAGTGTTGTCCCGAAGCAGCGCTATGCCTAAAGTATAATTCGATGTATCAATTGCTAATATTGTCATGTCTACTTATCTCCTCACAAAGCATTTCATACCGATTCCCCACAGCTGTAAAGATGATCTCTCTTTCATCGTCACCAACTCTTTTAATGGCAATTTGCAGTCGCTCCTGCGGAAGCTGCTCTTCAATTAAATGTGCCCATTCCACTAAGCAGACACCTTGTCCATGAAAATATTCATCCAGTCCTAAGTCTTCACTCTCGTCTTCCATTCTGTATACATCCATATGATAAAGAGGAAGTGAACCATCGTTATATTCTTTTATGATCGTAAACGTCGGACTGTTTACAACACGTGTAATTCCGAGTCCTTCAGCAAAACCTTTTGTAAAGGTTGTTTTCCCAGCTCCTAAATCGCCTTCTAATGTCAGGACGTCCCCAGGCTTTGAAAACGATGCAGTCAGCTTAGCAATCGCTTTTGTTTCTTCAGGATTTACAGTTCTCCATTTTAATTGCTTCACACGAGTCACCCGTCTTATTTAAAATGATTATATCCTTTTTTCTCTAAAGTCATTGTTTCTTCATCTGTCTTTAATACGACATTGGATTCTGTCTTTTCACGGACACATCCAATCATTTTAATTGGCAGTTGAAGTCTGCTGCACTCCTGCTGTAACAGTTCCCAGTCTTCCTTTGAGATCGTCCCAGTCAGCTCAAAATCCTCTCCGCCAAACAAAGCCCATTCCTTCCATTTGGAATTTAACTTAGGCAAGTCCGGATGAACTGGAAGAAGGTTCTCGTCAATTTCTATTGAAACAGAGCTGGATTCAGCAATTTCATGCAATTCACTTGCCAATCCGTCACTAATATCATTAAGAGCCGCACGCTGAGCGTTCGAGCATAGTCTGCCAACACTCACTCTTGGGTGAGGGCGTTTATGCCTATTGATAAAGTAATCTGTTTCAAATGATGTTTCCGGATGAGAGGATTCTTTTAGCAGCAATGAAAGTCCAGCAGCAGAAGAACCGATTTCACCAGTGACAAAGACTATATCATTCGGCTTTGCCAAACTGCGCAAACAGGCACGTCCCTTTTCAACTTCCCCAATCACAGTCACTGTGACGACTAGTTTATCAGAAGTAGAAACTGTATCACCGCCAATCAGGTCCATACAGTATAGTTTCGCCAGCTCATTCATTCCTTCATACATTGCCTTGATTTCTGATTCCGTCCATTTTGAAGGCACCGCAAGAGACACTAAATAAAACTTAGGAATACCTCCCATTGCGGCAATATCACTTATATTTATAGCCAACGCCTTATATCCAATGTCCTCCGGCGAAGAATAGCTCAATTTAAAATGTACGTCCTCTACCATTGTATCGACACATACAATTTCCTGCACACCGTTTTTCGCTGTGTAAAGAGCCGCATCGTCTCCAATTCCTACATCAACGGAAGAATGGTGAATGGTCCGCGGAGTAATACGATTAATTAAATCAAACTCATCCATTAACCAAACCTCCTTTTGGTCTGATTATGTTTTATATGTACTGTATCTAGTGTATCGGATTATGGTGAAATATCCAAGATATTGCCGATATAAAGAAAGCTTGGCTATCATACCAAGCAAAAGATGTAATAAAAGAAAACACAAAAAAAACGAAAACATGATCGTTTCGTTTACAATAAATGGCGGTCCGGACGGGACTCGAACCCGCGACCTCCTGCGTGACAGGCAGGC
>NZ_JAJHVY010000033.1:0-95606 GCF_020861455.1 Bacillus sp. AF23
AACTGTATAAAACAAAAAAGCTTGTAGAAAAAACATCGTTTTCTCTACAAGCTGATCCTCCCTTACAGGGAGGATTTTATTTGTACCGTTTTCTTGCTGCCGATGACGGAATGTTCAATTGATCGCGGTATTTCGCCACTGTGCGTCTGGAGATTTGGATGCGGTGCTGTTCATATAACAGGTCGGCAAGCTTTTGATCTGAGAGGGGTTTTGTTTTATCCTCTTGCTGAATCAATGCTTGAAGATGCGTTTTGACCGCATAGTTGGATGTATCGCCATCCCCAGAGGCCTCTGCTTTTCCTGTGAAGAACATTTTCATCTCAACCAATCCGTAAGGCGTTTGTATCGTTTTTCCTTTAATGGCCCGGCTGATGGTTGATTCATGCAGGCCCAGACAATCCGCCACCTCTCTCAGTGTCAGCGGCTTCATGGCGCTCCGCCCTTTCAGGAAAAAATCTTTTTGACGTGCGGTCAGCTCATTTACAATTCTGGTGATCGTCTGCTTCCGTTGCCTCAGCGCGCGGCTCAGCCAGCGCCATTCCTGATATTTCGTAGATAAATAGGAAACCGTATCCTGACAGGCGCCCGACGATAGAAGCGGCCTGTACTGCGGATGCAGCTCAATCTCCGGGAACGAGCGGCTGTTCAGTTCCGCTGTGATCTGGCCGTTTTTAACGATGATGAAAATGTCAGGTTCAATATACATATCCTGCTCCGGACTGGCAAACAAAAGGCCGGGTCTTGGGTGAAGCGCAGCAATTTTATCAGAAATGTCCTGAATCGCGTGCAGCGGGATTCCAGTTTCTTTTGAAAGCGCTTTCCAGTTTTTTTGTGCAAATACATCAAAGTGTTCTGAAACAAGCAGTTCTGCCTGTTCATTTCTGTTCGGGAGACGCTGTAATTGCAGCAGAATACACTCTTGAAGAGATCTTGCGCCGATCCCCGCTGGTTCAAGCGACTGTAGTTTTCTCAGAACCGCTTCCGCTTCCTCTGCCGAAACGGACAGGCGCCGGGCTGCCTCCTCCACATCTTCCTCCAGATATCCGTTTGAATCAAGCGAATGTATCAGATAATTAAAAATCTTTTTTTCAGTGGTTGACAGATTCATATCCAGCGACTGCTGTTTGAGGACATCCTGCAGTGTTTTTTGCGGATTGCTTAATTGAAGGCCCGCCTCCTGCCTGCTGATCCTGTTTTTGCTTGTTTTATGGTAAGATAGTGGCGGTGTGTCTGTTTCCTTTCGTTCAATAAGAGGGTTTTCCAGTGAGAGCTCATCAATGTATTCGGCCAGTTCCGCCGAATTATAGCCAAGCAGCGTGATGGCCTGCCTGAGCTCCTGTGTCAGTTGAGGCTTTAGTACTTGTACTTGCTGAAGTTTCATATCCATCTTGCTCACTCCCCTTTCTTCATTGTACATGATTGGGATGACACCGTATACATTTATGAAAAAGGAGCTGCCAAAGAAATGTCTGAACTTTTTTCTGTACCGTATTTTATTGAAAACTTAAAGCAGCATATTGAAATGAACCCGTCTGAGGATAAGATCCACGCAATGAACAGCTACTACCGTTCTGTCGTTTCAACACTTGTGCAGGATCAGCTGACAAAAAACTCAGTTGTCCTGAAGCGGATTCAGCATTTAGATGAAGCCTACAACAAAGTAAAACGCGGAGAATCAAAATAAACCTTCCGCTCACATGTGAGCAGGAAGGTTTTCCTTCTTTGAGGCGTCCCGAATGATTTGAGTGTTTGGCACTCCCTCCATCCAAGTATGATAGTAATTGGCGTTTTTTCCGTAGGAATTATCAATGACCGTGTTTTCTTTTTGCAGAAGAGAGGACAAAATATGGCCGTGCAGCCTTGACGTTTCCACCGATTGGTAACGGCTGAAAAAGCGAATGGCTTTGGTGACGATGTAATCCGAGTATTTTCTCCATATCAATGCGATCGGCAGAGGATTGCCCGCTTTTTTGTTCAGGACGTTCAGCGTTTGGAGAAAAGCGATTGTCCGGCGGTCTGAAGCTGACAGCACTGTACGCCAGTCATAGCTTTCCGCTTGCGCATGTCTTTGAAGCTCATCATTTGCTTCATGATCTGTTCTGATAAATCTCAGCTTTTGGCCGGTCGGCTGCTGTGTCGGAATGATGGGAAACAGCTGGTGGGCCATATCAGGCAATAGCTTGATATGATTGTTTAGAAAGTGCGCCTGTGCCGTTGCATAGGAGGCTTTTTCCCTTGTGATGATATGCAGATTTGAATGGGCAGAGAAAATGTCAGCCGTCCGTTTTAAGTTGTCTTCATTTTGAAAATAGATGGATTGCGGCAGAATGACGATTTTGTGGTTTGGATAGGCTTGAACGATTTTCTCTCTAAATCCTTGATAGTACGGATACAAATCCCCGAAGTTGCCGCCTCCCTGACAGACGATGATCAGATTCGGATCAAGCTTACGCCCGATTGGGAAATTGTCTGGATTCCAGCGGTTTCTGACCCGAATATCATTTTCTTCAAAAAAGGCTTCCGTTCCTTTCATAATAAAAAGATCCCCTACATTTCCGTATAGAGGATAGTCGGCGTAAATGATTTCGGATTGCTTCGGAATCATTTCGAGCAGCCCGGTCAGTTTTTTCTTCAGGCTGATCATTGAATGCTTGCTGTCCATCTCTTCACCTCTGTTGTTTGGAATAAGTGTGACAACACATCGATTACTCGGTCTTGATCATCTTCGGTCATATTTGTTCCGGATGGGAGGCAGATCCCCCGCCTGAATAAGTTTTCGCACACACTTTCAGAATCTGTATGGGAATAAAATGCAGATGATGTAAACAGAGGCTGGGTATGCAGCGGCTTCCAAAGCGGTCTCGCTTCAATCTCTTCTTCAGCAAGATGCTGAACCACGTCATATGGAATCAGCCCGTTATCGAGCGTGAGTGCAGTAAGCCAGCGGTTGGACACGCCTTCTGAGTATTCCGGCATAAAGCAAACGCCATCTAGGCTGCCAAGCGCTTTTTCATACCTCGCAAAAATCTCCCGTCTTTTCTCCACCCGCTCATCCAGCACCTCAAGCTGGGCAATGCCGACTCCGGCAAGGATATTGCTCAATCTGTAGTTGTGCCCGATTTCACTGTGCTGATAATGAATAGCAGGATCGCGGGCCTGTGAAGCGAGAAATCTTGCTTTTTCAATGGCAGCTTCATCGTCTGACACAAGCATCCCGCCTCCTGAAGTGGTAATGATTTTGTTTCCATTAAATGAATAAACGCCGAAACGGCCGAATGTCCCGCTCTGCTTCCCTTTATAGACCGAACCGAGGGATTCAGCCGCATCCTCAATAACCGGCACTCCGTATAAGCCGCACAGGCTTACAATCTCATCCATTTTCGCGCTTTGTCCGTACAGGTTGACGGCAATAACCGCTTTTGGCGGATTTCCATTTCGTTTTGCTTCCTCCAGTGCTCTTTCAAGTGCTTTCGGAGACATATTCCACGTATCCGGCTCAGAATCTATAAAAACAGGCACCGCTTTTTCATATAAAATCGGGTTTGCCGTTGCCACAAATGTAAAGGACGGACAAAACACGGTGTCTCCCGCTTTTACATCCAGCAAACGCAGCGCCAAATGAATCGCGGCGGTGCCTGAGCTGACCGCAGCCGCCCCTTTGGTCCCAACTCGTTCAGCCAATTTTTCTTCAAATGTATTCACAAGCGGCCCAAGCGGCGCAATCCAGTTTGAGCGAAAGGCTTCTGAAATATAGTGCTGCTCCCTGCCGCTCATATGAGGGGCGGATAAGTAGATTTTTTTATGCATGTAACCATCCTTTGCTTTAGGTTTGAATAGAAGAAATCACGCGCGCCGGGGTGCCGGCTGCCGTTACCCCGGCAGGGATGGAGCGGATCACCGCGGAGCCTGCGCCGACAATGCTCCAAGAGCCAATAGTAACCTGCGGAATGACCGAGGCCCCGGTGCCCACATGAGCCCCTTCTTGAACCGCAATACCACCAGAAAGCGTGGCGCGCGGAGAAAGATGTACGAAATCGCCGATCTGATTATCGTGCTCTGCAATCGCGCCCGTATTGATGATACAATGGGCGCCGATCTGAACATCCGCCTGAATAATCGCACCGGCCATAATAACCGTTCCTTCCCCGATGACAGCCGATTTGCTGATGATGGCTGACGGGTGGATTAATGTGATGAAATCTTCTTTGTATAACCCCAGCCGCTCCGCCAGCTGTTTTCTGACGCTGTTGTTTCCAATTGCAATCACAAACATGACGTCAGGGATCAGCCTGCGCAATTCAGGAATTGCTTCCGGGGGGCCTGTGTACAGCTCTTTCCCGGCATCAAATGTGCTGAATTTATCGTCCAGCACTGCAGCTAAGCGCGTGTCTGAACGGGCGCTTATGAGTTCTCTGATCACCTTTCCGTGACCGCCGTCTCCCACAATGGCCACGTTTCTCATGAGGACACATCTCCGCTTCCTGTAAAGCGTTCTGCGGTCACATGATTGGTTTGCTGAATCCCTTCTGAAACAAGAACTTTGCGTACTGTCAGACATAAAATTTTCAAATCGAGCAAGAATGAACGATTGTCAACGTACCAAACATCCAGTTCAAATTTCTTTTCCCAGGAAATCGCGTTTCTGCCGTTGACCTGCGCCCAGCCTGTAATCCCGGGTTTCACCTCATGGCGCCGTGCCTGTTGTTTCGTATAAAGCGGCAGATAGTCCATCAGCAGCGGCCGGGGACCGACGAGGCTGAGGTCTCCTTTCAAAACGTTCAGAAGCTGCGGCAGCTCATCAATGCTCAGCTTTCTGATCAGCCTGCCTGTTTTCGTAAGCCTGACTGCATCCGGCAGCAGGTTTCCCTCACTGTCCCGTTCGTCCGTCATCGTTCTGAATTTATAAAGGGTGAACGGCTTCCCATGCAGGCCGGGCCGTACTTGTTTAAAAAAGACAGGCGATCCTATTTTCAGCCTGACTACGGCGATAGTGAATAGAATAATGACACCCGTGCAGCACAATAAAAAAATAGCGGCCGTCAGATCAAAAAGACGTTTCAGGATCAAATATTTACAGCTCCTTTCGTTTTTCTAAACCGTCTCAGCACAAGCTGTCGTTCCTCTTTCGTACAAACAAACATAAAAGCGAAAACCGCGTAGCAGCAGCTGACGGCAGCACCTGCGGCAATCAGTGATGTCCAGCTTTCAATGGTGATACATAACTGGATGGCCTCACAAACCGCCCAGGCAAATAAAGCGGCAAGGACCGGACCGAACATGCCTGTAAAGAACACATGTTTTTTGTAGCCCGTAATGCGTGATACATAAAGCGGCGTAAAGATGACATTTTTCAGCACAAGCGAAATCGCCCCGGCCAGCGTAATGCCGTAAAGCCCCAGATGCGCCGGCCCGCTTAATGTGACCGCCAGCACAACATTCACTGCGCCTAACAGCAGGGTGACGAGCGCCGGTGTTTTTTGTTGATTAAAGGCGGTCCATATATAAAACAGCGGCATAAAGGCAAGACTGACCGCCAAATATCCGGCGTGAATATATAAAAGCGGCGCTACAGAGGAAAAGGACGGTCCAAGCCAGATCGTCAGAAAAGGCCCGGCCAAACCTCCCAATAATGCAGCCGGAAGCGCAAGCAAAAGCCCGTTCAGTCTCACTGCCTGATTGGCGTACTTGACCAAGCCGTCCATATCGCCTTTTGAATAATAAGAAGTAATGACAGGCGCAAATAGAGATGCAACTGTTCCTGCCAAACTGCGCAGCAGCAGCGGAAACTGGATAATCGCCGCGTATTTTCCCGCTTCAGATGCACCCAGCACCAAGTTGGCGGTTAATAGGTCGATCTGCAAAAAAAGCAGCACGCCGATCTGATTGACTGAGTTCCAGGTTCCTGCCTGAAACAGTTCCTTGCTTATGCGGAATGACAAGTCTTTCAGCCTAAATGAAAACCATGGAATCAGTTTTCTGAAAAAGCAGAAAGACAGAATAGACGCTATGACGGCACCGGCTAAAGCGGCAAGCTGAATCTGCCAGATTTTTGGCGTAAAGCAGGCAAACAGCGCCAGCACACACAGTACGCGGATGAGCATTTGCACCGCCTGAATCGAACTGGTGATATACAGCCGGTTGGCATAAAACGGCGCCGCCCCAAACCCCGCCATCAAAAATGTTAAAAGAAACAGCAGACTCCCAATCAAAATCGACAGCCGAACATCAGCCAATAGATCCTGAGGGACATTCATAACGCGGTCAATAAAAAAAGCCGCACTCACAAGAGGCAGCAGAAGCAGCAATGAAATCAAAACAGATGCAGCCAAATAATTGCTGATATACGCATTTGCTTTTTCCTGCTCTCCCCTGTGGGCTGCGACAGAAAAAAAACGCACAACCACGGAGCTGAGCGCCACCGTGATAATGGAAAAATAATTAATCACATTTTGCGTTAAATTCACAAAGCCAAAAGCCTCGACACCGAGCGTTTTGACAATAAAAGGCGTCATCCAGACAGACAGGAATACGGACAGAAGAAAAGCTGTAAGATTGGCGCTGAAGTTAATAGTGAATTTCATGCCTGCTTTGCACTGCCTTTCATGGTTCCGCGTGTCTCAAAAAACAGCTTGATGAGAAAGATCAGCCGCCATTTGCACAGTCCTAAGACCAATCGCTCGCCTCTGCCTAATTTCTCATGCTGGAACGGTGTGTGTCTGACAGCCTGCCGAACCATGTCATAGGATAAAATCTGTCTGATCTGTTTTTTGATGTCTTTCGCCGGCTGCGATGAGGCACAGGCGTTTGCCAGAAGCATCGGAAGCTGGTGCTTGCAAATGTACACATCTAAATCTTCTTTGCACACAGCCGATAAGCCGCACTGATTGTAAAATGCGAGTTTGGCTTGATATTGTTTTTGGATATTTTCATCCATCGCAGGTTTATAAGGGAGTTCCGTCAGGCTGTTCGGATTTTCACGGTATATGTACAAGCCTTCATCCAGCATTTTTACCCGCTCGGCTTCATAAAAAGCAGATAAATTAAAGGGTGAATCTTCAGCAAAACGGATGTCTTCATCAAACCACAGGTTCGCCCTTTCCAAAAGCTCACGGCGATACACATATCGCCATACATACCAGATAAATCTCGTTTCGTGGGCACATTGGAGCTGTACAGCTATATCCGCTTTTGTCAGCATACGGCCTGTTTCGAGCTGCGGCGGTACGTATACCCGTTTGTCTTCAAACTGTTTATAAAATCCGCAGCCAGCGATATCGAGCCGGTGCTGCTCCGCTTCTTCTGCAAGCCTTTGAAACATGGCGGGAGAGACATAATCGTCTCCGTCTACAAACCCGATATACGTGCCGCGCGCCGCTTTGATTCCCGCGTTTCGTGCCGAACTCAAGCCGCCATTTTTTTTATGAATGACTTGAACTCTTGCATCCCGTTTCGCGTATGCCGCTGCCATCTCACCAGATCGATCGGGTGTTCCATCATTAACAAGGATGATTTCTATATCGGAAAGCGTTTGGGCAAGCAGTGAATTGATGCATTCTTCAATGAATGGTTCAACGTTATACATCGGGACAATAATGCTGACGAGCGGTGTCATTGTGCTTCACCGCTGATTTTATCCCGCAGCCCTTTAAAATACATATCCCGCGGAAAGCCGGCACGGTTTGTTTCTTTTGTCAGCAGCTCTTTCACTGCGGCTGTCACAATTTCCGGCTCCGGCTGTTCAATCAGCTTCATGGTTGGAATACCTTTCAGCCATTGGTAGCCTTCCATGACTTTATGATCAAAAGACCGGATCACTACACACGGCGTTCCTGTCAGCGCACAAAAAATCATGCCGTGCAGCCTGTCTGTGACAACGGCTTCAGCACTTTGCAGCTTAGACCAAAGCGCTTCCAGCTCCTGTTCCCGTGTGCCGCGGCTGACCCGGCGACCGATCGTTGTCGTAAAAGCTTTGATATCACCAAATTCATCAAAAAGAGCGGCCTTCACGCGGTTTCTCTGATCCTCCTGAAGCACGCTTTCCTGATCCTCGCGCAAACACATATAAACCCCTTCGCGATCCGCAGGGGTGCTGCTTCTATCTAAATACAGCACCATATCAGGCTGCTTCAGGATCTTTTTTTCTTTAAAATGCCGCTTCATAAATTGATACGTAGTTTCATCCCGGGCCATCAGCAATAAACCGGGGTGCGCGTTATAAATTTTCTGCGCCCGTTTCAGCTCTCTTCGTCCCTTTTTCGTATCAGAAAAATGAACGGTTGCCGGTAGCTGGACGATTTGATAATCATGAAACGTTTTAATGATAAAGCGGCGCGTCCACTCTTCATACCGGTATAAATCCCCCATGTTTCCGCCGCCGATGATAAAGACCATATCCTCCGGGTGGCGGGAGCGGATCAGCGCTTTTGCTGATTTGTATATGTCCTTCATATCGACCTCAACGATTTCAAAATCGGAGTATTCCTGCTCAAGAAACGCTTTGCTGGCATAAGCAATGGCATGATCCCCCAAATTGTCATGGGAAGGCAGCAGGGTCAGTATGATTTTCTTCTTATGTGCGGCAGCCTTTACCGGCTGATCGGCCGCACCCAGCCAAAATTGGGACGGGTACTTGACCTTTAGCAGCAGCCATTCTGCAAGATTGATTTTCAATGAATGTAACGACATGTCTTCACCCTCTGATTTTCATTTTGTACTCGATCACTCGCTGATACACGGCGGACGCCATAGCAACGAACGGTATCATTCTGTATTTCGCCATCAGCAGCAGGCATGACCGTTTTGCATCAAAAGGCGCTGTCCCCGTTTTCGACAGACTGCCTTGAAACACCGGATCAGCGCAAATCACGCCGACCGTTTTGAGCCTTTCCAAAAGACGCCGGCTGCCGCTTGTTTTCCATTCGTTCAAGAGACAGATGGTCCCATGGAGAACGATAAAGAAATCAAGCTCCTTTCGGTACTCCTCCAGCTTGTTGTTCTCCTGTAGGAACCCTGCGTTCGCCTGATACAGCGCCAGTCCTGATTCAAACAGTTTTTTCTGATAACCCTGCACGATGGAGGAAAGGTGAATTCGATAATGGTAGAGAGGCGCTTTTACATAGGAAACCGAGCGGGCGAAAAAATGTGCCCTGAAGCTGAAAAACTGATCCTCGACATGCTCCAGCTCACCTCTGAGCGGGAACGAAAGCCGGTGTGCGTCAATCATGCTTCTTCGGTACAGTTTATTCCATGAAAATCCCCTGACCTTCCCTTCGAATAACGCCTTGATATAGGACTCCTTCGGCTGATCCTGATAGGTTTCCGCAATGTCTGAGACAACGGTTTTTTCAGTGTCCTCAAACTCCGCGGCATAGTTGCAAATGACCAGATCGGTTTCCTCCGATGCTGCCTGAACCATTTGCAAGCAATAATCAGGCTCGATCCAATCGTCTGAATCAATAAAAGCCACAAATTCGCCGCGGGCCGCCTCGATCCCTCTGTTCCGGACCGCACCGAGCCCTTGGTTTTCCTGGTGAATGACTCTGAATCGTTTATCCTTTTCTGCATATTCCTCCGCGATGTCCGGGCTGGCGTCTGCCGAACCGTCATTGACGATGATGATTTCAATATTGTCCAATGTCTGGTTCTTTAAAGATTCAAGGCAGTTTCTGATATAGGTTTCTGTATTATAAACAGCGACTAACAGACTAACCGCAGGTGTTTCCATAATGACCGGCTCCTCTTGCATAAATTACCGGGAAAAAATCGTTCTGTACGGCAGAACGGAAGAATCAACCGGCATAAGCAAATAACTGTATAAAAAATAACAAACCACAATGGCGATATAGATCAACGCATTCGATTTCTCATCAAATATTCTGACAAAATAAGGGACTAGGATCATTTGATACAGTCCGAAGTAAATATTAAACCTGGCAAAGATCACGTCCTTTGTGGCCAAGAGACCGAATAAAAACCCGAGAAGGCACAAATTGACGACAATATCGATTTGCGGCCACAGCTTTCGGAGACGCTCCCTGTAACAAAAGGCCAAAAACAGCGGCAGGACCAAAACAGCGATTTTGACCACATTCATTCCGTTTGTATTTGTCATCAGCCACTTTTCATAATGGCTGTATGAGCTGTTTTCAAGGACAACGACAAATACCGAAATAAATTTCTGATATAAAAAGGTCATGCCGAGAAATAAAGCTGAGAGGCCGAATATTGCCGGTGACCAGGCTTTTCTTCTGACAATAAAATAGACCGGAATCATCACCAGCGCCGAGGAGTGAAAGAGCGAACTGACCAGCACAATCAGAAAATAACGCTTCCAGTTTCCATTGATGATATAGCGAATCGCCCAAAACAAAGCGGCTGCCACCATGTATTGTCTGATTCCGTTAAAGGATGCGTAATAATGAAAGGTCCCTAAAAATAAAAAGACACTCAGCTCAAACGGTCTTCCGTAGTCTGCCAGCGTCTTGATAATAAAGATATAGGTCACGGCCGCAACGGTCACATACATGATTTGCGGGTCCTTCGTGATGAAATTCATCAGCCATAGCAGTGCGGTAAAGCCCGGATCTGTTGCCGTTTTCGCCGTGCCGAAACCGAATATCTGCCAAATATTTTGATAATCTCCTGCCATTTGATACAGCAGCGTATACGTCTGAAAATCTGTACCGACCCTGTAACGCAGGCCCGAAACAAGCACAAGCGAGGCGAGCGGAATCCAAATGAGAAGCTTGTTCGGACGATAGCCGGTAGCAAGTGACTCATCCCGGCCGCCGCACATTTTAGCAAACCAAGACCAAATATATACAATTCCCATATTGACGACATACACAATCATTTTTATTGTCCTTTTTCAGTGCTAATCTGATATAAATTCATCAATGCACCCACATTTCGCCGCGCATCATAGCCAAGTTTCGCAAGGGTATCTTTCACGAGCTCCCGCTTCGGCCTGCCTGCGGCGGCCGCTCTTACAATCGTTTCAGCCCAAATGTCCATCGGCTTAGAGAGACTCACCCTTTTCACAAGTCCGAGGCCCGTGTCGACTTTTTCTGTGATCGTGTCGGAAATAATGCACGGAAGGCCCGAAGCCTGCGCTTCCACAAGCACAACAGGCAAGCCTTCGTACAGCGACGGCATGACAAATACATCAAAAGTGCGCATGAGCTCATGAATGTGTTCTTCAGTTCCTAAAAAGAGGACATCTGAAAGTAAATTCAGCCGCCGCGCTTCCTCCTCCATCTGCTCCCGCAGCGGTCCGTCTCCTGCGAGAACCATCTGAAAGCGAACTCCCCGTTTTTTCAGGTGAACGGCAAGCTTCAGCAAAAACGCGTGATTTTTCACTTCATGAAATCGGGCCACATGACCAATGATCAGACGGTCAGACGCTATGCCGCGTGCTTTTTTTTCGTCATCGGCCGCCTGCCCGGCGGGAGAGAACAAATCAAGGTCGATTCCGTTCGGCAGCAGATGAACACGCTTCCGCTCCATATTTGATCGCCCGAACAAAAACCGGCCCGCATCCTCTCCGCAAGCGCACAATTCAGTCGCATAAGCCAAAATGAGGCGTCTGAACACCATCAGCTGCAGGCGGTCCTTCCAATTGAAGCCGGTCTTCCACGAGGTGTTATGGGAATGGCATACTCTGACCTGCACCCCGGCTAGCCTTGCCGCAAGCGCGATAAAGCCGGTTTGAAAATCTGTGTGCGCATGAACCGCGCTGAACGGCCCGTTTTCTTTTATTGTGTTTCTTACATTCTTCACAAATGTGAGGGGATTGCTTTGTCCGATACTCGGGACATAAAAAAGCCGCCCGCCTAGCGATAAAATTTCTTCATCATAAGCGCATGGATCATTTCGATAGGTTAAAAAATCAAATTGCACCTTGCTTCTATCCATTTTCCGATATAAATTCATGACCATGGTTTCCGCGCCGCCCCTGTTCATGCCACTGAAAACATGGAGCACGCGCTGCTGGCTGTTATTCATGCTTCACAAGCCCTTCCTTCTGATTCATCACTCTTTTTTTATGGTAACGATTCATCACAGCAGGAGGCATAAACGCGCGAATGAGCGGTTTTGCGATATAGATGTAAGCGGAAAAAGGAAGCTTCAGGCGTCTGCATGCCTGGTACACAAGAATAGCGTTGTCGATTGAATAGGTAAAAGACCGCCTCTTGAATGCGTCGCTGTCTTCCCTTACTTTATACAGCGCTTCTTGGAGGTTATAGCCTCGGAAGCCCTCTCCAAAAAAGCGGAGCCACAAATCGATATCCTCCATTCGTCTTGTCCGCCGCACCGAACGATAGCCTTTCAGCGTACGGTAAGCGCTGGCTCTCATCATGATTGTCCCATGACAAAACGGCGTCCCTTTCGCCATGATGGCCGGCTCCGGAACAGAAGGCAGCATCCGTGTGCCCCTTACGCCAAATTCATCAAACACTAGCATGCCGGTGCCGACCACCTGGTAGTGCCGATGCTTTTCTAAAAAGGCAACCTGCTTCTCCAGACGGCGCGGAAAGGACAGATCATCTCCGTCCTGACGGGCGATATACTCGCCTGTCGCATAAGAAAGACAGTGATTTAACGAAGCGGCCAGCCGCTTGTTTGTTTGATTGTGAATCAGCTTGATGCGGTCGCTGTAATGAGCGGCATACTGCTTCGCAATACGGAGCGTGCCGTCTGTTGACGCATCATCGCACATAATCAGCTCCCAATTTTTATAGGATTGGCTGAGAATGGATTCAATGCTTTCCGCCAAAGTGCGTTCACAATTATAAATGCCCATAATGACAGAAACTTTCGGTCCTGAATTCATACGCTTTTCTCCTTTTTATCCATATCCATGTACACGGAATAAATATCTGCCATTTCTTCTACCGTTCGCGCTTCCGAAAAGCGCAAGGCTGTTTGGCGTCCTTCCTGTCCGAGTGTTCTCCGCAGTTCCGGCTCAAGGTAGAGCTGTTCAATCCGATCGGCAAAAGCGGCGCTGTCGCCAATTTTGATGAGAAACCCGTTTTTTCCGTCCCGGATGATTTCCCGGTGTCCGCGGTTATCAGTGGCAATCGCCGGCTTCCCCGCCGCCATGCCCTCAAGCACATTCATGCCGAGGCCTTCTCTGATGCTGGAGGCGACAGATACATCCGCAAGCTGAATCAGCTCGTGAATATCGCGGCAAAAGCCGTAAAAGCAAACATTGCGGGAAGATCCAAGCTTTTCAGCTAAGGCCCGATACGTTTGTTCCATCGCTCCTTCTCCGGCAAAAACAAGACGAAGCTCAGGAATCTTATCTTTCAGCAGTGCGGCAGCTTCAATTAACAGCTTCTGATTTTTGTTGAGGTTCAGTTCAGCCGGATAGATCAATATAAAGTCGTCTTTTTGGAAGCCGTGCTTTTCTCTCAACCTATGCTGCTCTTCAAGGCTGACTGGCCGGAACCTGTCTGTATTAACGCCGATGCCATGAATTTTTTCTGTCATTCCGCCCGGTCTTTGAAGCCCTTTCGCTCGTGTGTAATCTTCTTCATTTATGGTGATCAGGCAGTCTGTATAGGCAGAAAGCCATTTTTCAACCGGATAATAAAGGACCCAGTTTTTCATCGGCGCTCCGCTGCAAAAATGAAATCCGTGAGCGGTGTAGAGCACCTTTGTTCCGTTTCGTCTCGCATGCCGTGACGCAAGCCGGGCAAGAACGCCGCCGACCGGCGTATGGCAATGGACGATGTCGTACTCGTTGGTTTCGATCACTTTCTTCAGCTGTCTGTAAACGGCAATGTTCTGAGGATGAAAGGGTGACCTTCGGATCGGAATGGAGAATTTCTCATCGACATACGGCAGCCGCGTCTGCCCGCTCGCAGCGACATGAACCTCCCAGCCCAATTGTTTAAACCATTTAAAGTAAGGAAGATGAAAGGCTTTAAAGTGATAATCGACAGTGGCACAAAATAGTATTTTTTTCGTCATCTCCACTCCCCCTAACGAACGCCGGCAGCCGTCATTTCGTTTGATGTGTCTATTGCCGCAAACAGCCGCTCTCTGAGCTCGGCTTCCGGCAGCTGATTGAAATCTTCTATAAAGCGCATCAGCAATGGCCAGTCGCCGTCCACCGCTTTGCCGATATGGATTTTCGGAAAAACTTGTTCGGCGTGAACTTCATTTTTGTTCAGCAGCTCCTCATACATTTTTTCACCCGGGCGAATGCCTGTGAACTCAATCGGAATCTGCTCTGTCGTGTAGCCCGATAAATGAATGAGATTTTTGGCGAGATCGACAATCTTCACGGGCTCGCCCATATCAAGAACAAAAATTTGGCGTCCTTTCGCCAGCGCTCCAGCTTGGATGACAAGCCGTGACGCTTCGGGAATGGTCATGAAATAGCGGGTCATCGCCGGATGTGTCACCGTAACGGGACCGCCTTTTTCAATCTGTTTCTTAAAAACCGGAATGACGCTGCCTCGGCTGCCGAGCACATTGCCAAAGCGGACAGCGACGAATTTTGTTCTGCTGAATTTCCCCAGATTCATAATAATCATTTCAGCAAAGCGTTTTGTTGCCCCCATTACATTGGCCGGGTTCACCGCTTTATCAGATGAAATGAGCACAAATGTCTCTGTCCCGCACATATCTGCCGCTTCCGCCACATTTTTTGTTCCGATGATGTTGTTTTTGACTGCCTCTTCGGGGTTGTGCTCCATTAAAGGCACATGCTTATGGGCAGCCGCATGATAGACGACGTGCGGTTCGTATTTTTTCATTAAGGTAAACATTTTGTCGCGGTCCTGCACATCCGCAATTTCTGTGCGGAACACGATGTGTTTTCCGAATCGTCCATTCAGTTCAGAATAAATAGAATGAATGCTGTTTTCCCCATGACCGAGAAGAACGATTTCCTTAGGCTGGAACGCGCTGATTTGCCGGCAGATTTCCGAGCCGATTGAACCGCCCGCTCCTGTGACGAGAACTGTTTTTTCTTTGATGCGGTTTGAAATTTCGCTTGTGTCGAGGGTTATCGGCTTTCTGCCGAGTAAATCCTCAGCCTTTACATCTCTGATTTGCCCGGCAGTGCGCGTTCCAAGCAGCATTTCATCAAAATGAGGCATGATTTTGATGTTCACCCCGGTCCGCACGCATTCTTTGTATAGCACCTGCAGTTCATGGGTACGAAGAGAAGGAATCGCAATAATAATATAGTTAATTTTGAGCTTTTGCACCGCAGGCATGATACTTTCTTTTCCGCCGATGACGGGCAGCCCCATCATTTCCAGCTTATGTTTCGTTTGATCGTCATCAATAAAAGCGACAGGTGTAATGTCGGGATCGTCTTTCTGCAGCAGCTGCCTGACCATCAGGGTTCCGCCTGATCCCGCTCCGATAATCAGTGCGCGGGCCGACGTGCTGCGTTTTTTTCTGATGCTTTCTTTTAATATTCTCGATAAAACGCGGGTCCCCCCGATGAACAGAAGCTGAAGCACCCAGCACGCCGTTAACAGCCGGAAAAACATCGTATGATACACAGCGTACTGAATGATGCCGGTTACAGCGGCTGAAATCGTAATGACCTTAAGCAGAGCGATCAGTTCGCCGAGCCCGGTGTATGTCCAGACCTGTTTATACTGACGGAACAGGATAGCACATACATGATAGCTGAAGAGCAAGCTGACAGCGGTAAGCAATAATGCTCCGGAGTCATAAAATTGATAAGAATCTTTTAAAAATTGATATCCTGCAATAACTGAATTCAAAACGAGATAAGTATCCAGCGCGATAATCATTGACAGTCTTCTCCGGTAACTCAACCTTTTCCCCCCTAATACTTTTATCGGTTTAGCTGCGGCGGTTTTCGTCATCTAAAAAACGACAGCAGCTAAACCGATAACATTTCCTATGTATATCAAATAAGTGGGCATTTAACCCGTCCTCACGCCCCGCCAGCGACGACCAGCATCTAAGGCAGCCTGTTCAAGCTTGCCCACAGCGGAGCCGAGTGCCTCCATTGATACAGGTAAGGAGACATCACCTAAAAGCAAAAATTAATAGGAATAGTGTTCAGATTTTTTCATTTTCTTTTTATTTAAGAGAGCGCCTAAAAGCTTTGCATTGGATTGCTCCAGTGCGTCCTTCGCTTTCAGGACGGTATCGGTTTTTGTTTTTCCGCTTAAGACAACGAGCACGCTTCCATCTGTCTGGTTCGCTAAAATTTGAGCGTCCGCGACAGCTAAAAGCGGAGGAGAATCAAAGATCACCAGACTGAATTGGTCATAGATATCTGATATCAAATCTCCCATTGCCTTCGAGGATAACAGTTCTGCCGGATTCGGCGGCGTCGGTCCGCTTGTCAGCACATATAAGTTATCGATCGGGGTCTTTTGCACCGTTTCATTTAGAGAAGCATTGCCGACCAGCACATTTGTCAGCCCTGTCAGATTTTCAACCTGAAACGTCTGGTTAATTGTCGGTTTTCTTAAATCGGCGTCCACCAGCAGCACTTTCTTTTCCTGCTGCTGCGCAAAGACTGCCGCAAGATTCGCTGCACTGAACGATTTTCCTTCACCAGGCACAGAGGAGGTGACGAGAATGGACCGCAAGTTGGTCTGTACGGATGAAAACTCAATGTTTGTCCGAATGGTGCGATATTGTTCCGCAACAATTGATTTATGATGTAAAACGGATATTTGAGCCAAACCTCGCCTTGCTTTCTTTTTTCTAAAGACCACTCACTTCACTCCTCGAAATGTTTTATCCAACCCTGCGATTCCGTTTCTTTTTGACATCAGGGACGGAGCCTAAGCAGGGCAATCCGGTTTTCTCGCTGAGCTGCCGTGCGCTTTTGCACGTATCATCGAGAAAATGCAGAAAAAATGCCAGTGTAATGCCGCCCATCACGGCCGCCCCAAAAGCCATGACCATATTTCTCATTCGGGACGGCTTGATCATCGAGCTTTCAGAAGCCTTCGCCTCTGATAGAATATGTACGCCTTGGACATTCATTCTTTCATCTACTTCTTTTTCAAACTTGTTCACTAACGTGTTTGCAATCTTAGCCGCTCTCTCCGGATTGTGATCCTGAACGGCAACGGTGATGATTTCCGATTCATTTTCACTGCTGGTCATCACTTTTCCTTTCAGCGAGGAAGCCGATTCAGAAAGATGCAATTCCGCCTTGACCTCTTCCATCAAAGCCGTGCTTTTTATAATGGATTGGAACGTGCTGCTGTACTGAAGATTTCGCTGGATGTCACTGAGATTCGAGTTTTCTTCACCGTCTGATTCATGAATCAGCACTTGAGTCGACGCCTGATAAGTCGGTGAAATAACCTTAAATTGCACAAAACCTGTAATAAAGGTGACGCCTATTGTGATGAGCAGAATCAGCACGAATCTATGTCTGACAATCGCGTATAATTCTTTAAAACTCATATTCTCATTCATATATTCATAGCCTTCAGCCTTCTCACGGCTGGCTTCCCAAGCCCCTTTCTGTTAATGATTGGATTATAAAAGAAAACTTTATTATTTAAAAATTGCAAAATAAGCCAATAAGTTCTCTTTAGAGAACAATATCATGATTTTCCTCTTATTTACTGCGCTTCCCTTATTATTTTAAATTTTATAAAGAACGAATAATTCCTTATAATGAACGAAATAACGACAGGAATAGAGGAGAATTTCATATTATGATTGGAAGAATTATCCGTTTGTACCGCAAAAGAAAAGGCTATTCTATTAATCAGCTGGCTATCGAGTCAGGCGTTTCAAAATCCTATTTAAGCAAGATTGAAAGAGGCGTTCATACGAATCCGTCCGTTCAATTTTTGAAAAAAGTATCAGCAACCCTGGATGTCGAATTAACAGAATTATTCGACGCTGAAACGATGATGTATCAAAAAATCAGCGGCGGAGAAGATGAATGGCGTGTGCATCTTGTGCAAGCTGTTCAAGCTGGAATGGAAAAGGAAGAATTGTTCACTTTTACGAACAATCTGAAGAAAGAGGAGCCTGAAACCGTCTCCTACCGAAACCGAAAGCTGACAGAATCGAATATAGAAGAGTGGAAAGCGCTGATGGCGGAAGCGAGAGAAATCGGCCTGACGGTTCAGGAAGTCAAATCCTTTTTAAAAACGATGGGAAAATGAATATCGTAGAAGGGCTGAGGTTCGCATCGTAAGGTCAAATATGGCTATAATGGGGGAAAAAGGGAGAGAACGCTATGTCTGAATCAGTGGTCAAAACGCAATACGGCACAGTGAAAGGCATTTCAAAAAACGGTGTCCAAACATGGAAAGGCATCCCCTACGCAAAGCCGCCCGTCGGACAATTGCGCTTTAAAGCACCTGATCCGCCGGCGGCCTGGGAAGGCGTACTGGACGCAACTGCATACGGCCCGGTTTGCCCGCAGCCGCCTGATTTACTTTCATATTCATACCCTGAACTCCCCCGCCAGTCTGAGGATTGCCTGTATGTAAATGTATTTGCACCTGACACTCCGGGCAAAAATCGTCCTGTCATGGTGTGGATTCATGGCGGCACATTTTATCTCGGCGCGGGCAGTGAGCCTTTATACGACGGATCAAACCTGGCGGCTCAGGGGGATGTCATTGTCGTCACACTGAACTATCGGCTGGGGCCATTCGGCTTTTTGCATTTGTCTTCAATTGATGAAGCGTATTCCGACAACCTTGGACTGCTTGACCAAACCGCGGCTCTGAAATGGGTCAAAGACAATATCTCTGCGTTTGGCGGCGATCCGGAAAATGTAACGGTGTTTGGAGAATCAGCAGGCGGTATGAGCATTGCCGCACTGCTTGCCATGCCTGCTGCAAAAGGCCTGTTTCAGAAAGCAATCTTGGAAAGCGGCTCTTCCCGAACCATGACAGAAGAAAAAGCGGCAAGCACCGCGCATGCTTTTTTACGAATCCTTGGAATTGACCGTTACCAATTGGACAGGCTGCATACTGTGTCTGCGGAAGATTTGCTTAAAGCCGCCGACCAGCTGCGAAAAACCGAAAATGAAAATATCTTTCAGCTGTTCTTCCAGCCTGCACTTGATCCGAAAACACTGCCTGCTGAGCCGGAGAAAGCCATCGCTGAAGGGGCTGCTGACGGCATTCCGCTGTTAGTCGGAACAAATCGTGATGAAGGATATTTATTTTTCACTCCGGATTTAGAAGTTCACTCTCAGGAAACGATTGATGAAGCGCTTGAGTATCTATTGGGTCAGCCGCTGGCAAAGAAAGCGGCCGATCTGTATCCGCGCTCTCTCGAAAGCCAAATTCATATCATGACCGATTTGCTGTTTTGGCGCCCGGCCGTCGCCTGCGCCTCCGCCCAGTCCCGTTACGCACCTGTCTGGATGTACCGATTCGACTGGCATCCGGACAAACCGCCGTACAATAAAGCGTTTCACGCACTGGAAATGCCGTTTGTGTTCGGCAATTTAAGCGGACTGAAACGAATGGTACAAGCAGACATTACGGATGAGGTCAAGCAGCTCTCACACACGATACAATCAGCGTGGCTTGCCTTCGCAAAAACAGGAAATCCAAGCTGCGTAGATGTACAATGGCCGGCTTATACTGAAGACAAACGAGAAACCTTGATTTTGAATTCCGAACTTTCTATTGAGCATGATCCTGATGGTGAGAAGCGGAAAAAACTATTACACTCATAAGGAGAATCACATGGGGAAATCGGGCTGCATGGGTGCCGTCATCGTTGTGGCAGCGTGTATCTTCATTTTATCAGCAGTCGTTTTTTTGCGAGACACAGCCTATTACCAGCCCATTCGCTGGATTGGAATCATACTGTTTTTCGCGGGAATTGTGATGGTGCCCACATACTCAGCAAAAAGAACCCGATAAAGAGAAGTCATTCTCTTTACCGGGTTTTTGTTTTTTTACAGTTTTCCTGCGCGAATTTCGTCTGTCATTCCTTCATAAGGCGCTTTAGAAATGACTTCCTCATTATCGGCTCCCTCATTTTTCAGAAATGTAATTTCCGCAAATTCAGGCACTACGTATTTTGGATAGGTTTCATATTTTTCGCGTGATTCCTTCATCAGGTCAATGTGGTCATTTTGGTAGCAGACCGTAATTTCAGGATGTTCATGCACCCATTTCGGGAAGAAAATAATGCCGTGCATGCGTTTTTCATTCGGCATAAAGTTTAACGAAACATCTGTGCCTGTCGGCTCTGTCCAAGACACTTTATATACGCCCTCTGTCAGTTTGACAATGTTCACTTCCTGATCCCGAACCCAGCGTCCGGCAACCATTCCGCTATGAATTCTATAATCAATTGTATGGTCATTTTTAATATAAATCTCGTATTCCCAACCGTTTTCATAAGTATAAATCATGTGGCTTCCGATAAAGTTTTCCATATTTCACACTCTCCTTAGTCTTTTACTCTACTTCATAAATATCTAATCGAACGTAATCAGGGGTTCTTTCTGCGGAACCGATAAACAAGCGGTCATGCAGCCATTGATAGGTTTCACTGCCTGTCTCAAAAGTCGGCACCGTGCGGAAATAAACATGCTCGGTGTCAATCATTTCACCGGCAGCTGCTTGTGTTCGGAACGGCTCGCTGACTTGCCGTATTCCATTGTTTTCAATGTAAATCAGCTCATGATCTGCAGTTTCTATGACATATCTGGCAGATAAATCTGTTCTGCCGTCAGCGCGAATGATTTGCGAATCAGCTCCGCCCGGCAAAATACGTCCTTCCACTTCCCCGGTTATTGTTCCCGATCGAATCGGAATCCAACGTCTCAGCCCTAAGCCTGTCTCACCAATGGTGATCGGAGGATCAACCTTCATGTCTAGAGAGACGAATTTCTTTAAAACTGGCTTCTTCATAAGCACCACCTGACCTTCAGAAGAGATCGTGTAACTATTTACATGTTCACTTTAACAACATTGCATGAGGCTGTCAAAAGATAAGAACACAAAAAAACAAGAGCCGATTACATACAGCCCTTGTTGAATGGTTCGTTTTGATAGGTAAGATACGTGCTGACCGTGCTTTTTGCGAGACAATCAGAGGAATCGATAATCGGGATATCACCGTGAAAATGATCTAACACCGTGTTCAAATCTGTGCAAGCCGAAATGATGAGATCCGCTCTTTTACTGATTTCCAAATATAGCTCCCGCCATATGTCCTGAGTTTTGTGAACATGATTCGGCTGTTTGATCGCGGCGATGAGCTGATTGACCTCCCGCTGCCAATGTTTCTCATGAATAAACTCATGTCCGCCCGCCTTCAACCCTTTTTGATAAATACAGGATTGTATGGTTGAATCTGTTCCTAAAACAGCCACTTTTTGTGCTGAATCCGGAAGCTCCTTCACCGTTTCCTCAATGATATGTAACAAAGGAATCGACAATGCCTGCTGGATGTCTTCAAAATAGGCATGCGCCGTATTACAAGGAAGAGAAATAAAGTCCGCACCGGTCTTCTCCAGCTTGACGGCTCCATCAATAATCGCTTTTTTCATTTCATCATGATCGATTGGACGATCGACATAAAAGGGTGTCGGACAGGAATAAATCATCATCTGCGGGTAGTCGATATCATGTGAAGCGCCATACAGCTTCTGACAGTAATCAATGACCTTATCTAAAAACGGAGAGGTCGATTTTGGCCCCATTCCAGCTAATATGCCAATCATCAAATTCATTCCTTTCTATCCGTCCGGACCGCTTCTTCCTCTGTTCCGTCCTGATAAATGATAAAGCTCTTCGCAGCACCATCCCCTAACATAAATTCAACTTCAACAGGCAATGATTGGATAAAGAAACGGGTTTCCGAGGAAGGAAATAATTCAAACCTCATCTGTCCGGTAATTTGCAGATAAAGCCGCTCGTTCTCGGCTGTCACCGTCGCAGCTGTCCCATCATGAATGGAGTAGCTGCCAACATAGCGGCTGTAAATCGCTGTATCAATGTCTTTTTTCTTTTTATCAGCAGGACGTTCCGGGATTTCATATGGCTGGTCAAATAAAATATTCTCCGCCGCCTTCAGAATCGCTTGTTCATATTCGGCATCCTGTTCCATATTGCTCAAATAGATCAGCGTTTTACGATGGTCTATATATCGGATCATCATCGTCGAATAGCCGGGCCAGCCTCCGCTATGGCTGACAATTCGTCCTTTTTCAGGACTGTTTTGCAGCACCCAGCCAAATCCGTAGTCAACCGTTTCCCCATTGTTCAGTTGTACAGGAGAAAACGCGGCTTCCTTAGAAACCTCGCTGATCAATTTGTCCTGATATAAAGCCTGATCAAAACGAAATAAATCGCTTGTGACAGAATTCACTGTACCGTCTCCCTGTATTCCATCCAGATACACAACATAGCTCGTTTCCTCCAGGTCATCTGGAAGAACGTACTGGCCGGAATGCACATCATACACATATCCATACGCATAGCCTTCGATCTGCTCAGGACGCAGCCTCCTGTTATATACTCTCGTATTCGCCATACCGACCGGGGTGAAAATATGCTGTTTCAAATAATCCGCATAGCTTATGCCGGATGCCTTCTCAATCAAAACTGCCAGCAGCACATACCCCGTATTGCTGTACAGCCAGCCTTCATTCGAAGCAAAATAGCAAGGCGGCTGCTCATTCATCAGCATATCCACAACATCCTGATTCACTGCAATCTCGCTTTTATTCCAATTGGCAAGAAACCACTCCGTATAATCGGGAAGCCCGGATGTATGGTTCAATAAGTGCCGAATCGTAACGCCTTCATAAGGAAATCCGGGAATCCAGCGCTCCACCTTATCCTCATAACCAAGCATCCCTTTCTCCTCCAATAGAACAACTGCCAGCGCTGTAAAAGGCTTTGATAGTGATGCCAGCTCAAACAAAGAATTCTCTTGCAAAAGCCGTTTTCCCGGCAAATCCGCATAACCGAAAGCGTGATGATATAATATGTCGCCATCCTCTGCGGCTAAAACCGCCCCGTTGAAATGTTTTCTTTCACCTAATGTTTCAAATAAAGTCTTAAGTTCCTTCCTTTTCTTCTGCTTCATTGCTCCACCTCCCCTTTTTCATACGATACTGAGCTATTAATGTTTCAATTATTTTGAAAATATAAAAAAAGCTGATCAATCCTCTAACAGGAAAAATCAACTTTAGATTTACATTGAATCAAAATCTCCTTTTTACGCAGTCGGAGAAGGAACTCTGGCGGCTGCAAAACGGGTTCTCGGAGTCGCTTGAATGAATCCTGCGGCAGTACTTCTCATTGCAACTGTCACCGTATCTCCGGCGTTTAACTGAAGAATTTCCGTAATGGCTACGACTGCCGGAAGATTTCCTGCTTGAAATTGGCTATTTCCGCCTATCACATCTTGATTCACGAGAAATACGACTTCTAAGTTGAAGTCAACAATCGCATTCGTTTGAAACTCAACTGATGCATTTAAAGAATATACGCCTGCTGTTCTCGGTGAAAATGTAGATGTGTTGGGGTTATATTCATTCGCCAAATCAAATTGTACATTTTGAAATCGGACTCCGCTAGCTGCATTTGCAGCCACTGACAGATTCGCATTGCTGGTGGCTCTGAAAGCAGAAATAGGCTGGTTCGTATCTGATGTAATTGGTGCGAAGAGCTGGTTTTGTTGAGTGGATGGGGTATTTCCATTTCTGCCTTGCATGACACTTGGTGATAAAAGAGGTTCCGGTCGATCGTTTCTCTTAATCCATTTAGTTGGCCGTGGCGGCATTGACTTATTCCTCCTTATACGTTTTCTTTCGCTTCTATCATTTGTTTGCTTTCGCAATACATTATTATATTGATCGTTACAGGGTTTGAAACGGTATCTGCCCGACTAAACTCAAAACAAAAATGAAAGCTGCTAGTTCCAAAACGGATTACTGCCTCTATTAGAAGACCTATAAAAAAGATATAAGATCAATTCACATTTTAAATTGCGATTACGAGAATTACCAATGGCAATATCGTTTGGTATCCCCTGTTATCTGCGGGTACAGCCAGCATCATCACCGCGATGAGAGCCACAAAAAAGCCGGGATACCATCCTCCCGGCTTTTCCAGCTTATTTACCTGTTTCCGCAAAGCGCTTGAGCCGCTCGCCGATTTCGTCACGAACTCGCTGAAAGAACACCCATTTTTCCGCTTCCGATCCTTCCGCTTTTGCAGGGTCATCAAAGCCCCAGTGCTCGCGCTTGACGTGAGGCGGCGTCATCGGACATTTATCAGCTGCGTCTCCGCAAAGCGTCACGACAAGATCAGCACTGTTTAAAATAGCCGGATCGAGGATATCTGATGTTTGGCCGGAGATGTCAATCCCCGCTTCCTTCATCGCTTTTACAGCATTCGGATTGAGCCCGTGCGCTTCGATTCCCGCGCTGTATACATTCCATTCATCTTCTAGATATTGTTTCGCCCAGCCTTCAGCCATTTGGCTGCGGCAGGAGTTGCCCGTGCATAAAAAGTAGATGGTTTTTTTAGACATGTTTGTTCATCTCCCAAATGTTTTAGTGAATGATCAATAACCAGATATAAAGGCCAAAAAGAGTCATCAGCAGGGTCGGAACAGTCAGGATCACCCCTGTTTTCACGTATATCCCCCAAGAGATTTTCACTCCTTTTTGGGCGAGAACATGAAGCCATAACAGCGTCGCCAGCGACCCAATCGGCGTGATTTTCGGTCCCAGATCAGAACCGATGACATTTGCATAAATTAAGGCTTCTCTCATTATTCCATGTGTATCTGTACCGGCTATCGCAATAGCATCAATCATGACGGTCGGCATGTTATTCATTATCGATGATAAAATAGCCGCGATAAAGCCCATTCCAATGGTTCCCGCCAATAGCCCCTGATCTGCGGCTGCCTGTATAAGGCTGGACAGAAGGTCTGTTAAGCCGGCGTTTCTTAACCCGTACACGACGACATACATCCCAATGGAAAAAAACACAATCGCCCACGGTGCCCCTTTGACCACCTGCTTCGTATGAACGGCCGGGCTGTTCTTCGCCATAATAAGAAAGAAAACAGCCACCGCACCGGCGATAAAGGATACGGGGATGGACCATATCTCGCTTACAAAATAACCGATTAATAACATGCCCAGCACAAGCCATGACATACGAAACATGTTTATATCTTTAATGGCATCAGCCGGTTTCTTCACCTGACTGAGATCATAATGTTTCGGAATCCCTTTTCTGAAAAATAAGTATAAGACGAGTATACTTGCCGCAAGCGAAAAGAGATTCGGGACAATCATCCGTGCCGCATATTCAATGAACCCGACGTGAAAGAAATCGGCCGACACGATATTCACCAAATTGCTGACCACAAGCGGAAGCGATGTTGTATCAGCGATAAACCCGCTCGCGATAATGAATGGGAACACCAGCTTTTCTTCAAAACGCAAAGCCCGCATCATCGCAAGCACAATTGGCGTTAAAATAAGCGCCGCACCGTCATTGGCAAAAAACGCCGCCACGACGGCGCCTAAAACGGAAATATAAATAAACATACGCAGGCCGCTGCCTTTAGCCGCCTTCGCCATATGCAAAGCAGCCCATTCGAAAAAGCCAATGTGGTCTAAAATGAGCGAGATGAGAATGATCGCCACAAACGCCAGAGTCGCATTCCATACAATGCCGGTAACGTCCGCCACATCCTTTACGCTCACAACCCCCGCAAGCAAAGCCAAAACCGCTCCCCCGCAGGCTGACCAGCCAATAGACAGATTTTTCGGCTGCCAAATAACAAAAATAAGTGTAAGGATAAAGATAATTGCTGCTAAAACTGCTGAACTCAAACGAGAACCTCCTACTTACAAGAAACTTGAGTTTCTTTTTTCTGAATAGACTGCAACACGTCATCATCTGAGCTGATGTGACCGAGAATCGATTGAATCAATCCATATTCAGGACAAGCCGAATTAATTGAATAAAACCGCCACTGTCCCTTTTTCTCTTCATTCACAAATCCAGCCTGTTTCAGCTTCCGTAAATGCTGGCTGATAGCTGGCTGGCTCATGTCAAACATATCGACAAACTGGCAGACACAGTATGTTTTTTCCTCCAGCAGCTTCATGATCAAAAGCCTGGTTTGATCATGAAGAAGCTTCAGGCAGTGACTGATTTCAGCAGATGTCAAGGCATGCTTCATGAAAGCATCAGCTCCCTTCCGCGTTCATTGTATAACTCACCGATTATATAAGTCAATGCTTATATCATAGAAGAAAAAGGATCACCGTTTAAAATCTTTTTTTATTATCATTCCTTCCCTTATGAAGCTAAAATGGCTTTATTTATACTGTCACATATTGTGAATGATTTATGAATTTACATTTCTTTATCACTTTTGTGTTGTTCGGATAGGCCTGATAAAAAGGAACTTTGTGCCCATGCGAAAGCTTGTTATAACCTATAGAAGATGTAAAGAAACAATCAGCCGTATTAGTCCATAAGACCTGTACTCTTAAATTTTTTTTATTCATTTTCTATCAAACAAAAGAGGAAAATAGACCCATTGAAATAAGATTCAGTGTCTAATAGAATAATGTCGAAAAGCAAATTACGCAGGTTTGTTACTGATAAAGCAGGCAAGACCTAAAATGTGTTAAGGGCAAAGTGTATTCTTTGACGTCATCCCTTTACATATTTTAGGTCTTTTTTTATTGCACGTAATCGACTTGCCATTATCAACAGGAGGGCTGGAAGAAAGCAGACCGCTAACACAGTACATAAAAAAGGAGACAAGAACGATGAACATCAAAAAGTTTGCCAAACAAGCAACAGTATTAACCTTTACAACCGCACTGCTGGCAGGAGGCGCGACTCAAGCGTTTGCGAAAGAAGCAGATCACAAACCGTATAAAGAAACGTACGGCATTTCCCATATTACCCGCCACGACATGCTGCAAATCCCTGAACAGCAAAAGAATGAAAAATATCAGGTGCCTGAATTTGACCAATCGAAGATTAAAAACATCTCTTCCGCAAAAGGCTTGGACGTGTGGGACAGCTGGCCATTGCAAAACGCTGACGGCACAGTCGCAAACTACCATGGCTACCATGTTGTCTTTGCATTAGCCGGAGACCCTAAAAACGCGGATGACACATCGATTTACATGTTCTATCAAAAAGTTGGCGAGACTTCCATTGACAGCTGGAAGAACGCAGGCCGTGTCTTTAAAGACAGTGACAAGTTTGATGCAAATGATCCCATCTTAAAAGATCAGACACAAGAATGGTCAGGATCAGCTACATTTACATCTGACGGCAAAATCCGTTTATTCTACACTGACTTTTCCGGTAAACATTACGGCAAACAAACACTGACAACTGCACAGGTTAACGTGTCAACTTCAGACAGTTCTCTTACGATTAACGGTGTAGAAGATCACAAGTCCATTTTTGATGGCGACGGCAAAACATATCAAAATGTTCAGCAGTTCATTGATGAGGGCAACTATAGTTCAGGCGATAACCATACGCTGAGAGACCCTCACTACGTGGAAGATCACGGCCGCAAATACCTGGTATTTGAAGCGAACACAGGAACTGAAGACGGCTACCAAGGCGAAGAATCTTTATTTAACAAAGCTTATTATGGCAAAAGCTCATCATTCTTCCGTCAAGAAAGTCAAAAACTTCTGCAAAGCGATAAAAAACGCACTGCAGAATTAGCTAACGGCGCACTTGGCATGATTGAGCTTAACGATGACTACACACTGAAGAAAGTCATGAAGCCGCTGATCACATCTAACACAGTAACTGACGAAATCGAACGTGCGAATGTCTTCAAAATGAATGGCAAATGGTATCTGTTCACTGACTCTAGAGGATCAAAAATGACAATCGACGGCATTACATCTAACGATATTTACATGCTGGGTTATGTCTCTAACTCCTTAACAGGCCCGTACAAGCCGCTGAACAAAACCGGCCTTGTGCTGAAAATGGATCTAGATCCTAACGATGTGACCTTTACTTACTCACACTTTGCCGTACCGCAAGCTAAAGGAAACAATGTCGTGATTACAAGCTACATGACTAACAGAGGCTTCTATGCAGACAAACAGGCAACGTTTGCGCCAAGCTTCTTACTGAACATCAAAGGCAAAAAGACATCTGTTGTGAAAAACAGCATCCTTGAACAAGGCCAACTAACAGTTAACAAATAAAACGCAAAAGAAAATGCCGATACCCTATTGGCATTTTCTTTTATTTCTTATCAACATCATAAAGGTGAATCCCATATGAACTATAAAAAAGCAGGCAAATGGCTAACCGTATTCCTGAGCTTTTTAGGAATATTGCTGTTTATCGACTTATTTCCAAAAGAAGGACATGACCAAAAACCAAAATCAACACAGAAGCCGGACTACCGGGCAGCATATCATTTTACGACGCCGGATAAATGGAAAAATGACCCTCAAAAACCGATCTATTTTGATGGCAAGTATCATTATTTCTATCTATATAACCGGGATTACCCAAAAGGCAACGGGACAGAATGGCGCCATGCCGTATCAGACGATTTGGTGCACTGGACAGATGAAGGCGTGGCGATTCCGAAATATACAAACCCGGACGGTGATATTTGGACCGGTTCCGTCGTGGTGGATAAAGAGAACACAGCCGGATTCGGGAAAAATGCGCTTGTCGCGATTGTGACACAGCCCTCAGCCAAAGACAAAAAACAGGAACAATATTTGTGGTACAGCACAGACAAAGGAAAATCATTCAAATTCTACAGTGGCAACCCCGTTATGCCTAATCCGGGCACAGACGATTTTAGAGATCCGAAAGTGATATGGGATGACCAGGATAACAAATGGGTCATGGTCATGGCTGAAGGATCAAAAATCGGCTTTTATGAATCCGATAATCTTAAGGACTGGCATTACACAAGCGGATTCTTCCCAGAGCAGGCGGGAATGGTCGAATGTCCTGACCTCTACATGATGCGGGCAAGCGACGGAACGAATAAATGGGTTCTCGGTGCGAGCGCGAACGGTAAACCGTGGGGCAAACCAAATACGTACGCCTACTGGACCGGTAGCTTCGACGGAAAAGAATTTACAGCGGATCAGACTGAAGCCCAATGGCTTGACTATGGCTTCGACTGGTACGGCGGTGTGACGTTCGAAGACAGCAAAAGCACAGATCCATTAGAAAAGCGGTATGCGCTTGCCTGGATGAACAATTGGGATTATGCCAACAACACCCCGACAATGAAGAACGGCTTTAACGGCACAGATTCTGTCATACGCGAACTCCGGCTGCAGGAGCAGGACGGAACATACAGCCTCGTCTCACAGCCGATTGAAGCTTTGGAGCAGCTGACTGTTTCAACTGACGAAATAGAGGATCAGGATGTGAACGGATCAAAAACTCTGTCGATAACAGGTGATACGTATCAGCTTGATACGGATCTTTCTTGGTCAGAGCTAAAGAATGCAGGCGTCAGGCTCAGAGAATCAGAAGACCAAAAACGCCATATTGATGTCGGCATTTTCGCTGAAGGCGGCTATGCATATGTCAATAGAGCAGCCACAAATCAGCCTGACAAAAGCAATACCTATGTCGAAAGCAAAGCTCCTTATGATGTAAGCAAACGTAAGGTGCATTTGAAAATACTTGTCGATAAAACAACGATAGAGGTATTTGTTGACGACGGGAAAACCGTTTTTTCAAATGAAGTCTTCCCAAAGCCTGAAGATAAAGGTATTACCCTTTTTTCTGATGGCGGCACAGCCTCCTTCAAAAATATAACAGTGAAACACTTTGATTCGATTCATGAATAAAAACAGGTGCAGCGCGGGCTGCGCCTGTTTTTTATTCAGAACGGTATTCTCTGTTTCATATTGGGCATTGTAAGAAATATAAGGCTTGTTTCTAAGGAGGAAGCGGATGTCTAAACAAGGAAATTTTCAAAAATCGATGTCGCTGTTTGATCTGATTCTGATCGGGATGGGAGCTATCTTTGGATCAGCATGGCTGTTCGCTGTCAGTAATGTCGCTTCAAAAGCAGGACCCTCCGGCGCTTTTTCCTGGATTATCGGAGGAGCCATTATTCTGTTAATCGGACTGGTGTACGCAGAACTCGGAGCCGCTTTACCCCGCACTGGAGGCATCATCAGGTATCCGGTCTATTCACACGGCCATTTGGTCGGCTATTTAATTTCATTTGTCACAATTGTCGCTTACACAAGCCTGATTTCGATTGAAGTCACAGCCGTCCGGCAATATGTGGCCTATTGGTTTCCTGGCCTGACCAAAGAGGGCTCTGACTCACCGACCATTGCAGGCTGGATTTTGCAGTTTGCCTTGCTCTGCTTGTTTTTCCTGCTGAATTACTGGAGCGTTAAAACCTTTGCAAAAGCCAATTTCATTATTTCTATTTTTAAATATATCGTACCGGTCACGATCATTATTGTGCTGTTTTTTCATTTTCAGCCGGGAAACTTATCGGTTGAAGGGTTTGCGCCTTTTGGTTTTACAGGCATACAGGCCGCCATTTCGACGGGGGGTGTCATGTTTGCATATCTCGGGCTGCACCCTATTGTGTCTGTTGCCGGTGAGGTACAAAATCCGAAACGCAATATCCCGATCGCTTTAATTATCTGTATTATCGTTTCAACCATTATTTACACGATTTTACAAATCACCTTTATCGGTGCGATTCCGACAGAAACGCTGAAAAACGGCTGGCCGGCAATCGGCCGTGAATTTTCATTGCCGTTTAAAGATATTGCGGTCATGCTCGGTTTAGGATGGCTTGCAACGCTTGTCATTTTAGACGCCATTCTGTCTCCGGGAGGAAACGGGAATATTTTTATGAATACGACATCTCGCCTCGTTTACGCTTGGGCGCGGAACGGCACATTATTTGGCATATTTTCAAAGGTCAATAAAGAAACGGGAACACCCCGTGCTTCACTCTGGCTTTCATTTGCCATGTCGATTTTCTGGACGCTCCCCTTCCCTTCGTGGAACGCGCTCGTCAATGTCTGTTCTGTCGCTCTCATCCTTTCTTATGCGATTGCACCAATTTGTTCAGCCGCACTGAGAGTAAATGCGAAGGACTTAAACAGGCCGTTTTATTTAAAAGGAATGAGCATCATCGGGCCGCTTTCATTTATTTTCACAGCTTTTATTGTGTACTGGTCAGGATGGACAACCGTTTCCTGGCTTCTCGGCTCACAGCTCGTCATGTTTTTGATCTATCTCTGCTTCAGCAAATACGCGCCTAAAGAAGACGTCAGCCTGGCCCAGCAGCTGAAATCAGCCTGGTGGCTCGTCGGATTTTATGTCATGATGCTGATTTTTTCCTATATCGGCTCTTTCGGGCATGGCTTAGGCATTATCAGCAATCCCGTCGATCTCATATTGGTTGCCATCGGCTCGCTTGCGATTTACTATTGGGCAAAGTATACCGGGCTCCCGAAAGCCGCGATTGATTATGATAAATAAGAAGCAGGAGTTTCTCTTGCTTCTTTTTTCGCTTTACAAACGCCATCACTCGAGATAAAATGAATGATAGTCAGTCATTACAGGAGGTGTTCCTCGTGCCAAAACAAACATCAGGAAAATATGAAAAGATTCTGCAGGCGGCGATTGAAGTCATTTCGGAAAAGGGACTCGATAAAGCCTCCATCTCAGAGATCGTAAAAAAAGCCGGCACTGCCCAAGGAACGTTTTATTTATATTTTTCATCCAAAAATGCTCTGATTCCGGCCATTGCGGAAAACCTTCTCACTCATACGCTAGAGCAAATCAAAGGAAGACTGAATGGCGAGGAAGATTTTTGGACCGTCTTACAAACCTTAATTGATGAGACGTTTCACATCACAGAGCGCCATAAAGATATTATTGTCCTCTGCTATTCGGGGCTTGCCATCGACCATTCCATGGAAAAATGGGAGACCATTTATCAGCCTTATTATTCTTGGCTCGAGAACATCATCAACAAGGCGATCGACAGCCAAGATGTGATCGAAGGCATCAATGCAAAGTGGACGGCAAGAACCATCATCAATTTGGTTGAGAACACAGCAGAACGGTTTTATATCGGGTTTGAACAAGATGAAAACCTTGAAGTATCTAAAAAAGAAATTTTCACATTCTTAAAACGGAGCTTAGGTAAAGCTTAAAAAATGACTGGGTGACACCGCTCATTTTTTAATACCTAAAAATGACTGACGTTCATTCATAAAAAGAGGTGTTACTGTTGTATTGGGTACTTGTTTTGATAGCAGGGCTTCTAGAAGTGGTTTGGGCCTCCTCCCTCAAACATGCGGATTCGCTTTTTGATTGGATTATCGTTTTTCTATTAATAGCGATAAGCTTTATACTGTTAATCCGCTCTTATCGAAAAATTCCTATGGCCGCGGCGTATACCGTATTTGTCGGAATTGGAACGGTCGGAACCTACACGACCGGGATCTTCTTAGGCGAATCCTTCTCAGCAGCGCAAATCTTCTTTTTGATGCTGCTGCTAGCCGGTATTTTAGGAATGAAGCTTTTCACAAAAGAAAATAAAACTCAGCCGAGAGGTGAAAAATAATGGCGTGGTTTTTATTATTTATTGCGGGTATAGAAGAAATTATAGCTGCCATCGCCATGAAATATATAGACGGCACAAAGAAAAAATGGCCGATTATTGTGATGACTGCCGGATTTGCTTTATCTTTTTACTGTCTTTCACAGGCCATGCAAGTCCTGCCTTCCGGTGTTGCTTATGCCGTCTGGACCGGTATAGGCAGCATAGGCGTAACAGCAGTCAGCCTGATTTGGTTTAAGGAACGGTTTCAGCTTTCTCAGCTGATTTCTCTTTGCCTGATACTTGCCGGCGTCATCGGCCTGCGTCTTACGTCTTAGATCATAAAAGGCATATACAGAAAGCTGTATATGCCTTTTATCTTTTACTCATCATCTTGATGTTTATGAAGATGAAGCGGCGGCGGGATGAGCCAGCCTTTGTTTTTCAGCAGCCTTAAGTATTTTGCCCCTGTTGCCGCCTTGGTCATATGAAATTGCCCAAACATCATGGCGATGTCTTCGCGAATCGACTGCCCCATAATTTTGCTGCATGTCACAAGACCGGCTGCATTTTGCGCCGCTGCAGATGCGGCCACATCCGGATCGAGAAACCGCGCGCCCGGCGGAATGTCGTTAAGATCTGCATCCGGCGGCTCAGGAGAAGCGGGCGGAAGCCCCACGCCATTTTCTTTCAGGATATTGCTGACCTGTTTGATTTCATCTTGGCATTTCTCGATGGACTCACGAAGCAGCTTCTTTAAATCGCCATCACCAACATGATGCAATAACATCTGGTAATTGCCGATCATTTTATTTCCCGCCATCACATAACTCCACAAACTGAATACCTCACCGTAATGCATCGGTTCTTCCTGCGGGTTTCCGCTTAAAATACCCATGTTCATCCTCCTTGCAAATTCATATCGTACATCTCATAAGGTGCCCGAGAGAAGGAATATTTATGTTTCAGCGGGAAATTTTTATAAAACAAAAAAGACAAAAGCGCCAAAATGCCAAGCCCTTGTCTTTCCTGTTGTTCTATTGGACGCGCTCGGAGGGATTCGCTCCCCGGCAGACGTGGTAGCGGAAACCATTCAAATGCTTTTGTAGTATGAGTTATTGATTCCATCTATTTTTTAATTAAAGTTATAAACTCAGGGGGTTTTCTTTTCGAAACGAATTAATTTTTAACGAGCTGGCGGGATGCTTTGTGGAAAACAAAATAAATTTTCGGGATCATATTTCGCTTTTATTTTTCGAAGCCTTGCAAAGTTTGCACCATAATATTCTTTTCCGAAATTTTCAATGTTTTGATCTGGAACATTAACATATGAACCTGCTACATATGGTTGCATCAGCTGACGTACTCTTTCAACTGAGGCAAGGTTTGAAGCTTCTTGTGATTTATTTTGCCAACTAGCCGTCCATTCCGTATAAAACAGTGGATGGCGCCAAAAAAAGGCTGTTTCGTCTTTAGGTACTCTTCTTATAGCACCCCCCCAATTTATAAAAAAGAAGTTGGAGTCTGCTCCAGTGGCCTCTTCCAAGAATTTTCTCATGATTGAAATGGGTTCGTCAGACCAAAGATCATGTCCCCAGGCTGAGGAGAATTTAACACTCTGATCATTTCTGCCAGGGATGGGTTCGTCAGGGTCTAAGAAATCTATAGCATCTGGATAGGATAATGTTTTGATATCTGCTCGTGTTGGAGTTCCAGCATTTAATAAAGGATTTAATAATTTAATCAATTCATTTTTTGGACCGAGGAAAATTCCTTCTGCATGACACAAACCATTTACTTTGCTGTAAATTTCAAGGTAGCATCCTAATCGTTCATCTACAAACGGCGCCCATTTCTGCCAGGCTTTAAAAACCGTCTCCAATTGTTCCCATGGCCAAATAATATTGAAGACAGTTGCTGTTTTAGGGGCACGATGAACTTTGAAAGTATATTGGGTATTATATCCAAAGTTTCCTCCGCCGCCACCTCTAGAAGCCCATAGTAAATCCTCATTGCAAGATTGATTTGCGTGAATAATCCTGCCTTTTGCATCTACCGTTTTCAGTGCGAGAAGGTTATCACTTATAAGGCCAATCGATCGTGAGACTACTCCAAATCCACCGCCCATCGTAATTCCTCCGATTCCAACTGTTGGGCTGTCTCCAAACGGAGCCATAAAACCATCTCGAGCTAATCCTTTTACAAGCGGGCCAACATGAATGCCAGTTTGAACGGTTGCAATCGCGTTTTCTTCATCTAAGAAAACTTTATTCATGTCACTCACATCAATAACAATTCCTCCACTTACTACTGAAAGGTTCTTATCTAGAGCATGGCGACCACTTCTGACACGTAAGGGCACATTATTCTCACGAGCCCATTTAATAGCATTACTAACATCGTATGAATCTTGTGCAAAAACAAAGACAAGAGGATAGACATCAACATAAGGGTTCCAATTCTTAACTGCCTGTGTATAGCCGGGGTCCCCTTTGAAGATTACACGCCCTGTTAACTGTGTTGATCCCATATATTTCACTCCCAATAAAATTTGATTCCGATATCAGCATATGTAGGATCTGGATAAATTCTTAGACAAATTTTCTACGAACTTAAAAACATACAAAAAAGACAAGAGCGGCAAATGCCAAACCCTTGTCTTTCCTGTTGTTCTATTGGACGCGCTCGGAGGGATTCGAACCCCCGGCAGACGTGGTACCGGAAACCACCGCTCTATCCAACTGAGCTACGAGCGCATATTGACATATTTTCACTGCGTGATGATAACGTCAGCATAACTCATTATACGGTATTTCAGCCGAAATAACAACCCTCTATTTTAAAGGGCTGTTTTTTTAAGAAGACACATCACCTTCTTTCAGAAGCTCACATACGATGGTTTGAACCGTTGTATTTTTGGGGAAAATGGGAAAAAGAGAAGAGTTTACATGTCAAGCCAGCTTTTTGTTTGACCTTTATTGACCAAAAATGTATCATGTAACTACATACTTACCTAAAAGGTGAAGGAGGAGCATTATGAATTTAATACCTACAGTCATTGAACAAACGAACCGCGGGGAAAGAGCGTATGACATTTATTCTCGTTTATTAAAGGATCGTATCATCATGCTTGGATCTGCGATTGATGACAACGTTGCGAACTCCATCGTGTCACAGCTTTTATTCTTAGAAGCGGAAGACCCTGAAAAAGATATTTCTATTTATATCAACAGCCCGGGCGGCTCTATCACAGCCGGTATGGCGATCTATGATACCATGCAGTTTATTAAGCCGAAGGTATCTACAATTTGTATCGGTATGGCTGCATCAATGGGCGCGTTCTTGCTTGCTGCCGGAGAAAAAGGCAAACGCTATGCGCTTCCAAACAGTGAAGTCATGATTCACCAGCCTCTTGGCGGAGCTCAAGGTCAAGCGACAGAAATTGAAATTGCCGCGAAACGTATTCTCTTGCTTCGCGACAAATTAAACAAAGTGCTTGCTGAACGTACTGGCCAGCCTCTTGAAGTGATCGAACGCGACACAGACCGCGATAACTTCAAGTCTGCTGAAGAAGCGCTTGAATACGGCCTGATTGACAAAATTCTGACTCGCAACTCAGAAGATCAAAAGTAATACAGCAACCTGCAAGAGACATGTCTCTTGCAGGTTTTTTAATGCTGAAGGAACTCTCTCACTAACAAGAGAAACATACATACGAAACATCAGAAATGCAGTCCCTTTTCCCTCCGTTCATTTTTGAATACGATTTATTGTATACGACTTCCACTCTTCATTCAGCACCTCAAACGTCAAATCGCAAGTTTGCCTTACAATCAGATCGGCATCATGCATTGATTGTTCATAGCCGACTCCAACCGCAAACATTCCGGCAGATTTAATGGCGGCAATTCCCGCCTCAGCGTCTTCTACTGCCGCACAATCAGCCGGGGAGACGCCAAGCAGCGCCGCGGCCGTTAAAAATATTTCGGGATCAGGTTTTCCGTTCGCAAGAGCCGTCGGGTCAACAATGGCATGAAAATCATCAATAATCTCCAAACGTCTTAAAATCTCGGGGGCGTTGCGACTTGAAGACGCTAACCCGATTTTTATATTTTCGACTTTTAATTCACGAAGAAGCCTGCCGATTCCCGGCAAAAGATCTTCCGGCGTCAATTTGCTGATCAACGTCTGATAATATTTGTTTTTTTGGTGCAGAAGATCTTGTTTCTCCGCATTTGTATATGTTGCTTCCGCTCCGCCATAAATAAGTATGTTTTCAAGCGACTTTTCTCTGCTGATTCCTTTGAGGCTTTCATTCATACTGCGGTCAAAGGGAATATCGATTTGTTCTGCTATGTGCTTCCAAGCGAGAAAATGATATTCAGCAGTATCTGTGATCACCCCGTCTAAATCAAAAATGACCGCTTTCATATGCTGATACCCATCATAGCTTCATAGGGTTCAAGGCAAATATGCTTCATGTCAGCTCTCTCCTGCGAATAGTTGGAAATGAGCACTTTCCAACGCTCATGAATCAGTTCCTGAGGCAATTCGAACTGAGCCTTGTCTTCTGATAAATTCACAACGACGAGAAGCTTTTCCCCTTGATATTCACGGATGTAAGAGAAGATTTGCGGGTCATCCTCCAGCAGCAGCTGATAATCTCCGTCTATTATGATCTGATATTGCTTTCGTAATTGAATAAGCTTCTGGTAGTAGTAGAAAATCGAATCTTGATCGTCCAAGGACTCTTGCACATTGATTTCATGATAGCGGGAATTTACCGCTATCCAAGGGTTTCCGGCTGTGAATCCCGCATGTTTTTCGGCATCCCATTGCATCGGTGTTCTCGCGTGATCTCTTCCTTTTTTCGTTACGGCTTTTAGAAAATCTTTTTCTGACATCGTTTTGTTTTCGATGACCAGTTCACGGTATGCATTTTTTATTTCAAGATCATCATACATTTCCAGCGGCATATCACTGTTGACCATGCCGATTTCTTCTCCCTGGTAAATAAACGGGGTTCCTTTCATACCGTGAAGAACCGTTGCAAATGCTTTTGCACACTGCTTTCGCAGCTCGCCATCATTGCCCCAGCGGGAAATGACCCTTGGCTGATCATGATTTTCAAAATACAGGGTATTCCAGCCGACATTCATTAACGCGTTCTGCCACCTTGTCATCGTCTTCTTTAAAGCGACCAGATCAAACGGCTTGAGCTGCCATTTTCCATTTGGCGAATGCGGTTCCGAATCAATATCCATATGTTCAAACGTAAAGATCATATTCAGCTCATGTCTGCTTTCATCCGTATACTTTTTCGCCTCTTCTGTATCGGAACCGTTTGCCTCTCCCACCGTCATGCAATCGTAATGAGAAAGAACTTCCCGGTTCATTTCTTGAATAAACTCATGCAGGCGGGGGCCGTTTGAATGATAGCAGCCGACGATATAGCGGCGGCTGTCATCTGTTTCGTAGTCCGGAAAATCGACGTATTTGGAAATGGAGCCGATCACATCCATCCGCCAGCCGTCAACGCCTTGATCCATCCAGAACCTCATCAAATCATAAACTTCCCGGCGTACCGCTTCATTTTCCCAGTTTAAATCAGGCTGCTTTTTCGAAAAGTAGTGCAAATAATATTGCCCCGTCCGTTCATCAAGCGTCCACGCCGGGCCTGAGAAGATTGATCCCCAGTTATTGGGCTCAGATCCGTCCGGTTTTGGATCTTTCCAAAAATAATAATCCCGGTAAGGATTGTCCTTCGACTTGCGGCTTTCGTCAAACCACGCATGCTCATCCGACGTGTGGTTCACAACCAAATCCATGATGATTTTCATTCCGCGCTGATGCACTTCATCAATTAACTGAAACATATCTTCATTTGTCCCAAATTTTGCGTACATGTTTCTGTAGTCGCTGATGTCATAGCCGTTATCATCCTGCGGGGAATCAAACACCGGCGAGAGCCAGATCACATCCGCCCCGAGACGTTTGATGTAATCCAGCTTTTGAATCACGCCTTGCAAATCCCCGAATCCATCTCCATTGGAATCATAAAAACTGCGCGGGTAAATTTGATAAACGACAGCTTCCTTCCACCATCTACTCATCAGGCGTTCTCCTTTCACATCGTTCAGTTAGCACAACCGGTTCCTCATAAACTTTCATGTGCAGCGGCTCGCCTTTTAAAAGCTCAAAGATGGCGCTCTTTTCGTCAACCGTCACATTGATTAAGCGATTTCGATAATTGATGTTGAACGAATATCCGTCCCATTCTTTCGGCAACAACGGAGCAAATAACAGCGTCTCATTCGTGATACGCATGCCGGCAAAGCCCTGCACGATCGCGAGCCAGCTTCCCGTCATTGATGTAATGTGCAGGCCTTCTTCCGTGTCATGATTGTAGTTGTCAAGATCAAGCCTTGCTGTACGCTTATATAATTCTAGCGCTTTCTTTTCCATCTTGAGTTCGGCTGCGAGAACCGCATGGACAGAGGGCGACAGGCTCGATTCATGAACGGTCATCGGTTCATAGAATTCAAAGTTTCGCCGTTTTTCTTCCATTGTAAAACGGTCATGAAAAAGATAAATGCCTTGAAGAACATCTGCCTGCTTAATAAAATTGGAGCGCAGAATTTTGTCCCATGACCAATTCTGATAAAGCGGCCGCTCAGTTGGATCTAATTCTGCTGCCGATCGCAGGTCTTTGTCCAAGAATGTGTCATGCTGAATGAAAATTTGCAGTTCTTCACTATACGGATAGTACATCTGCCGGATAATATCTCTCCACACCTTCCGTTCTTCTTCCTGCACATCAAGAAGGCGGCGTTTTTCCGCTGAAATCCTTTCAATATTTTCTAATGTATACTCCAACGTCCAAGCCGCGATTACATTCGTATACCAATTGTTGTTGACATTGTTTTCATATTCATTCGGCCCTGTGACGCCGTGGATCATATATTTGTTTTTTCGTTTCGAGAAGTGAACGCGGTCAGCCCAAAATCTGCTGACTTCCACGAGAACATCTATCCCGTATTCTTCCATGTAGTCACGGTCGCCTGTATAATTGACATAATTGCAGATCGCATAGCAAATCGCACCATTGCGGTGAATTTCTTCGAAGGTGATCTCCCATTCGTTGTGGCATTCATCTCCTGTAAACGTCACCATCGGGTAAAGCGCCCCCTTCAGTCCCAATTTTGCGGCATTTCGTTTGGCAGCCTCCAGATGGTGATAACGGTATAAAAGCAGGTGTTTCGTCACTTCCGGATCGGCAGCAGCCAAATACATCGGCACGGCATATGCCTCAGTATCCCAATAGGCGGCACCTCCGTATTTTTCGCCTGTAAATCCTTTCGGCCCGATATTCAAACGGGCATCGCCCCCGTAATATGTCGAGAATAACTGAAAGATATTGTAGCGGATTCCTTGCTGAAGTTCCTCATCCCCTTTAATCACTATGTCTGCTTTTGCCCATCTTTCCTTCCATTGATCAGTGTGCCTTCGTCTTGCTTCCTCATATCCGTTCTCAAGAATATCCGCCAAAAGCTCCTTGCCTTTCGATAGAAGCTCTGCCTCCAGATAATCACGGGAAGTCGTGACAATAATAAATTTTTTTAAAGAAGCCTTCGTTTGATAGCTGTAGCGATTCTCAGCATACATGCCTGCTGTTTTATAGCTTTCACTGACAAAGCCTTCAGTCACGTTCGCCATTACGGCCGAAACAGTAAAGCGAGGTGTTCCAAACGGATTTTCGATCGTTTTTGCCACTACATGGCCGCGGTGAGAATCAGCCCCTTTCGCTTCTTCCTGCCAAAATCGTTCCTGGTAGTTAGAATCTTCATTTGCGACATTTCCATCCAGGTAAGGAACAAGTGTAATGACAGCATCTTCCGTCAGGCACTCTGCTTCGTAATGAATCGCACAAAGCTCTTTAACGGCAAGGCTAAGAAATCGCTCCGATCTGATTCTGACCGTTTTATCCTGAATGCGGACAACAGCGCTTCGCCGCAGAATTCCTTCTTTCATATTGAGTTCTAACTCAAATGATTCAATTTGAGTTTGATAAAGATCGACTTTTTTATCGTCAATATATAAATCTATGCCAATAAAGTTCATCGCATTGATTACTTTTCCGAAATATTCCGGATACCCGTTTTTCCACCAGCCTACCCGCGTTTTGTCAGGGAACCACACGCCTGCGATATATGTGCCTTGATGACTGTCGCCTGAATAGCCTTCTTCAAAATTTCCCCTGACTCCCATATAGCCGTTTGCAAGAGAAGTCAGGCTTTCCTGCAGCCGCATATGTTCCTTTTGAAAATGATTAGTTTTGATTTTCCATTCATCAATCTCAAATAACCGCTGATTTATCATATTTTCCTCCCGAATGTAAGTCTCCTTTATAACGGCGGGTTTTGGCCAAATATCTAAATGTAAAAGAGATCATCAAAGTGACGCCACACGAATGGATCATCAATACAGTGATCAAGTCAAAATGAACCATGCCGACAGCAGCTGCCACAAATGCCGGCAGTGCTGATGCGCAAATCGCTATAGATGCCGCTTCCTGGAATGACGCAATAGAAATCATGTTTGATAATTTTGTGATCCACATGCCTCCCGCAAGAACAGCAATCAAAAAAAACTGGATCATAAAAATCACCGCACATGCCAGCATCATGATCATCGGCTTATACTGTGCCAGCCACCATTCATTGATAAGGCTCACTACATCATGGGTGTTTGGATTCTTAAGCTTGGCGTCCATTTTCGCATAGCGGACAGAAAAACCCGTTCCATTTTGATCGGTGATGATCAGATGCTCAGACTGAAATATGATTGCGTTATCATATCCAGTTACTTTTAAACGCCCATTTTCACCGCTTGCCTTAAACTCATGCTCCATATCAACCGCCAGCAAATTCTGTCCATCTTCAATCCGATCAGAGCTCTTCCCGCCTGTCAGTTTTCCGTTTCTTATTTGAAAGCCTTGTAATTGATCAGCAAATCGATCATTAACCTTTTGCATAGCTGACGGCATGAAGGATTGAACGTTAAAACGATCCATTTTTATAAACGAAATCGTAAACGGCGCCATCAAACAGGCCGTCAAAAACATAAAGAGAAAGGTGAGCTGCAGCCAGCTGAATGTATTCCCATAACGGCAAACGCCCGATGGAGATGCGGCCGCTTTAAGACAGCGAATGATAAAGCTTTCATTTTGCAGATTCTTCATCGAACTACCCCTTTGTCCCGCCGGCTGTCAGCCCGGACACAAAGTTCTTTTGGAGAAAAAAGAACAAAATGCATATCGGCAGTGCGGCAAGTATCGCTCCTGCCGCAAACAGGGCGACTTTTTGCTGCTGCGGGTTTGAAATGAATGATTGCAGCCCCACAGCGATGGTCAGTCTTTCCGGTGTGCGAAGCAAAAACTTTGCCAGCAAATAGTCGCCAAACGGTGCCATAAATGCCCAAAGCGCTTGTACCGCAAGCATCGGCTTAACAAGCGGCAAAACAATTGAAGCGAAAATCCTCAGATGTCCGGCTCCATCAATTCGCGCTGCTTCATCGATTTCTCTCGGTACAGTATCAAAATAACCCTTCATCAGCCACGTGTTCATCGGAATTCCGCCGCCGATATAAATTGCTGTCAAAAACCAGTATTGATCGAGTGCGCCTATCAGCATGGCCAGGACGTAAAAAGCAGTCAGCGCTGCCATCGTCGGCACCATTTGAATGATTAAAAAGAATACCAGGCTCTTTTTCCTGCCTGCAAACCGATAGCGGCTGTACGTATACCCGGCAAGTGTCACAATCGTAACCTGCAACACCATGACCGATAGCGCGATGATTAGTGTATTGCCATACCAATGAAGATAAAGCGTCTCGTCAAATAGCCGCTTAAAATGGTCCAAAGTCCAAGAACCCGAAAAATCAAGCTGAAAAGCCGCCACATTCCCTACACGGAAAGCGGATGATGCGGTAATCAGCAGCGGATACAGAATGACGATACTTAAAAGCGTCAAAAATAAATAGGTACAAATCCTATTAAGCATTCTGGCAGTTCTCGCGTTCACCTACATAACCTCCTCATTGCCAAAGGCATTCGATTTTTTAAAAGCAATCAGGGAAATTCCAATGACAATGAAAGAAATTAACAGTGTAACAGCCGCCGCAACAGAATATTGCGGTGATGTGCCTGTTGTCAGTTTATAAATCCAAGAAATTAAAATATCGGTCGACCCGGCGCCCGCTCCCGCGCTGCCCGGTCCTCCCTCATTAAATAAGTAGATGATCGAGAAATTATTGAAATTAAACGTATACTGGGTAATCATCACGGGTGCTGTCGCAAATAAAATCATCGGGAAAGTAATATGTTTAAAACGCTGAAGAAACGTGGCCCCGTCAATCTTTGCCGCTTCATACAGTTCACCTGGAATCGCCTGAAGCACGCCTGTTACCATGACATAAATATAAGGAAAACCGAGCCAGGTCTGAATCATAATGAGGGCCGTCTTCGTCCAGAAAGGATCGGTCTTCCACGCGATCGCCGGCAGCTCTACAAACGGCAGGTGATTCAATAATGGAATCACCTGTGCATTCATCGCTCCTATGCTGTCGTTAAAAATGTTGGAAAAACTCATGATTGTAATAAAAGCCGGAACAGCCCATGGAAATAAGAAGATCATTCGATATATCCGCTTGCCTTTGATAAAATCCTGATTGACGAAAAGGGCCGTCAAGATACCCAAAATGATTTGCAGCGTTGTCGCACAGATTGTCCAGATGATCGTCCAGCCCAGTACATTCACAAATGTTTCACGATAGGAGCCGAGGAAAAAAATATTCAAAAAATTTTCAAAACCGACCCAGTCAATCAGACGATTAGGCGGAATATGATAAAAATCATAGTTTGTTAATGCAACAAACAGAGTCACCAAAACCGGAAAAATAATCACAAACACCATCATGATATATGCCGGCAGTGTAAATAAATATGGAAACCCTTTATCTCCCGCATGACAGATCATGTCCCTGGCCGTTGTATTGACCTTCAAACCCGCCGCTTTCATAGCGGCGGTCTTACGCGAATCAAAAATATTAAAGATATAGAACATGAGGAAAATCACTGTCACGATCAATTGCAGCGTGCCTTCAATCAGCATAAACAGTGAGTGATCCTCACCGGGAACACTTCCCAATGTCATCAATCCGGTTAGCGCCTGAATACCGAAAACGCATAATTCAAAAACAAACAAACCTGTGATGGCCAGAAACAAGATCCCCTTTGAAAACTGCTGATTCGCCATCTGCCCAAGCCCTGGAATGACCGATAAAAGCCCTGCCTTTCGTATTTGCTTTGCAAGTGTGTGGTGTTTATTCATTTTTTCGCCCTCTATTCTTCCGGACGCTGTCCCGCCGTTTTATTTCACATACTTTTCTTTTATATTTTCCTTCATGACGTTTACAGCATCATCCGCTGATTGTTGTGCCGCTTTTTTTCCTGAAGCCGCATCAAAAATCAAACTTTCCGCTCCTGTCCATACCTCAGCCATTTCCGGAATATTCGGAGTCGGTGTCGCTGTTTCATATTGTCTAATCACAGCTGACGTGAGCTCATTTTTTTGCTCATCCGCTTTCTTTCTTGCAGCTGTGTTGGCCGGAACTTCGTTTGTATCCTCATAAAAAACGTAAGCATTGGCGTCATTTGTAGCATACTCAAGCCATTTTTCAGCCAGTTCGGGTTCTTTTGTATATTTTGAAGCAACCCAGCCCTTGCCGCCGGCAAAAGGGGCATATTCTTCTCCGTTTGGCAATGTCGGGATAGGAGCCGCTCCGTAGTTCAATTTAGCCTCTTTATAGTTGGCAGCTGACCAAGGTCCGCCGATGATAGCAGCCGCTTTGCCATCTATAAACATCTGCTGAATAAAATCGTCGGCGCTTGAATTGTCTTGCATGCCTTTTGGCCAATAGGTTTTAAACCATTTCTCCGCATACTTCACAGCTTCTACTGCCCCTTTATTGTTCAGGCCGATGTCCCCGGAATCTGTGCCATTTTTTCCAAATACATATCCGCCGTAACCTGCCAATAAACCGTACGACATATAAAAGTCAGTCCATTTCGCTAAAAATCCGGTTGATTTTCCTTTTTCCGAAGCAAACGCAAAGCGGGAATCCTCCGCTAATTTTTCAAGGTCTTTAAATGTTTTTGGCGCTGTTTTTAAAAGATCTTTGTTGTAGTATAAAACAAGTGTTTCAATGACCAGCGGCATTCCATACACCTTGCCGTCAATTGTCACCTGCTGCATTTCTTTATCGCCAAAACTTTTTGTGTTAGATGGCTTAACGTCAAGCAAATGTCCTTGCTGGCCCAAACCGCCGATCCGGTCGTACGCTGCTAGCATAACATCAGGTGCGTTCCCCGCCGGGCCATCAAGGGGAAGCGCTTCCAATTGATCGAACATTTGCTTTTCAACGACTTTTATTGTGACATCATTCTCTTTTTCAAACTTCGCTTTGATGCTTTCAATGTATTCTTTATAGGTTTCTTCGACAGACACATTCAGTACCTTTTTACCGTCCGAGCTTGCCGGATCTTTTGAATTTGAGCAGGCGGCAAGGCCGAATGTCAGGACTGATGCCGCCAATAAGGCGAAGCCCTTTTTAAAAACTGCCATCTCTTTTCCCCCTTTTATTGATGAATCTATAACAATTGTATTGTTCTCTCGAAAGCGGTTACAAGAAGTTTCAGCTTGTTACCGATAACAGAATTTATACAGTGTCAGCAGCACCCAAAATAAAAAATTCCCCCGGCTGAACGGCAATCACATCTTCATAATGAAGCGGCTGCTCTGTCCACGCATCGTAGATTTTCTGATAGCGATCAATTTTCAAATCTCGCAAACTGACATGTTGAGCCGCGTTCCCCTGATTGAAGAAGTAAATCAGTTTTTTTTCATCGAGCGTCCTCGAAAAGCGGATAAAATCGTTTTGATCATCCAGCAGATTCCACTCAAGATCTCCATAAGTCAATAAAGTGTTTTCCTGTTTGCGTAAAGCAATTAACCGTTTCATAAATGTAAGCATCTCTTGGTTTTGCTTCTCTTTTTCCCACACCATACATTTCCGGCATAATGGATCATTTTCGCCGTCCAATCCGATTTCCGTTCCGTAATAGATGCATGGTGAACCTGTCTGGGCAAACATAAAGGCCAGCAAAGCACGTGCTTTTTTTCCGTCATTGCGGCACCTTGTCAAAAGACGTTTTGTATCATGGCTATCCAGTAAATTAAACATCACCTCATTGACCTGCTTCATCCCAGTCATCAAATGTGCATTTAACCGGTGGGCCATGCGCGAGGCTGGAATCTCCCGGTCAGCAAAATACTCAGTCATAGGTTCTGTAAAAGGATAGTTCATCACCGCATGAAATTCATCTCCTCTAAGCCAAGGTTCGGAAGAATGCCAGATTTCCCCCAAAATATAAACGTCAGGCTTTTCTGCTGATACGGCTTGCTTAAATGTCTTCCAAAAAGCGTGATCCACTTCATTTGCCACGTCTAAGCGCCAGCCGTCAATGTCAAATTCGCGAATCCAGTACAAAGCAATATCAAGCAAATATCTCTGTACCTCGGGATGAGCCGTATTTAACTTTGGCATCTCGGGTGTAAACGCAAACCTATCATATTTGCCTTCTGTGACAGGAAACGAGTGAATATGGAACCAGTCTTTATAGCGGGATTGAGCTCCGTTTTTCACAACATCCTGCCACTGCGGAGAAGAGCTGCCTATATGATTAAAAACAGCATCAAGCATAATTCTCATCCCCCGCTGATGAAGGCGGCTGACCAATGTGCGAAAAAGCTCCGGATCTCCAAAATGCGGATCAATGGTATAGTAATCCAATGTGTCGTATTTATGATTGGAAGGCGCGGAAAAGATCGGAGTTAGATAAATTCCGTTAACCCCTAAATCCTCTAAATAATCAAGCTTATCGATAATCCCTTGCAAATCTCCCCCAAAAAAATCATTTGCGTCCGGGTCCTTGCTCCCCCACGGTAACACACCCTCCGGTGACAGGTCTTCTCTTCCATTTGCAAAACGCTCCGGAAAAATTTGATACCAAACCGTTGCTTTTGCCCACTCAGGCGCTTGGAATGTATCGGCCTCATGAACAAATGGAAGTTTAAAATAATAATGGATCGTCTCCAGCGTTTTTTCGGTATAAGGGCATACACCTGAGCTTCCGAAAAAGATGTCTTCATGCTGGTCTGTTACAACAAACGCATATTGCAAACGCCTAAATGGCGGCACCACTTCAGCAAACCAATAATCATGCATGTCTGTTGCGGCGATCTTCCTCATCAGCTGCTCGTTTGCCGACCACCTGCCGCCGCTGTACTCATAAGGGTCACCCCAAATCAATCGAATGTGATCGGCATCACCTTTTTTCGTCCGAATCTTAATATGCACTGTCCGCCCGTCATAAGAATAAGCATCAGAACTGAACGGCTGATGATGAATCGCTGCATATTCCATCATGTCTCCCCCTTTGATTTCCGTTTTATATCCGGCTCAAGTTTGAAAGTATCATGATGAAATCGCAGGAACAATCCTTTTTGCCTTGTTACCGATAACAGAATAAGGCTCTTACAGAGTCGATTCACGCACAATTAACTCCGGCTCAAAAAATAGATGCCCTTGGGGAGCGCCGTCTTCATTCATTTTTTTCAGCAGCATTCTCGCACAGGCCTCACCCATTTCAACTACTGGCTGTCTGACTGTAGTCAACCGTGGCGAGGAGATGCGATCAAGAAATACGCCATCATTCCCGGTAACCGCAACGTCTTCCGGAATTCGTTTTCCAAGCGATTGCGCCGCACGAATGACGCCGAGCGCGATTCGGTCGGATGCGCAGACAAACGCTGCCTGATTGTTCAGGGATTCCAGTACTTCTCTTGCAAGGCATTCACTTTTTTTAGAACTGTTATCGATCCGAAACATATTCGTTTTTTTAAAGCTTTCATTCATCGCACGAATATACCCCTGTTCTCTCGAGCGTTCGAAAGGCTCATCTAAATCAATGCCAAAAAAGACAATCTCCCGCTTCCCCAGTCCCATGACATGGCGGGTTGCCATAAAAGTGCCTTTTTCGTTATTCACATCGATAAAGTCATAGCCCATTTCATTTTGCCCAAATACGACGAGCGGCTTCTCAAAAGCTTTTATTACACCTTCAAAATCGTTCTTTCTCAAGCCGGTGGCAATAATGCCGTCACATTGGCCAATATTAAGAGAATTTCTTGTCACAAGCTGCAAAGCATAATGATGGCGATCCAGCTCCCGGCTGATTCCGGTTAACAGGTTCATGTAATACGGTTCTGTCGTATCCATTTCCTCGAGAATCAGCAGTTTGACAACCTGTGTTCTGTTTTGCACGAGCGCCCTTGCCGCATAATTAGGGATGTAATTCAGCTCTCTCATCGCGGAATGAACAAGTTTTTTTAATTCGTCTGTCACCGTCTCAGGATGATTGATCACTCTTGATACCGTCATTTTCGAAACATTTGCTTTTTTCGCCACATCTGATAATGTTGCCATTTTCATCCCCTCCTCGCCTATGCTTATTACGCCTGTCCAAACTAGTGAAAAAGTCCTTTATTATAGTAAATTATACTATGTAACCTAAAAGAAACTAAAAAAGAGATTTCCTTCAGGAAACCTCACATTGTCGAGAAAACTCGGATATAAGCTTTAAATGGCTCATTAAATTTCTGTCCACTTTTTCTCTAAAATCGGATATGAGTAATTCTTCATTTGCTCAACTAACTCATCAGGCCGTGAAGAGCTGTGGATCAGTTTAAGATGAGAGTCGTTAGAAAATCCTTCTTGAATGCTGTATTTGACCATTTTCATCATCGGTTCAAAATATCCGTTGACATTATACAGTCCGATCGGTTTTTGATGAATGCCGATCTGCGCCCAGCAAAGCACTTCAAATAATTCTTCATATGTACCGAAACCGCCCGGCATGGCGATATAGCCGTCAGCCAGTTCGCTCATTTTTGCCTTCCGTTCGTGCATGCCGTTGACTTCAATCAGCTCTGTCAGATTTTGATGGACAACCTCTCCGCTGAACAGGCCGCTTGGCATCACGCCAATTGCGGTGCCGCCGTTTTCCATTAACGCATCGGCAATCGCGCCCATCAACCCTACACGCGAGCCTCCGTATACCAGGCCGATTCCCTGCTCTGCCATATACACGCCAAGCTCTGTCGCTTTTCTTTTATACGCTTCATTTCCCCCCGGGTTTGAGCCCGCAAATACACAAATTGTTTTCATTTCGTCATCTCCGCATCTATATATCGTGTTAACATTCAAAAAACACACTATATATTGTCCCACCTTCATGTGATAATATCAATATGAAATACATAAAGAATGCAGGAGTGATGATGTTGCAGCTGGCTGATGCTGAAAAATGGATGAGAGAGTTTTACGAAAAAAGGGGCTGGACGGAATACGGACCGTTTATTCGAGTCGGATTTTTAATGGAGGAAGCCGGAGAGCTGGCACGGGCTGTCAGGGCGTATGAAATCGGCAGAGACCGGCCGGATGAGAAAGAATCGACACGAGCTGAGCAAAAACAAGAATTGATTGAAGAAATGGGAGACGTCATCGGAAATATCGCCATCCTTGCTGATATGTACGGCGTTTCTTTAGAAGACGTGATGAAAGCCCACCAAGAAAAACTGACAAAGCGATTTGAGCATGCATAAAAAAACGGCCGCAGTCGGCCGTTTTTTTCATCCTGTGATTTCATCATGATGATCAAAGAAATGCTGCTTTCCTATTTTGTGAAAGAGGCCTGTTTTATGCAGGAGCTCTTTAGGCTGAGACTGCAGCCCTACGATCATCAGCTTTCCGTTGTGGCGCTTAATTCTGTTCATGATGTTCACAAGCACCGCTTCTGCGGACGTATCCATGTAATGCACTTTATTCATGAGTAAAATGAGGGTCTTCGGCTTTTTCTGTACATGCTCTAACAGTGACGATTCAAGCGAATCAATCGATCCGAAAAACAGCGGCCCTTCTATGGAGTACATGCTGACAGAAGGATCTGTCCCCTGCCCCCTCTCAGCCGCTTTCGCAAGAGCTGGATGAGACTCCTGATTGTGAATACGGGTCGCTTCGCTCATTCTTCTGATGAAGAACACAAATGCGAGCAGCAATCCGGTCGCCACACCGACGATTAAATCAAACAGAACCGTCAGGACAAAGGTAGCGGCTAAAATGAAGGAATCGGCGTTTTTCAGCCTCAGCATGTTTGCGACTTCCTTCCGCTCACTCATATTCCATGCGACAACCATCAATATCGGCGCCATACTTGCAAGCGGAACGTGGGAAGCATAAGGCGCGAATACAAGCAGTACAAGAAGAACCACGACGCCGTGAACGACACCTGAGACAGGTGAAACCGCTCCGTTTTTAATATTGGTTGCCGTCCGCGCAATCGCTCCGGTAGCCGGGATTCCGCCAAACAGCGGCGCGGCCATATTCGCAATCCCCTGGCCGACAAGCTCTTTGTTGCTGTCGTGCTTTGACCCTTTCATATTATCGGCAACCATCGCGGATAAAATCGATTCGAGACCGCCAAGAAGCGCGATGACAAGCGCTGCCGGAAACAGCATGACCATTTTATCTATTGTCAGCTCTGGAAACTGAAATTCCGGCAAATGGCGAGGAATATCTCCATAGGTTGAGCCAATCGTTGCCATGCGGTCAGGGAAAAACACAACCGCAACAAGCGTAGAAATGAGAAGAGCCAATAAAGCTCCGGGTATCTTTGGCATCACTTTGGCGGATACAAGCAAAATGACAAGTCCGATGACTGCTGTCAAAATGGCATATCCGTTAAAGGTGCCGAGCTTCTGTGCAATTTCAAACATGTTGTGATGAAAGTTCTCATGTTTTTCTACGTTTTTCAAACCGAGAAAATTAGCGATTTGTTCAGTGAAGATTAACACGGCGATTCCAGCCGTAAACCCGACGATAACTGGCTTCGGCACGTACTTCATAATTTTGCCGAGCTTAAACAATCCGAACAGCACCAGCATGACGCCTGCCATAAACCCCGCTATCAGCAGATTTTCCAGACCATACTGCATCACAATACCGAATAAAATCGGGACAAACGCGCCTGTCGGACCGCCAATTTGATATTTAGATCCCCCGAACAAAGAAATACAGATCCCCGCCACAACAACAGTATACAGCCCGTATTCAGGCTCGACTCCCGAGGCAATGGCAAACGCCATCCCTAAAGGAATTGCCACGACTCCTACTACGATACCTGCAATTAGGTCTTTCTGAAATTTCTGCAAATTGTATCCCTTGAATCTCCCAGAGAATCGCATATTTTGTTAAAACCTCCCTTATGGATTAGTCTTTATGAGCTCAGTTTCATAACCGTTAATCACGACGTCAAGTTTGCCTGTCTCCGGGTGTATCACAAGCCCGTGAACCGGCAGCTTTTTTGGCAGCAGCGGATGATTCTTGATCAGATTGACACTGTGGGAAACGCTTTCTTCCACACTGTGAAAGCCAGTCAGCCAGGTTTTCAAATCTAATCCGGCGTTATCAAGCAAACTCAGGCAGCTTGCTTCTACCCCGCGTTCCTTTGCTTTTTCAAGAATCGAGGCCGCATTCAGGCCTGACATCCCGCATTCATGGTGGCCGATTATGCAAACCTCTTCAGCCTGCAATTCATAAATGGCGACCAATATGCTGCGCATGACACTTCCAAATGGGTGAGAAACGATGGCTCCCGCGTTTTTTACAATCTTAGCATCGCCGTTTTTAAGCCCCATTGCTTGCGGAAGAAGTTCTGTGAGTCTTGTATCCATACAGGTAACAATAACGAGCTTTTTTGAAGGAAATTTTGTCGTTTTGTAGGGTTCGTACTTCTTCTCTCTGACAAATTGCTGATTGTGTTCCAAAATTGATGTTAAAGAAACCATTTTTATTCATCTCCCATCCCTGTGTTATTGCAAGCCTTCTTACCCAGCTTACAGTAAGGAATTATAGCATAGGAACAGGCCGCGAAAAGGCTTTCAACAAAAGACGATCTAAATGGACTGTAAAATAAAAACTCAAAAATTTATATCTTTCAAAGATAATAAAATTTATATTTATTGAATCCTATAATCCAGGTTCTGCTGGTATTTTGGTGATTTGTCTGACAAAAAATATAGGCGAATTCAGATAATTAAAAAACTTATTTAAGCAGAGGCTGCTATTTTTTCAGTCATCGCGATCATTTTAAGTTCAAAAGAACCAGAAATTTTAACAAACGCAGCAATATTTCTAACTTGTATTTCTTTCCGATATAATAAAATAGACAACAGCCATAAAGGGGGAGCCTTGTTGAAACCATTTGTATTTATCACCAAACCGATTCCTGAAGAGATTGAAAACATGATCAGTGAGCATTGCCGCTATGAGATATGGCAGGAGGATACACTTCCGCAAGAGGTGCTATTCGAAAAAATGAAAGATGCTGAAGGGCTTTTAACTACTGGAACATCTGGGCCGTCCATCAACAGTGAGCTGCTTGAACATGCTCCTAAGCTGAAGGTCGTCAGCAATCAATCCGTCGGCTACGATAATTTTGATATAGAAGCGATGAAAGAAAAAAGCGTCGTCGGCACTCATACGCCTTATACACTGGATGACACAGTGGCCGATCTGGCCTTTTCTTTAATTCTATCATCGGCCAGACGTGTTGCTGAACTCGACCGTTTCGTCCGGGCCGGTAAATGGGGTACAGTTGAAGAAGAAGACCTTTTCGGCATTGACGTCCATCATCAAACATTAGGCATTATCGGCATGGGCAGAATCGGCGAGCAAGCGGCCAAACGCGCCAAATTCGGTTTCGATATGGACGTGCTTTATCATAACCGCCATCGCAAACAAGAAACTGAAGAAAGCATCGGCGTCAAATACGCTGAGCTTGACACACTGCTGGAGCAATCAGATTTTGTTCTGCTGATTACTCCGCTGACTGACGAAACGTATCACATGATCGGGGAACGTGAATTTAAACTGATGAAGGATTCGGCAATTTTCGTCAATATTTCCCGGGGAAAGACGGTTGATGAAAAAGCCCTCATCAGCGCTCTTCAAGAAGGCTGGATTCGCGGTGCCGGTTTAGACGTGTACGAAGAAGAACCTGTCGCAAAAGACAACCCGCTCTTGCAGCTCGACAATGTCACCCTGCTGCCGCATATTGGCTCAGCAACGGCGAAAGTGCGCTTCAATATGTGTAAACAGGCCGCTGAAAACATGATCGCAGCTATCAAAGGAGAAACACCGAAAAATCTGACAAGAGAATTTCAGTAAATCAAAAAATCCGGTCTGATGAAGACCGGATTTCATATTACATATGCTGGAGAACAGCACGCTTATAAATATGACGAGTGACGATATAATAAACAGCCTGGAACACAAAATAAATGAAGATGACAATCACGGCCTCAAGAAATAAGTTAGCATTCAGCATGTTGCTTAACGCCACATACGCAAAACCGGCGTGAATCGTGCCCGCGATAAACGGGATGAAGAACAAAAATCCAATTTGTCTTCCAAGGATGGAGTGAATCTCTTTGTCCGTAATCCCCATTCTCTTTAATGCTAACACTTGCACTCTCGTATCTTCTATTTCAGTAAACATCCGCAAATACAGCATGCTCCCTTGAACGATAAAAAACAGCACGCTGACAAACAGACCGATAAACAGCATTAGTGCGACTCCCTGCTTTACAACTTGAAAACTCGGAGCACGCGTTTGAAAATCAGATGTATGTTCTTTTGGCACCATGTTTTCAAGCTTCTCAGAGACGTCCACCGTCTCCTGCCAATGCTCAAGCTCGTAGCCTACCACTCTCGTCTGATCCTTCAGCGGCACCTCCTGTGTCAGGCTGTCAAAGCTTTTTTCGCTGACAACCAATAAACGGCTGACTCCTCCGACTGACATCAATATCCCTTTGTTTTGCTGCTTTTTCATGACATAGGAAAGTGATTTTCCTGACTTCATATGAAACGCTGCTTTTTCCCCTTCTCCGAACGTATCTTTCACCATCATTTGAAACGGAACATTGATAAACGCTTCATTTTCTTGTAAATGAATAACGGGAAAACCTTTTTCCTTTGCGACTTGATTATAGATTTTCTCTGAGATCAGCAAGGCCTCTGCTTCCGCTTTCCTGTTTCCATACGGCAAGTCTGATTGAAATGTAACAGGAATACCTGTGGCATTCACCTTATATTTAATCTCAGCATCTGCTCTTTTCAATGTACTCTCAGCCGTCTCAGGCTTCATAACCTGAAAGCGGGAAGCGTCTTTTTCCACCCAGGCAACAGACTGAGGAATGCTTTGCTCCTCCTGTCTTTCTAAATCAGCATAAAACATATAGATCACACCTGTAGCGGTTAAAATGACTGCTGTAATCACAGAGGTTAAAAACAGCATGCGTGCGTGATCTTTCAGCCTGAATATCATGTTGGAACGCACAATGATATTGGTTCCTTTGTAAAAGCTGTGTTTCTTTCTGTACAGCATGCGGAAAAACGCGACACTGCTTTGTGTAAAAAAGAAATACGTGCCGATTAACACTAAAATCAAAATCGGAAAGACACGAAACATCATGTCGATCGCATTGGCTGTGGCAGACAGATAATAACCGCCAGCCAGACAAAGCAAAGACAGCACAGTGAGCCATTTTGAATAGGCCGGTAAATTTTTAGGTTTTTGAGCTGATTTAATCAAATCTATGATTTCGAGCTTACGAATCTGCCCCAGCGATAAAATAAGCAGGACTTGAAACAATATGAGAAAACCGACCGCCGTCAGCACAAATGCTTTCGGTACAATCGCAAACGAGATCGGCACCTTCACACTGAGCATCCATGTCATGACCATAAAAAACAGTTTTGAAAATAACAGCCCCGTGCCGATACCGGCCGCAATCGCAGCAAGAGAAATCAGCGACTGCTCATAATAAATCATCTTTCGGAGCTGCTGCTTTGATGTTCCGAACAGCGTAAACAAGCCGAACTCTTTCTTTCTCGCTTGTAAAAATGCTGAATTTGAATAAGAAATAAAGAATATACAAAACACGATGATGACGATAAGAGCCGCGCTCAAACACGTTTTCACAAGGCTTCCGCCATACACATTGTCTTCCGTCACATCCGGGTGAAAAATAAAAGATGTGAAGACGAAAAAGACCGAGACGGCAAACACACAGCTTAAAAAGTAAGCAACATATCTTTGCAGATTCCCAATAATGTTCTTACGGGCGATGGTTCTCAAATTCATGAAAATCGCCTCCCAACACACTCAGGGTATCCAGGATACTTTGATAAAACACCTGCTGATTCGTTCCCCTGCGGATCTCTGAAAAAAATCTTCCGTCTTTAATAAAGACGATCCGTTTACAGAAGCTTGCCGCTGTGGCATCATGCGTAACCAATAGTATTGTTGCTTCCTTTTCAGCATTTAGCTGAGCCAGCGTGTTCATGACCTGTTTTGCAGATTTTGAATCAAGGTTGCCTGTCGGTTCATCCGCCAATATCAGAGCCGGATTATGAATAATGGCTCTTGCACAGGCCGCACGCTGCTGCTGGCCTCCGGACACTTCGTATGTACGGTGGTCCAGAATATGTTTGATTTGCAATGTATCTGCCAGTTCATCTAAGCGGTTTTCCATTTCACTCAGCTTTACCTTGTCCAACGCGAGCGGAAGCAGGATGTTTTCCCGAATCGTCAGCGTATCAAGCAGATTAAAGTCCTGGAAGACAAAGCCCAGCTCTCTTCTGCGAAACAGAGCCATCTCTTGATCCTTTAACGTTTTCGGCTGAATGCCGTTGATCATCATCTCGCCCTGGGTCGGCTTATCAATGGTGGCCAGCAAATTCAGGAGCGTGGTTTTTCCGCTTCCTGACGGCCCCATGATGCCGACAAATTCTCCTTTATTTACACTGAGGTCAAAATCGCTAAGTGCCTGATATGACATCGTTCCTTTATTTGAATAATATGTTTTTGACAGCTTCGTTGTTTGCAGCACGTTCATGCCTCTGATCCTCCTTTTTTCTTTATTATAAAAAGGAAGTCAGCAGCCTCCCATCGAACTTTCTTTCAATCTCGCTTTCGAATCTTACAATGCTGTCACATTCGCCAGAGTGTCACTTGAAAAGACGATTGTCATCACGGTGCCCGCTCCCTCTTTTGATTGCGCGTACAGTTTATGGCCCAGCTGGCTGCACACCTCTTTCGCCAAATATAGGCCCATTCCTGTCGCCTGCGTCATGCTTCGCCCGTTTTCACCAGTAAAAAACGGATCAAAAATCCGGGGAAGATCCTGCGCCGGGATGCCGATACCGTCATCTGCAACTGATAAACGCGTTTCATGGCCTTGCGTTTCAATCCGGATGGTAATATGGTCCCCAACGCCTTGCTTTGAATATTTCAGGGCATTGAAAAGGATTTGCTCCACAACAAAGGAGAGCCACTTTTGATCACTGGAAACCTGGACGGCGTTTGACGGCACATGTAATTTTGGAAAAAGCCGCCGTTTAATAAACTGCCGTTTTTCCTGATTGATCAATGAGCGGACAAGCTCTGTCAAATCAAAGGTTTCTGGTTTTACATCAAAAGCGAACTCCTCCAGCCGGGCTGTTTGCAGCATCATATCCAGCCCGTGGCGAAACCGTTCATTTTCATCTTCCAGCTCCTCTAAAAATGTCTGAAAGGAAGAAGCGGTCCCGTTTTTTCCTTCTTGAATCATTAAGGAAATGACGGATACGGGTGTTTTCATATGGTGAATCCATTGATTCGTAAATGTATAATGCTGTTTTTGTTTATTGATATATTGTGAGAGCTTTCCGGCATATTGATCGCCAAGCGCGTTAATCATTTTTGTCCAGAGGGCTTGCTCTCTTGTTCTTGGCTTGCGGGCTTCAAGCGACCGCCCTATGTCATTCGAAGCGGGTGCCTGATCGGCCAGTTTTTTCAAAAATGCCAGAAAGGACACTTGCCGGATGTAATCGGCAGTAAAACCGGCCGCCAAAAGGACACCAGGCAGGACCCATATGTACATCATATTTTCTGAAGAAGGCTCGGCACCGCTCTCTATAATGCTTAAATATGCAATAAACATGGCGGCACCTATGCTTAATAAGGAAAAAAGAATAATGGCTAATCGGTCGATTATATAAGTCTTTAACACTCCCGTTCATCCTTCCGATTGACTTCAAATACATAGCCCTGGCCCCTGATGGTTGCAATGGCGTCTTTCAATCCGGCATTCTCCAGCTTTCTCCGCAGCCGGTTTACATTAACCGTTAATGTATTATCATCAACAAAATCAACGTCGTCCCATAATGCCTCCAGCAATTCATCACGCGAGACAATTTTTTTATGCTCTCTTATGAAAATCGAAAGCAGCTGAAATTCTTTTTGTGAAAACGAGATGCGGCTGTTCTTCCACTCCGCTTCATATTGATCTGGATATATCGTTAGACCGCCAAGCTCCACCAGTCTTGATTCCTGAGACAAAGAAGGAGAATACTCACCATAAGTCCGGCGCAGTACGCTTTTGATTTTGGCCATGACGACTTCTAAGTGAAACGGCTTTGTGATATAGTCATCGCCCCCGTTCTCAATCGCCATCACCTGATTCAGTTCATCAGTCCGCGCCGAGATAAAAATAATCGGAGCATTGGAAACCGTCCGGATTTGCCTGCACCAATAAAACCCGTCAAAAAAAGGGAGATTAATATCGAGCAGCACAAGATCCGGTTTCATTTCCGCAAATTCTTCCTTTATGTCATTCAGCTTTTCAGCTATTTTTATATGATATCCGTATTTCTGAAGATGGCCGCCAAGCAATGAAGCAATCCGTTCATCATCTTCCACGAGTAAGATCCGATACACGTTTATCCCCCTTATATGTCTAGCACGGTGATTTTTCTAGAAGATTCCAAAATTATTATAGCATGAAGGAGGAATAGGAAACCCGACATTCGTTATGATAGAATACGAAAGGAAAATATTTCATATTCGGAAGGTGTCTCTTTGAAGAAAATGATGATAATGCTGGTTATAACGGCAACTCTTTCAGCTTGCCAGCCCAACTATACAGGCAAATACATCGTCTGGGGAAATACACTGTCAGAAAACAACAAAGAATGCCTGAAAGACAATCAAATTCCTTACAAGAAGGAAAATGGAAATGAATATATTCCAGAGGATGCATTTGATGCAGCCATCAATACGTGTTCATAAAGGTGAAAACTGCTGAAACCAAAGAAAAAAGCTTGCAGACATTCTGCAAGCTTAACCCTTAAAAAAATGAGCTTTTAGTTTCTCTTCGAACTCCGTGCTGGTGATGTCCCTCTTCTGTACTTCTCCGTCATTTTCTTGAATCGTAAGATGACGGTCTGACATGACGATCCGTCCGTTCGGGGTCAGCTTAGAAGCAAGCAGTGATTTATTAAAGGGCGATTTTTCATGAGAGTGGATTATATCCTTCATCATGTCTAAATCACGGACGTCACTTTCATCAAGGGTAAAGGCATAACCGATTTGCCAGCCTTCTCCTTTGTCCATCAACAGAAGATGGGTGCCCATTTCCGTCGCTTTTTCCTTGATTCGGAATGCTCCCACAGGAGATTGTACCGTTTCTCCGGAAAGCGGTATCGGCTCCAGCGCCAGGTTGATGCCAAAGCCAATATCAACAATGTAATCTCCCTTTTCTGCCGACAGCCATACAGCAGCATGGGTTCCTTCTAATGCCCACTCTTCTTGCTTTCCTGCATAAACTGTTCCGCGGATGAGCTTCACATGAAAACCGGCATCGCGTAAGACATAATAAAGAAAACCATTCAGGTCGTAGCATAGTCCCCCATGCTGTTCTTTGATCAGACGGCGCCAAAGCTCCTCTTTGGTTACCTTATAATTCTCTTTTGCAAGAACTGCCCGGTTTTCAAAAGGGTATCGGTACGCCATTGCTTTTAGAAAAAGGGGAAGATCGTCGAAGCTGACATGATCCTTCTTCCAGCCGATTTTCTTAAAACAGTCTTTCAGAAAATCATTCATTTTGTATCACCTAAACTTCCTCTTGAACATATGCCGAAAGCTTTTCCAGCGCCTCTTGTTCATCTTCTCCCTCGGCAATCAATGTGACTTCTGTGCCTGTGCTTACTGCAAGGCTCATCAGTCCCATGATGCTTTTCGCATTTACTTTTTTCCCATCCTTCTCAAGAAACACATCTGACGTAAACCGGTTTGCTTCTTGTACAAACAAAGCAGCAGGACGCGCCTGCAGTCCTGTCTTTAATCGAACTTCCACTTTCTGCTGAACCATAAGATCTCCCCTTTTCTTTACGGTTATTTTAAAGTGACGGTTTGCCCTGTCCGCAGCTGTTCTGCGATTTCGTCAAGCTTTCTCAGCCTGTGATTGATCCCTGATTTGCTGATTTTTCCGCTCGCTACCATTTCCCCCAGCTCTTTCAGCGTCACTTCCTGGTAATCAATCCGCAGCTGCGCGATTTCCCGAAGTTTTTCAGGAAGCGCCTCCAAGCCGATTCTTTCATCGATGTATTTAATATTTTCTACCTGTCTGAGCGAAGCCCCGATGGTTTTGTTTAAGTTGGCTGTTTCACAATTGACAAGGCGATTAACCGAATTTCTCATGTCTCTGACGATTCTGACATCCTCAAAACGCAGCAGCGAATTATGTGCGCCGATTACGTTCAGAAATTCAGTAATCTTTTCCGCCTCTTTTAAGTAAGTGATATAGCCTTTTTTCCGTTCGAGCGTTTTGCTGTTTAAATGAAACTCATTTAACAGGTCGCATAATGAATCGTTATGCTCTTTATAAAGAGAAAAAATTTCTAGATGGTACGAGGAGGTTTCCGGGTTATTGACTGAACCTCCCGCCAAAAATGCCCCTCTCATGTAAGAACGTTTGCAGCATCTCTTTTTGACAAGCTCTTTTGAAATATTTCGCTCAAACACAAAATTCTCGCCGAGTATTTTTAAATCCTCTAAGATGAACTTTGCATTCTCTGAAAAACGCACAATATAGACATTATTCTTTTTCAGCCGCATTTTCTTTCTGACCAGCAGCTCAACCGACACATCATATTGTCTTTTCAGCAATGTATAGATGCGGCGGGCAATCGCTGCATTTTCAGTTTGAACATCAAGTACGAGATGGCGGTTAGCAAATGATAAAGATCCATTCATTCGGATAAGTGCAGACAGCTCTGCCTTAATGCAGCAGTCCTTCACTTCCAGGTTCGTTAATTCTTTTTTTGTTTCCGATGCAAATGACATATAGCCACCTCATTTCAAGGCTTCATTCTTTAAGTAAATCGACAAGAAGAGAAGCCACTTTATGTGTATCGTGACGAATTACGTCATTTTTATGTGTTACAATTTGATCTCTGATAACTTCAAGCCCCATCGCTTTCAGCTCTTCGATATCAAAATCAACAGGACGCGCCGATTCTGCTGCGTACTTACGTTTTATTTCGTCAGGAATGTCTTCACTGTTAACCAGTATGGTATCGATAAAGCCGCAGCCCATATGCTGATTGAGCGCTTTCACATGATCGGCAGCGGTATAATGCAGCGTTTCTCCGGGCTGTGTCATCACGTTGCAGATATACACTTTTTTCGCCGGCGCCTTGATCACTTCTTCTCCAATTTTCGGGACGAGCAAATTAGGGAGAATACTGGTATAAAGGCTTCCCGGTCCGATAATAATCAGATCCGCTTCCCTGATTACTTCTATCGTTTCCGGCAGCGGATCAATGTTTTCAGGCGTCAGAAAAACGCGCTTAATACGCTGGCCGTACTCCGGAATAGTGGACTCGCCTGAGACCACGCGCCCGTCCTCCATTTCGGCATGCAGAACAACACTGGCATTGGCTGCCGGCAACACCTTTCCTCTTACATTCAGCACCTTGCTCATTTCTGTGACAGCGTGAAAAAAATCACCGGTTATATTCGTCATCGCTGCCAAAATTAAATTTCCGAGTGAATGGCCGGTTAAGTCGTTCCCTTTATTAAAGCGGTGCTGAAAGAGGTCTTCAACTAGCGGCTCCACATCGGATAAAGCGGCAAGTACATTTCTGATGTCTCCTGGTGGCGGGATTTGCAGTTCGTTCCGCAGCCGCCCCGAGCTACCTCCGTCATCAGCAACTGTGACAATCGCCGTAATATCAACGGGTTTATGCTTTAAGCCCCGAAGCAATACAGAAAGGCCCGTGCCGCCGCCAAAGATTGCGATTTTCGGTTTTTGTCCCATCTTATTTCCGGCTTCTCTTTTCAATGTCCCGGTGAGTAACATGAGTATAGTAATCCTTTTTGAAATAGTCAGCTAAATACTCGGCAAGTGTCACAGAGCGGTGCTGGCCCCCTGTGCAGCCAATCGCAATGACGAGCTGGCTCTTTCCTTCTCTTTTGTAGGACGGCAGCATGAAGCTGAGTAAATCGATTAATTTTTCATTGAACTTTTGTGTTTCATTCCACTTCATGACGTAAGAGGATACCTCTTCATCTTTTCCGGTCAGCGGCCTCATGCTTTCGATATAATATGGATTCGGCAAAAATCTGACATCAAAGACGAGATCGGCATCAATCGGAATACCGTATTTAAAACCAAATGACATGACATTTACCGTAAATGTCTCTCCTTGGTTTGTCGCAAAATGCTTTACAATTTTCTCGCGCAGATCGCGCGGCTTCATGTCTGATGTATCATAAATCATTTGAGAGCGGCCTTTTAATTCCTCAAGCAGCTCGCGTTCCAGCGCGATGCCTTCGAGCGGAAGACCAGTCACTGCCAGCGGATGCGAACGTCTCGTTTCTTTATATCTTGTCACGAGAATCGAATCCTTCGCGTCTAAAAATAAAATTCGCGGTGTAATCCACGGATTTTCCGCCATTTCATCCAGCGCCTCAATCAGCCGGTCAAAAAATTCACGGCCGCGCAAATCCATAACAAGCGCGACCTTGCTCATTTTCGAATTTGATTCCTTCATCAGCTCTAAAAATTTCGGAAGCAATGAAGGCGGCAGATTATCGACGCAGAAATAGCCGAGATCTTCAAAGCTTTGAATCGCAACGGTTTTTCCCGCTCCCGACATACCGGTTATAATGACAAGCTGAATATCATGTGATTCACTAACACTCATCTTTCTCCCCCCTGACTTGTCTTTCTATTTGATGTGCTGCGGATCTAAACGATAACTGAGCAGCTCAAACTCCGGTGTATACGTAAATGTGCCGTGCAGCAGCCCTTGTCCCTTCATCATAAAGTCGAGGATATGGCCGTCTCCCGGGGCCATAGGCAGGTTTTGAATATCCTTCACATTGTGCCACTGCAAAATGCCTTCTTCTGATTCAGACACATTTTCTCCCGTATAGGAATCAGCAACAAACGTAAACATCATCCACTCAGACACAATGTGGTCACCGTCTTTAATAATAAAGGTAAAAACGCCTTTTAGCTGGGGATTTATGATATAGATACCAGTCTCTTCTCTGAATTCTCTGATGACGGAATCCCTGACTGATTCTCCGCTCTCCATCTTGCCTCCCGGCGCGACCCACCAGCCGCGTCTTGGCTTTTGAAGAAGAAGAACTTTGTCATCCGCCTTGAGAACACAATTTGTCACTCTTTGCAAGTACGTCACCTAACCTTCTCGTCCTGTCATCGTCTCTTTATTATACCGTTTCAAGATGCCTCTCACAATGAAGAGACATTGACAATCTTTTCTTCTATTTTACAGCATATTCTTTCCCGCGTTCAGATGATTTTATTGTGAAAGGAAATTGTCTTTTATTTTTGGACAAAAAAAGGACACGGATAACTGGAGAATCCGTGCCAAAAGTGTATTCATTATAAAAAGGGGGTCAATTACTTTATTAATCATAACCGATAAGTTTTACACAACTGTTACAGCGGAATTAAAACCCAGTAACGTTATGTGAAACTCGTATGACAGCCCTTTTTATTTTAAGGTTTTCAGCGTTTCCTGGAGCTCTTCGACATAATGCTGTACGCTTTGTGCCGCAATACTACCGTCACCTGTAGCCGTTACGATTTGGCGCAATGATTTTTCGCGAATGTCTCCGGCTGCGAAAATCCCTTCAACCTTTGTTTCCATTCGGTCGTTGGTTTCGATGTAGCCTTCTTCATTTGTGATGCCAAGGTTTTCAAACGGTTTAGACAGAGGAAGCATACCGATATAAATGAATACGCCGTCTGTTGTGAATTCACTTTCTTCACCAGTTACCGTATCCACAAGCGTCACTTTGCCGACTTTGCCGTTTTCCTCATGAATTTCCTTCACGGTTTTATTCCAAAAGAAATCTACTTTTTCATTATCAAACGCTCTCGCTTGGAGAATGCTTTGCGCACGTAGTTTGTCACGTCTGTGTACAATCGTTACTTTTGAAGCGAAACGTGTTAAGTACACGCCTTCTTCAACCGCTGAGTCTCCTCCGCCGACAACAACCAGCTCTTTGCCTTTAAAGAAAGCGCCGTCACATACTGCACAATACGAAACACCGCGGCCGCCCAATTCTTTTTCGCCAGGCACGCCGATTTTTTTATACTCTGCACCTGCGGCAATGATAACAGCACGTGCTTTATATTCTTTTGAACCGGCTTTCACAACTTTGTACTCTTTGCCGTCCACAATTTCTTTAATATCGCCATAAGCGTATTCCGCGCCGAATTTCTTCGCGTGTTCAAACATTTTGTTGGAAAGCTCAGGTCCGAGGATGCTTTCGAAACCAGGATAGTTCTCCACATCTTCCGTGTTTGCCATTTGGCCGCCCGGAATTCCTCTTTCAATCATTAATGTCGATAAGTTTGCTCTAGATGTGTATACAGCGGCCGTCATCCCAGCAGGACCCGCGCCGATAATAATCACGTCATATATTTTTTCTTCTGACACACTCATTCACTCCTTAAAACGTCTTTTCGAGTTGGGCTCTTCCTTATATGATAAGAATCCCCATCAAACGTATTCCTTACCCATATCCTATAAAATCTCATGGTGATACGCCATTTTTTTGCTCATTTTTTTCGAAACGCGATTAAATGTATTTCAAAAGGGTATGTATTTAATAAAGAAAGAGCCTTCTGTCCATAGAAGGCCCTTGTCTTATTTATTATTGAACAACACGTCTTACAACGCCTTTAAATGCTTTTTTCCAGTACACGTTGTTCATAGAGTCAACAGATACACCATGAGATGTATTGTCGTTAAGGAACGTACCGTTTCCTAAGTAGATTCCAACGTGACCATTTGTTTTGTATGTGTCAAAGAAAACTAAGTCTCCGCGTTTCATGTCTGACGCGCTTACAGCTTGTCCTCTTCCAACTAAAGTATCAGTCGTTGTTCCGCCGACAGGTCCAAGGTTGACACCTGCAGAAGCGTAAGCCCAGCGAACGAATGATGAGCAGTCAAAAATACGGTTGTTGATATCAGACTGAGAGCGTCCGCCGCCAAACTTGTACGGAGATTGTCCGACAATGCTTGAACCAACGCTGATCGCGCCTTCAATTCCGCCTGAGTTGCTGATGACAGTGCCGCCTGAGTTATTGCTTGAGCTGCTGCTCTTCTTAGAAGATGAGCCGTTAGACGAACTGTTAGATGAACCCTTAGAAGAGTTGTCTGAAGAATCATCATCAGATGAGCTTGCTTTTGCTGTTTCAGTTGTAGCCGTTTGGCTGTCATCTGTTTGTGTTTCATCAGATGCTTTTTGTGCTTCTTCCTGCTTTTTGATCAGGGCAGCCGCAGCTTCTTGTTGTTTTTTGATACGCGCTTGTTCTTCTTCAGTATCTGCTTTTTGGTTTGCAAGGTCAGCTGCTTCTGATTTTAATTCAGAAATCGCTTTAGCCGTTTTCTTCTGGCTTTCTTTTGCTTCGTCGAAAAGCTTGTCTTTTTCATCAAGCTGTTTATCAAGATCTTTTTGCATTGTTTCTAATTTAGCCAGTGCAGCTTGTACTTCTTTCAGCTTATCATTCAGATCCGCTTCAGAGTCTTCAAGCTTCGCTTTATCCTGCTCTTGCTGCTTGATTAAATCTTTGTCTGCATCCACAATAGATGAAACCGCAGTCGCACGTGAGATAAAATCACCAAAGCTCGTTGATCCTAAAAGTACATCTATGTATCCTTGAGATCCGCCGCTTTCCTGTAAAGAACGAACGCGTTTTTTTAGGATTTCGTTGCGTTTTTCGATGCGTGCTTCTGTTTCTTTAATCTCTTTTTTCAGTTTTTTGATTTCTTCTTTTGTTTTATCGTTTTCTTCTTTTTTATCATCGATTTTGTTGCTTGTATCGAGCGCCTTAGCGTTAATGTCTTTCAGTTCTTTTTCAATCTTTGATTGGTTTTCCTGAAGTTCAGTTAATTCTTTTTCCTTCGCTTCAATGCTGGAAGCAACCTCAGATTGCTTGCTTTCGATTTTTTGTTTCTTTTCATCTAATGTTTCCGCCGATGCAGTTTTACTTGTAAATGGGATCAAAAAACTGCTTGTCCCGATGACGGAAGCCAAACCAAGTGTCAATAAACTCTTTCTCACTTTTTATATCCTCCCTTTTACTGTGAACCTGTTCTCATTTGGAATTGTATTTTGAACATCAAGTTTCGTTCCTCATACTCTACGAGGAATGATGATTGTTTATGGTTAATTATTCTGTGCATCTCTTAATCTGGGTGTATAGCGTTTATTTCACATCATATGTAAAAAACACTAATTCCTTATGTACGAGAATCATTATACCATCAAGTTTCGACAAATTAGCGATAAATTTTATTACATTTGTGTTTCAAACAGATGTCAGGTTGCACATCATTTGTCATTTTTCTTAAATTGATAAAAAACCTGTCGACATTACTTTCTTAATATACTTCTTAGAACAAAAAGAGAGTTGATTCTGCGAATCAACTCTCCATCAATATATTATTCTAAAATATCATCAATATATTTCATATATTTCGTCAAAGTAGCCGGAGAGATGCCAAATTGGGCTGCCGTATCTTTTTTGGTGTCATGTTTGCCATGGGCTTCTTTCCAAATATAGTAGATAGCCGCAGCCCATCCGCTCACATTTTTCAGCGGCCCCGCTGCGCGGATTTGCTGTATCACATGGAATACCCAGCAGCTCATGACTTCTGTTTTCATCTCATCCTGTTCTGCTTCTTCCAGCAATTTAACCGTTTGATAAGCGAAAAGCGCATCCTCTGACACATCTGCTGCTTCGGAATCTCCGTTTAAGAGCAGCTTAACAAAATGGTTTTCAAAAGGAGCGGTGATGCGCTTCGAGCGTATCACGGCTTCAAGATGCTCCGTTTCACCCTTGGTGCTGCTGATATAATAGGCCGCCAATCGCTGTTCTACTGACGAAGGAAGTACTTCCCGCCGCTCAATCCACGGAGCCGGACGGTCTGCTCCTGGATATTGCGACTCGACTTTTCTCCATACCGTTTCGGCAAATTCTTTATGGTCCGTAAAGTAAGCAGAGCACGAGAGCCAGTAGTAAAATGTGTCGTCTCCTTCAAAACCGCTTTTATATAGTGATCTGAGCCATTTGTACCCGATATCATACCGGCCGACAAGCGACAGAGTGGCACCCAGTTTATAGCGCTGTTCAAATAACATCGGATATACATTTGAAAGCTGTTCACTCAGCTCTGCCACCTTTTCATCTTCTCTTTCATAATAGTAGAAAACAAGAAGATTACATAATGCGTGAAGATTTCCTTCATTATGATTCAGCACTCGATAAGCCGTTTGTTTCGCTTTCACAACATTGCCGGAATAAAAGTGGGCAAGGGCGAGATTATTATAAGCGGACCAAAGCTCAGGATATTCGTGTGTGATTTCCTCAAGGGCCGCAACGGCTTCAGCAAGCTGACCGCTTTCAAGCAAGGACTTCGCCCGGTCCTGTTTGATGAGCAATTCATCCTGATCATATAAAGAATCCTCAGGCCCGCCGTCTCCTAAATCGAGCAGTTCAAGCAGACTATCGTTCTCTTCGGAAAACTCACCGTCCGGATCAGCGTCTGAATAAGCGGCAGCTTCTTTATAAGCTTCCTGAAAGAGTCCCAGATGGGCAAAGTTATTTGCTTTAAAATAATGGCATTCCGGCATTTCCGTCTCAAGATTCGCCAAAATATAATCAAGCAAATCGTTTGATTCCTGGTATTGCCCCATCTCAGAATAAATGACCGCAAGCTGCGAAAGCATCTCTGAATCCTTCGGCTCCAAATGAACCGCGCGCTGGATCAGTTTGCTTGCCCGCTTCAGATTGCGTTCTTTATACGCTTTCAAACCTTTATGAAAAAAATAATGTCCATCTTGAAGCAGCTGGACAATTTGTGCGTGATTTTTATGTTCAGAAGTGTGTTTTCCCACAACTACCCTCCGTTTTATACAATATTACCGTCAGTAGTATACCATAAATCGCAAACCCCTCAATAGTTCAAAAGGAAGGATTGGGAAAATCCCTCCTCTTTTTTTTACTGGCTGAATCGACCAGAATTTACCCGGCTTTGTTTTCTAAATCCGCATTCATTTTAAGCTGCTGTTCAGCAAAATCTCTGTAAAGGTCATGGGAAGCCATTAATTCATGGTGCGTGCCGCGTCCCGTAATTTCCCCTTTTTCAACAAATAATAGCTGATCAGCATCTACAACAGTCGATAAGCGGTGAGCGATGACAATTGTTGTCCGGCCTTCCATCAGCACCTCAAGTGCCTGCTGCACTGATTTTTCAGATTGGCTGTCGAGGCTGGATGTGGCTTCATCAAGCATCAGGATGCTCGGATCACGGAGAAGCGCCCTGGCAATCGCAATTCTTTGTCTCTGTCCGCCCGACAGCATAATGCCGCGTTCTCCCACCTCTGTATCAAGCTGATTCGGCAGTTCCAGTATAAAATTAAGAGCGTATGCCATCTCCGCTGCTTTTTCGATTTCGGCATCCGTTACCTCTCTTTCCAGCCCATAACAAATATTGTCTCTGATCGTTCCCGACATTAACGGACTTTCCTGTGACACGTAGCCGATATGCTGACGCCACGATTCGAGCGAATACGTATCCACCGGCTCGTCTCCCAGCCGAATGGTCCCTTCAGTCGGAGAATAGAAACGTTCAAGCAGCTTAAACAGCGTGGTTTTCCCGCCGCCGCTCGGCCCAACAATTGCTGTTACTTTCCCCGCTTCAATCACAGCGCTGATATCCTTCAAGATCATCTGCCCAGGCTTATAGCCAAAGGACACTTGATCAAGCCGGATAGGCAGATGCGCGTTGTCAATTTGGTTACCTGTGGCGGTATCTTCCTCTTCCTCTGCCAAAATCTCAATCATCCGTTCCGTTGCACCGATTGATTTTTGCAGCTGTGTGAAGAACGTTGTAATCTGGCCCATCGGCATTATGATTTGAAACAAATATAAAATAAAAGCCACGAGTGCCCCGGCAGTCAATTCGCCTGATGACACCTGCATACCGCCGTATCCAATAACAGCCACGAGTGCGGCCATTAATACGAGAGAAATAAGCGGCCCGACAAGCGATTGCACCTTCGCTTCACGAACCCCCAGCTGGAATAATGAAGAAATCCCCAGCTTTCCGCGTTTGTATTCGACTTCCTCTGCATTTGAAGCCTTCACAAGCCTGATTTCCGGAAGTATTTGATTGAGCAACCCTGTAAAACGTGCGGTTTCATCTTGAGTTTCCCGAGAAATGGAGAACATCTTCTGGCCGATCGGCACTAAAATCAGCGCAGCTAATGGAACAACAACTAAAACAAGCAGCGTCAGCTTCCAGTTCATAATGAATAAGATGGTGAGTGATCCAATGACCGAAATGATGCCTGTTATAAATCCGCTGATATGGCTGGTGATCAGCTCTTTTACCACCATCGTATCATTCGTGACCCGGCTGACAGTTTCACCGGAAGCGTTAGTATCGAAATAAGATACAGGAAGCTTTATTAATTTCTTCCATAATAAATCCCTTAACCCAGAGATGATTTTTTGCCCGCTATAGTTTAGCGCGTATGTAGCGTAGGCGCTTAAAGCGGCTTGAATAAGAAATACGAGCGCGATCAGCCCGATTTGCGTGCCGGACAGCGCTGACATGGAAAAACCGTCGACAAGCTGTTTCGTTAATAAAGGAATCAGCAGGCTGACCAGTGTTGTCACAATACTGAGAATCAGCGCAAAAGCGAGCTTTCCATAGGATGGGTTTGTCTGTTTCACTAATGCAAAAAAGGCTTTGAATTTTCTTTTAGGTTGCTGTGTTGACATAGTATTTTTCCCCCTGTTTCAATCCCTTTACGCGGTCAGCAAGGTTGAACGGAATATAATAGGATTATTTTTACTCTTTCTAAATCATAACAATGGAGAGAGACTTTTTCAGTATATTTTTCTTGTACACTGAAAATAAAAATCCCCTATTCATGACTCGAATAGGAGACGTTTCATATTATAGATCCTTTTCAGGCTTCTTTTTTCGATACGTTAAGGTAACCTCTTGCTGCCTCAGGTCTTCAATGATCATTTTGAACCGGTCAACCTTTGCAGTATGCTCTTCTTTTATCGTTTGAAGTGCAGTTTTCTGCTTTTCGCTTTTCAATTCAAGCTCTTCTTTTATTTTTTTGACAATCATTCCTTTTTGCCCTTTGATTTCTTCTTTTAATGCAGACTCAAATTTTTTAGTCAGGCTGAGAATGTCGTTGATGGGTTTATTGAGACTGCCCGCTTTCCCCTTCATTTCGTCATGGGTTAGAAACATATAGGTGGTTGATACAACTTCTGTTTCACTTTCTGAAAATAAGGAAGTCACTCTGTCTATTCCTCCTAAGGCTGAAAATCGAATAGCTGTGAGATCATTTCTTCTTTTTCAAATAGCTTTTCGATGCTCTCGCGGATATTTTTGATAAAATTCTTTTTTTCCGATGTCTGTTTTTTTAGTTCTGCAACAATTCCGTCATTAGCAGGGAGAGCACCTGTATGGAACGATTCATGAACTGATATTTTCTCTAATTTATCGAATGTGTGACTGAAACCGGCCGCAAGCCGGAATTGAAGATCGAAGGCATAATGCGAAGGATTTTCTTCCATATGTTGAATCGACGTGATGATTGCCTGTTTTTTGTCTATAAACTCTTCATCGATTTCCTGACGGAATACCTTTTGGTACGCGGAAATCGCATCTTCCATATCTTCAACAATCTTCATGCCGTTTTGATAGATTCTGACAGCGGATGAGATATTGACTTTAATCGTTTCTCCCGAGCCGCCCTTCCCTGTAAAGTAAATATCGGAGCCTTTGTAGCTGAAGCCTTTTTCCTTTGATAACGCGTTCAGCATTTGAACGATGCTGTGGCCGTCAACAATGAGTTTTAATGCTTCTTTTGTTTCTTTGTCGAGTGTTTCTATCGAGGACAAAATTGATTTTACGTAATCTACTATTTCACCAACGTCTTTTAGAGCTTGCGTAAATTGACCATGCTTTAAATGATCAATGAAATGTTCGTATCGTGATTCTATACCTCTCATACTCGCATTAAGATTCGTTAATTCTTTTTTGATCACTTTCTTTTGCGTTCCATCAATATACCCATTTTCAGCAAGCTGATCTACGACCGGGCCGCTGTTTCTCAATAAGGTATGGAGAAAACCTAAAAACGCTGGCAAATTCTCTTTAATTCGGCCATACATTTGCTTAACGTCATCAAAGTTTTCATAAATGACACTCGCTTTCGCTAAAGCACCATCTGTGTACTTCACTTTATCTATCAGCTCTATGTCAATCCCGCTTGCAGCCTTTACAAAACCGTTCAAGCCATCTTTTTCATAGTCATCCTTATATTTTTGAAGGAATTCTTGAATCGCTCTCACGTCTTCATCAGGAATCCCATCCATAATGTTTCGAATGCCTTTTACACTTGTATTTGTATCCGCCATCTTCATATCACCGAATGTAATGAAGTCTGCCTTGCCGCTCGCACCGTACAGAGGGTCATCCTTTGAGATGCGCTGGGTGATGTTTGCTGTTACGCCTTTGCCTTCATAATATTTTTGGATTTCTTTTTTTAGCTTTTCTGGTGGGATAGAATCAATATCTTCGTATTTATAACTAAATTTCCTAATAACATATCTATATAAACTTTCATCAGTTTCAAGTAATTGATCGATATTGACTTGAGCCCCATTTACACCATAAACCTCATCATATTCTCCATTAATCAATTGCACCATTACTTGGTTATTATTAGCAAGGGAATGTCCTAAGGCGAATGTTTTTAAATCCTCCGAGTCACCTGCTGCTTTCTTTACTTTTTTAGTAAACTCCTTTGTAGCCTCATACTGACTATGATCGATTCCTAAAAAAAGACCAAAAAAGTTATACGACCAATCCTTATTATCAGCACTGCCTTCTGAAATAATATGAAGCTGATCGATATGTTTTTTCTTATCTATTATATGGATTGCCGTCCCATCGTAACCTGATTCTCTGGTCGAACTTTCTATACTTGTATTCTGGTTTACAAGTTCACTGGAGGTGTATATTTCAATTTTTGTATTCTCCGGAAGATCGTGGCGGGTTTCCTCTTTATAAATTCTCCGTACATCTGATTCGAAATCCGCTTTGGCTTCCTTAACTTCACTTGCATTGATTGAGGCAAACTTTTGTTTATAGTCATATTCTAAATCAATTAGCCGTAACTTTACGTTCTCATTCTCAAATACATTTTTATTTTCCATCTTATTTCTCCTTTTTATCTATTAAAAAGGTGATAGAATTAATTAATTTCTCTACTTTATTTTTAGCCTTTTCTTCATCTAAGGAGCATGGTTGATTTTCATTTTTGCATCCGAAAGTAAAGGCGTATTCTACTCCTAAGTTATCTTCTTCTGTAGATTTCACATACCCGAAGTAACTGTATGAATCATTATATTTTCTATCAATATCGTCAAAGATGTCTTTTTTCTTAGCAAAGTAGATATCGGTTTTCTTTTTGCTACTTTTTTTGTATTCACCTTTATAATCATTTTTTCCACTAACAATATCTAACATTGTCTCAGGTTCATTCACAAAACTTTCTTCTTTGTAATATGTTACATGGCCATCAAACATTACATTGGTGTCTTTATCATAACTATTAAATCCAATACTTTCTTTGTTTTTCCCAGTTAAAGATGACCTTCTTGATAGATATTCCGCATCCTCCGGAAACAACATCCTAAACCCTTTCAGCTTAGACTCCAACAAATAATACTCCGGCTCTTCTTCCTTCGTTGACACCATGTACTCTCTCGTTTTCTCATCCTGAAACGCTGGAACTTGCGGCAGGTCTTTTGGATCCATGTCTTTTGGTTTTACGGCTTCTGTTTTATTTTCATTGTTTTTGCTGTTTTTTTCGTTGTCGTTCATACTGCATCCTCCTGTCAGGGCAAGTAATAAGCCGAAGCAAATAAAGATAATTTTTTTCATTACGAACCTCCAAGGGTTTTGTGAGATCATTCTATTTTTCAAAAGTAATACTATTGACCCGGTTTCGGGGTGATTATATTATCCTTTTCCATGTTACATCATGGCGGAATTTGGATAAATAGGAAATCAGACTTGGTTTTGATCTCTTTTTATTAACAAATCAAGCAAAACACCTCGTACACACCCAAATACCTATTTCTTTTTTCATAAAATATGACTCTTACCTTATTTTTCAGAATGGCTTCTATATAATTGTACTCTAAGTTATTTTAACGCCTTTTCAATATATTCTTATTTTCCACTCTCTATTTCCCCTTTTTAAGTATTAAAAAGGTAATAGAGTCTATTATTTTTTGAACTTTTTTTCTTGCTTCTTCTTTCTTTAATGAACAAGTCTCTTCATCTTTATAGCAGGCAAATCGAAAAGAATACTCTATCCCCAGATAATCCTCTTTTGTTGATTTAACATAACCAAAAAATCTATAAGACAAATTATTCTTTCCCTCTACATCATCAAAAACGCTTTTCTTTTGAGCAGAATATACAATTTTATCAGATAGCTTTCTTTCTTCATATTTTCCTTTATAGCTATTTCTACCGCTTACAATGTCCAGCATTGTATCCTTGTCATTCGCAAAACTTTTTTCTCGATGATAATCCAATTGCCCATCATATTGAATGTTAGTTTTTTTATTGAAACTATCAATTATTATTGTTTCCTTATTTTTGCCAACACTTGAAAATTTAGATACGTACTTCGCTTCTTCCGGAAACAACATCCTAAACCCTTTCAACTTAGACTCCAGCACATAATACCCCGGCTCCTCTTCCTTCGTTGACACCATATACTCTCTCGTTTTCTCGTCCTGAAACGCCGGAACTTGCGGCAAGTCTTTTGGATCCATGTCTTTTGGTTTTACGGCTTTCGTTTTATTGTTATTTGTGATGCTTTTTTCACTGTCGTTCATACCGCATCCGCCTGTCAGGGCAAGTTATAAGCTGATGCAAATCAAGATGATTCTTTTCATGACGAACCTCCATGGGTTTTCGGCTTATTTACCTAAATCATATTTTGACCTTATTACAAAGTGATTTTTAGCCTTACCTTTATATTCTCAACTTCCAATCTATTTTTGTTTTCCGTTTTATTTCTCCTGTTAATGATTTAAAAAGGTGATGGATTTTACGTGCTTTTTAACCTTATCTCCTAAATTGTCTTTATCTAACGTACAAGGCTTCTCATGATTTGGACATCTAAACATAAACCAAAATACGATACCTGATTGATTTTTTTCGGGTGACTTGATATAACCGAAATATCTGTATGAAAAGCTGTATTTATTTTTATCGTTTTGAAAATGATTTTTCTTATGAGCAATATAAATAGCTTTATCTTCGTTCTCTAGCTTTTCAAAACTGCCATTATACCCATTTTCACTCCTAACTTGCTCTAACATTGTCTCAGGATTATTTATAAAGGATGTTCTTTGGTAATACTCTATTTGTGCATTTAACATTTTATTTTTTGTTTTATCATAACTATCAAATGCGATCATTTCTTCATGTTCATCACGGCTAGACAAATAGCTTGAAAATTCCCCATCCTCCGGAAACAACATCCTAAATCCTTTCAGCTTAGACTCAAGCAAATAGTACCCAGGCTCCTCTTCCTTTGTTGACACCATGTACTCTCTCGTTTTCTCATCCTGAAACGCCGGAACTTGCGGCAGGTCTTTTGGATCCATGTCTTTTGGTTTTACGGCTTCTGTTTTATTGTCATTTGTGGTGTTTTTATCATTGTCGTTCATACTGCATCCTCCTGTCATGGCAAGTAATAAGCTGAAGCAAATAAAGATAATTTTTTTCATTACGAACCTCCAAGGGTTTTGTGAGATCATTCTATTTTTCAAAAGTCATACTATTGACCCGGTTTCGGGGTGATTATATTATCCTTTTCCATGTTACATCATGGCGGAATTTGGATAAATAGGAAATCAGACTTGGTTTTGACCTTCTTTTATCCATTCGGAATGTGAAACACCTGTTGTATTACTAAATACCCTTTATATTTTTCTCACAATAAAAAAAGAGCCGTTATCCATAGGCTCTTTCTATTTACTATTCAGAATGGCGTTTTCTCAGCACTTCCAGCACATCATCCAGCGGCAATGCTTGTTCTCTGAGCAGGACAAGGAGGTGATACAGCAGGTCTGCCGCTTCCCATTTCAGTTCCTCGTGATCGCGGTTTTTGGCGGCGATGATGACTTCTGATGCTTCTTCACCGACTTTTTTCAAAATTTTATCGACGCCTTCGTCGAAAAGGTAAGTGGTGTAAGCTCCTTCAGGCATTTCCGCTTGGCGTTCTGCGATGACGCGCTCCAGCTCGCTTAAGATGTCAAATCGGCCGGAAGTTTGTTCTTCTGTCTGTTCCTTTGTAAAACAGCTGTAGCTGCCTGTGTGGCATGCCGGACCGGACGGCTCTACAAGCACGATCAGTGCATCTTGGTCGCAGTCATATCGGATGCCCTTGACGGCTTGCGTATTCCCCGATGTTTCTCCTTTGTGCCATAGCTCTTGCCGCGAGCGGCTGTAAAACCACGTTTCTTTCGTTTCCAGTGTTTTTTCGTACGATTCCCTGTTCATATATGCAAGTGTCAGTACTTCTTTGCTTGCCGCGTCCTGGACGATGGCAGGGATTAATCCTTCTTCGTTAAAACGCAGTTCATCTGCCTGTTTCATCTCACATTCACCCCGTGCTCTTTCAAGTATGATTTCACTTCTTTAATTGATGTTTCTTTATAATGAAAAATGGAGGCAGCCAGCGCGGCGTCCGCTTCCCCTTTTGTAAAAGCCTCGAGCATATGCTGCGCGTTTCCTGCTCCCCCTGAGGCGATGACAGGAACCGGAACAGCTTCTGACACGAGCTTTGTCAGCCTGTGGTCAAAGCCTTTTTTCTCCCCATCTGAGTCCATGCTGGTCAGGAGGATTTCTCCGGCTCCGCGTTTGACAGCTTCCTTCGCCCATGCTGTAACTTCCCAATCCGTTTTCTTTCTGCCGCCATGCGTGTAAACCTTATACGTGTCAGACTCTTCGTTGTACTTGGCGTCTATGGCGAGTACGATACATTGAGAGCCGAAAAACTCCGCGCCTTCGGTAATCAGCTCGGGACGGAGAACAGCTGCCGTGTTTACAGAAACTTTGTCCGCGCCGGCACGCAGAATCGTTTTCATATCGCTAAGCTGATTGATGCCGCCTCCGACTGTAAATGGAATCGCAAGCTTTGCAGCAACCTGCTCTACGACGTCAACCAACGTTTTGCGGCCTTCATGCGAGGCTGAAATATCAAGAAACACCAGTTCATCCGCGCCTTCCTGATCATATACTTCCGCCAGCTCGACAGGATCGCCGGCATCCTTCAGCTCAAGAAATTGAATCCCTTTGACAACGCGCCCTTCTTTCACATCAAGACATGGGATAATCCGCTTGGTTATCATTTCCCCTTCATCCTTTCAAGCGCCTCGCCAAGTGTAAACTGGTTGGTATACAGTGCTTTTCCGATAATAGCTCCAGAAACCCCATTCGCATGATAACGGGCAAGAGCTTCAAGATCCGCAACGGAGCTGACTCCGCCAGAGGCGATGACAGATTTTCCGGTTTCCTTTGCGAGTTCCACTGTGCTTTCGATATTGGGGCCTGACAGCATCCCGTCTGTCGCGATATCAGTAAAAATAAAAACTTCTGCGCCTTCATTGGCGAGCTCTTTGCCGAGTTCAGCCGCCTTAAGATTTGATGTTTCCAGCCACCCTTCTGTTGAAACAAAGCCGTTTCTTGCGTCCAGCCCGATGGCTATCCTTTCGCCATACTCTTTCAGCATTTTTTTTACAAACGGCGGATCAGAAACAGCGGAGCTTCCCAGGATCACGCGATCGACTCCTGCCGATAAGTAATCGTAGACGTCGCTTTCCGAACGAATGCCGCCGCCGATTTCAACTTTCAGATTGAGCTTTTGTACAATTTCGATGACATGACGGTCATTTACTTTTTTTCCTTCCTTCGCGCCGTCGAGATCGACAAGATGAATCCATTCAGCTCCCTCACTCGCAAATAAAGAGGCCATGTCGAACGGTGAATCACCGTATACAGTTTCCTTGCTGTAATCACCTTGAACGAGGCGTACGCATTTGCCGTTTCTCATATCAATGGCCGGGTATAATGTAAAAGCACTCATTTTTTCACCTTCTGTTCTGCTGCCATTTTTGTGAATTGGATGAAGATAGACATTCCAACCGTGCTGCTTTTTTCCGGGTGAAACTGGGCGCCGAAGATGTTCTCTTTTCCGACAACCGCAGGCACCCGCACACCGTACTCGGCGCTTGCCAAAAGCGCGCCGTCATCCATTCCGTCAATATAATAGGAGTGGACAAAATAAGCGTAGCCTTCCTCCACTCCTGCCAGCAGCGGAGATTCGTTATGAAAGGAAAGGCGGTTCCATCCCATATGCGGAACCTTCAGCTTGTTTCCCTCCTGATCTTCCGGCTTCAGCCTGACCGCTTTTCCCTTTAACAAACCGAGGCCTGCAGCGGTTCCATGCTCTTCGCTCTCATCAAACAATAGCTGCATGCCAAGGCAGATCCCAAGAAGCAGTCTCCCCTCTGATACCATATCGTGAATGAATTGATCGAGTTTGGCGTTGCGCAAATTGTCCATCGCATCCCCAAATGACCCGACTCCCGGCAAAATGAAAGCATCGGCTTTCCTCAGCTCCTTTGGCATGCCAGAAACAAAGTACGGCATGCCGACACGCTCCAGCGCCTTTGAGACGCTGTATAAATTGCCCATTCCGTAATCTATCACACCGATCATTTACAGCATCCCTTTCGTTGACGGAATCCCTTTGACACGCGGGTCAATCGTTGTCGCTTCATCAAGCGCGCGTCCTAATGCTTTAAAAACAGCTTCTATCATATGGTGCGTATTTGTGCCGTAATGAACGATCACGTGCAAGTTCATCCGTGCTTCAAGCGCCAGCTTCCATAAAAATTCATGTACAAGCTCAGTATCGAAAGTTCCGACTTTCGCTGCCGGAAAGTCAGCACGCATTTCCAAGTGCGGCCGATTGCTTAAATCAACCGCCACCTGCGCAAGCGCCTCATCCATCGGTACAAACGCCGAGCCGTAGCGTTTGATTCCTTTTTTATCGCCTAGTGCTTCAAGCAAAGCCTGCCCTAAGCAAATGCCGATATCTTCAGTTGTATGGTGATCATCTATATCAACATCGCCTTTCGCGTTAATGGAAAGATCAAATTGTCCGTGTTTCGTGAATAAATCCAGCATGTGTGTCATAAACGGCACGTCTGTTTTGATATCCGCTTGTCCCTCGCCGTCTATTGCAAATGCCAGCTCAATATCTGTTTCATTTGTTTTTCTGGCGCGATCTGCTTTTCTCATTTCGAATTCCTCCGTCCTCTCGCTTCGATTGATCTCGCGTGCGCTTCTAATCCTTCCAGTCTGGCAAAAGCCGCGATGCTATCCGCATGTTCTTCAAAGGCTGATTGGCTGTATGAAATAATGCTCGATTTCTTTTGAAAATCCGTGACGTTTAATGGGCTTGAAAATCTGGCTGTTCCATTTGTCGGGAGCACATGGTTCGGTCCGGCAAAATAATCTCCGACCGGTTCAGGGCTGTATCGGCCTAAGAAAATCGCACCTGCGTGCTTGATATTGCCAAGCAAAGCTTCGGGAGACTGTGTGATGATTTCTAAATGCTCCGGGGCGAGCGTATTGACTGTATTGACTGCTTCATCTATCGTTTCAGCCACATAAATAGATCCATAATCTCTCACTGAAGCTTCCGCAATATCTCTGCGCGGCAAGGTTTTAAGCTGCTCGTTCACCTCGGCTGAAACGGCCTCAGCCAGCAGCATGGAATCTGTGACAAGCACACATGAGCTGAGCATGTCGTGTTCCGCCTGTGACAGCAGGTCGGCGGCAATTTCCCGCGGGATAGCTGTTTCATCAGCCAGCACGACGATTTCACTCGGTCCGGCAATCATATCAATATCGACATCACCGAACACCTCTCGTTTGGCAAGCGCGACATAAATATTTCCCGGGCCTGTGATTTTATCCACCGGCTCAATGGTTTCTGTTCCGTACGCCAGCGCCGCAATTGCCTGAGCCCCTCCCATTTTGTATATATCTTTGATGCCCAGCTCGGCAGCGGCAGCTAAGACTCCCGGAGACAGCCGTCCGTCTTTTCCCGGAGGTGTGACAAGAACGATTCTTTCCACGCCCGCTGTAAACGCCGGAATGACATTCATCAAAACAGATGACGGATATGCGGCAGTTCCGCCCGGCACATAAACGCCGGCAGAATCAAGTGCTGTCACTTTCTGTCCCAGCATTGTGCCATCCTTTCTGTGATAAAACCAGGAAGACTGAAGCTGCCTTTCGTGATAGTCAGTAATGTTTTTGATCGCTTGCCTGATCACCTGCAGCAGCTGGGGATCCAGCAAGCTGTATGCTTCTTCAATTTCTTCTGTTGTGACCAATGCGCTGTCGAGCTTGATGCCGTCAAACTTGGCCGTGTAGTCACGAACGGCCTGATCACCGTTTGCTTTTACATGTTCAATAATGGATCGGACCGCTTTTCTTTGTTCTTCCGTTCCGGCATCAATTGACCGCTTGAGAGAAAGCCGGTCCGCGCCGCTGATCGTTTTGATTTTCATTTTGCCGTTTCTCCTTCCACAACAAGAGATAAACGGGATGCCATTTCGTCGATGACATCGTCCTTCATGCGATAGCTTACGGGGTTGACGATAAAGCGGGAGGTGATATCACAAATATGCTCTGTTTCAACGAGTCCGTTTTCTTTGAGCGTCTGTCCCGTAGATACGATGTCGACTATTCTGTCCGCAAGCCCGATAAGAGGTGCCAACTCGATAGAGCCGTTCAGTTTAATAATCTCGACTTGCTCTCCCTGCTCCCTAAAATAACTGGAAGCCACATTCGGATACTTTGTGGCGATTCTCGGCGCGACGCCGCTCCAGTTTGTATCGTGAAGTCCGGCAACCGCCAGATGGCATTTGCTGATTTTCAAATCCAGCACCTCATATACATCGCGTTCCTCTTCCAGCATGACATCCTTCCCCGCAATTCCGACGTCTGCCACACCGTGCTCCACATATGTGGTAACATCCATCGGCTTTGCCAAAATGAAGCGGAGATTTTCCTCCGGCACGTCGATGATCAGCTTTCTGGAATCCTCAAACTCTTCCGGCAGCTTGTATCCCGCCTGCCGCAGCAGCCCTGCTGCTTCTTCAAATATTCGCCCCTTCGGCATTGCCATTGTGAGTAACTTACCCATTTTGCTCTTCCTTTCTGGCACCGATAAAATAGGTGACATTCGCAAATGATTTTGTCATCTGATCAATATTTTCAATCCCCAGTAAATCCTGAAGAACAACTTTTTTACCTTTCAAACGCTCTTCATTCGCAAAAGCAATGGCCTGCACCCGCTGTTCTTTGCTGAAAATGACAGCATCCATTTCACAAGGTTCGTCTTTCATATAAAGCGCTTCAATCATCCGGTCAATCCGAAGCCCAAAACCCGTCGCCGGCGCCGGTGAATTAAAATGTCCCAGAAGCTTGTTATAACGGCCGCCGCTGCCAATCACAAAGCCTACATTATCCGCGTACACTTCAAATAAAATCCCAGTGTAGTAGCTCATATGGCTGACCATATTCAGATCAAGACGGACATTTTCCGTACATCCGTAGTCCTCAAGAATCTCCCACAGCGCCTTCAATTCATCAACCACACTTTTACCTTGCGCTGAATCGACGATTTCTTCAGCACGTCTGCAAACTTCTATGCTCCCTCGCAATTCGAGAAGCTCAAGCAATCTGTTTTTATCAATGGAGGAAAGCGGAAGAGATTTGACGTGCTCTCTGTAGCCGACATAATTCTTTTCATATAAAAACCTCCGCAGCACGTCCGCTCGTTCAACATTCCCGAGCACCTCGACAAACAGGGCATCTGCAATGCCTGCGTGGCCTATTGCAATTTTAAATGAAGTCAAGCCGGCATTTTTTAACGCACCGATTACTAAGGCAATGACCTCTGCGTCCGCACTTGTCGTGCCATCACCGATCAATTCCACTCCAACCTGTTCAAACTCGGCAGGACGTCCGCCCTCGCGTTCCTGAGCTCTGAACACATTTGCCGCATAGCCGACTCTGAGGGGATGATCATGTTTCAGCAGCTTTGATGCCGCCACCCTTGCGATCGGCCCTGTCATATCCGGGCGAAGCACCAGTGTCTTTCCATCCTGATCCAGAAGCTTAAACAGCTGCTGCTCTTTAATTGCTGACTGCACACCAACCGTATCGTAAAACTCCAGCGTCGGTGTTTCCATAAATTGATAGCCCCATTTATCTATCATATCGGTTAATGATTGCCTCACCTTTTTTTTCGTTTCATATAAACCGGGCAGTGTATCTCTCATGCCGTGCGGTTTTTCAAACATAAACATCAACCCGAGCACCTCCGTAGTCGTTTGAAGGAAAATTCCGAATCCTTTAGTTCGCTAATATGATAATATGTTAGCAGATGAAAGAGCGGAAATCAATGCTTAACTTTCGCACGAATCTTTTTCGTTCAGAAATCCTCCTCCTAAATATGAAAAAGTCATGAATAAATGATGAAAGGTAGGTCATATCTCAAATTCTTGATGTTTGGCATGCTATAATACAAATCAAATAGAGAACAAGGAGTTAAAGATGAAAACACTGCGAACGTTATGTGTACTGATCATACTTTCTGCTGTCATTTTCTTCGGCATCAAAATATATGCAAAAGATATAGATATTTCGTTTTTCAAAATTGATTTAGGTGCAACGAAGAAGGAATCTGAAGCAGCAAACAAAGAGAAGAAACTGAAAGGAAGCGCTGAGCCGATGGACGTCACGCTTTTCAATCAGATGGATGCCCCAAAGCTCTATAATGGCTGTGAGGTGACGAGCCTTGCAATGGTACTGAACTATGCGGGATACAGCGTGACAAAGAATACACTGGCAAACCAGATCGCAACAGTGCCTTTGACATACAGCAGCGGATTAAAAGGTGATCCGAATGACGGATTTGTCGGTGATATGGCGAACGGCCCGGGGCTAGGTGTCTATCACGGCCCGATCTATCAGCTCGCTAAAACCTATGCGGGGGACAGCGTTTCTGATCTGACAGGAAAAAGCATCTCTGCTGTTTATGAGCAGCTTGAGAAAGGCAACCCGGTTTGGGTTATCACGACAGCCAACTTTACGCCGGTTGACAACATGCAGACATGGAAAACGCCAAACGGAACGATCGATATCACGTACAGCGAACACAGTGTCGCCGTCACGGGTTATGATGAAAATTACGTGTATGTGAATGACCCTTATGGCTATAAAAACAGAAAAACAGACCGGACCAGCTTCGAAAAAGCGTGGGTGCAAATGGGCAGCCAAGCCATCGTCGTTCAAAAGTAAAGCTGCCCGCTTTCACAAGCTTTTCTTATGCTCTCTCCTGAGCAAATACGCCAATATTCATGCTTAATGTTTAAATCAAGTAACAATGACGCATTTTCTATTTCCCATCCAAATTTGTCTTTACTTTCAGGCTGGCTATTTTTATGATTAAAACAGATTCAGCCTTGCCCCGATCTATGTGAGAGAAGCCGGTGCAAGATGCTGACGCTTCTCTTACAAAACTAAAGATATCCGGGGAGGATTTTATCATTGAAAAAAATCGTGTCTATCCTATTTATGTTCAGTTTGGTTATGGGCTTCAGCCAGTTTCAGACATCAACTGCTTTTGCAGCTGACAAAGTGGTTCATGAAACAATTATCGTGCCAAAAAACACAACATATGACGGGAAGGGACAGCGGTTTGTAGCAGGAAAAGAATTGGGTGACGGAAGCCAATCCGAAAACCAAAAGCCTGTTTTTCGTGTGGAAGACGGAGCAACTCTGAAAAATGTAGTGCTCGGAGCTCCTGCTGCTGATGGCGTGCACACTTATGGAAACGTTAACATTCAGAATGTGACGTGGGAAGATGTCGGTGAGGACGCGTTAACTGTGAAGAAGGAAGGAAAAGTAACCATTGACGGCGGTTCTGCTCAAAAAGCTTCTGATAAAATCTTTCAAATCAATAAAGCCAGCACGTTTACAGTGAAAAACTTCACTGCGGATAACGGCGGAAAGTTTATTAGACAGCTGGGCGGATCGACCTTCCATACCGATGTCATTATCGACAGATGCACCATCACAAACATGAAGGAAGCGATTTTCCGTACGGACAGTAAAACGAGCACTGTCACCATGACGAACACAAGATACTCCAACGTCGGCAAGAAATGGATCGGCGTCCAGCACGTAACGGAAAAAAACAATACCCAATTTTAATATACAAAAAAAGCCCGCGCTATTTATTACAGCGGGCTTTTTATTCTTTCCTGCATTTCTTCCCTTGTGTATATGATTTTCATCGGATTTCCGCCGACAAATGCTCCGGCTGGCACATCCTTATGGACAAGCGTTCCGGCGGACACGACTGCGCCATTCCCTATTTCTACGCCTGGCAGAATGGTCGTGTTGGCTCCGATCATCACTTCGTCTCCGATCAGGACTTTACCGGTTCGATACTCCTGAATTAAATACTCATGGGCCAAAATGGTCGTATTGTATCCGATGATTGAATTCGTTCCGACTGAGATCTTTTCCGGAAACATAATATCGGGCATCACCATGAGGGCAAAGGATGTCTGCTTTCCGACCTTCATCCGCAAAAATGTACGGTACAGCCAGTTTTTCATCCCTATAAACGGTGTGTATCTCGCGATTTGAATAATCATGAAATTCTTCACTACCTTCAAAAAAGGCACCGTTTGATAGACATGCCACAGTGAGTTAGCACCTGATACCGGATGCCGGTCTGTTTTTCTCACAGATTACTTCACTCCAACGATTTGTAATAGATCACTCATTTTCTCAAGCATATAGTCAGGCTCATGTTTCGCCAGCGCTTCCGTGCCTTTAATCGTCCAAGCGACCCCGGCTGTTTTTGTGCCGGCGTTTTTACCCGCCAGAATATCGTGATAGTTGTCGCCGACCATGATGGCTTCTGCAGGCTCGCTTCCCAGCTGTTTCAGCGCCAGCAGCACAGGCTCGGGATCAGGTTTTGCCATCGTGACGTCATCAAGTGTAACAACGGTTTCGAAAAATTCGCCGATGCCCGTCAGCTTAAGGCCCATATTGACAGTATCTCTTAATTTTGTTGTCACAATTCCTAATGTAAAGCCCGCTTTTTTTAGTTCATCCAGCGTTTCATAAACCGTTTCATATTCGGTGACAAGTGTGTCATGCATCTGGTGATTGTATGTTCTGTACATGCTGATCATATCTTCAGTTTTCTCAGCATCCATTGAAGAAAACGTTTCAAAAAGAGACGGGCCGATAAACGCAAGTACATCTTCACGTTTATAGCGGCTCGGGTAATAATGCTCCAGCGTATGCAAGAATGACGCGATAATTAATTCATTCGTATTAATAAGGGTCCCGTCTAAATCAAACAGAATTGTCGTAACTTGTTTATCAGTCATACTGCTTCCTTTCCAACCGCTGAGGGTTTCCATTTTTTCCACGTATACGATATAGCCATCGTCAGCAGCACAGCCGTAGTGACCCGGATCAGCAGAAGCGGCCAAACTGGAATGCCGAGCGGAATAAAGACAAGTGTATCTTCAACGACGGCATGGCAGGCAACGAGAAAAATAAAGGCCAGTGTCATGTCGCGCCTGCCAACGCCGTCATCTTGGACTGCTTTAATCATGACACCCGCTCCGTAGGCCAGGCCGATTGTCAAGCCGGCCACCATTGTCATCGAGGTATTTTTATTCATGCCGAGCATCTGCGTAAACGGAGACAGCCACTTCGAAAACGTGTGCAGCCAGCCTAAGTCTCGCATAAATTGAATGATGATCATCAGCGGGATCACAATTGCCGCCAGCTGCAAAACGCCAAGACCGGCTTTCATTAAAGCCTCGGCCAGCATCGCCAGCCAGCCGTCAGGCGCATCACCCTTTGCAGCGATAAAACCGTACTGCGCCGTTTCCTGCCCGCCATGCCAGATAAGATTGATGACGATTGCAGAAACAGCTGCCAAACCAATGCGCACTGCCAATATGATGCCAATCCTGATCCCGACCTTTGCTGCGACTGTCGATTCGATAATCAAGTTATGACAGAATGAAAGCATCACCGCTAAGATAAAAACTTCCTTCACGGATAAATCCAGTGTCAATATCCCGGCAATCCCCGCGTACAGATTCAGCATATTCCCAAGAACAAGCGGGATCGCCGCTTCACCGGAAAGCCCGAACAGGCCCATTACCGGTGTAATCAGCCGTACCAGCCAATCCATGACAGGCGTATGCTGAAGCAAAGTGACCACCAGCGTTACCGGAAAAATGACTTTGCCGAGTGTCCATGTTGTTTGAAGACCCGCCGCAAGACCGGCTAGAAAAATCTTCTTCATCCCTCATCCCCCTTTGTTACCGTCTACTCTGCGTAACGCTTCGCCGAGTACCCCTTGACGCGTCTGAAGATGATGGCTGCTACAGCCAAAACAATCAATACGATTGAGATCACCTGAGCGATGCGAAGCGAACTCGTCAGCATTAAGCTGTCAGTCCGCATTCCTTCAATAAAGAGCCTTCCGATTGAATACCAAATGATATAGGTTAAAAACAGCTCGCCTCTCCGTAAATTCGCTCTGCGCAAAAGCAGCAGTATAATAACGCCGACAAAGCTCCATAGTGATTCATATAAAAAAGTAGGATGATAATATTGGCCGTTGATGTACATTTGATTGATGATAAACTCAGGCAGGTGCAGGTTTTCTAAAAAGGCTCTGCTGACCGCCTCCCCGTGTGCCTCTTGATTGACAAAGTTTCCCCAGCGGCCGATCGCCTGACCGAGCAAAATGCTTGGCGCCGCGATATCCGCAAGCTTCCAGAAAGAAATGTTTTTCATTCTCGAAAAGACATAGCCTGTCAAAATGGCACCGATTAAGCCGCCGTGAATCGCGATGCCGCCCTTCCAGATTTTTATGATTTCCCCCGGATGTTCGGCATAATAATCCCATTCAAATGCAACGTAATAAATCCGTGCGCAAATAATCGCGATTGGGATCGCAAAAAGGACGAGATCGATAAAAATATCTTTCTGCAGTCCTCGTTTCTCACTTTCTCTCATGGCAATCCAAAGCCCCAGCAAAGCACCGAGGCCGATAATGATTCCGTACCAATGGACGGCTAACGGCCCCAGCTGAAACGCTATCGGATTGAGTGGTTCTATCGCTTCATTCATTTATTGCCAACTCCTATTCGTCTTGTTCACCGTCTTCAATGACATCCGCCAGCTTGTTGGTAAATTGCTCAGCGGCGTTTAAGCCCATCCGCTTCAATCTGAAGTTCATAGCAGCCACTTCAATAATGACCGCGAGATTTCGTCCCGGACGGACAGGGATCGTGAGTTTTGTAATTTCTGTATCAATGATTTTCATCGTTTCTTCTTCGAGTCCAAGACGGTCGTATTGCTTGCCCTGCTCCCAGAGTTCAAGATTCATCACAATTGTAATTCGTTTATTGCTTCTGACCGCACCGGCACCAAACAGCGTCATGACGTTAATAATGCCGAGCCCTCTAATTTCAAGCAGATGCTCAATGAGCTCAGGGGCGTTTCCGACAAGGGTATCCTGATCCTCCTGCCGAATTTCAACACAATCATCAGCAACAAGGCGGTGGCCTCTTTTCACAAGCTCCAACGCGGTTTCACTTTTTCCGACGCCGCTTTTCCCTGTGATCAGCACTCCGACGCCATATATATCTACAAGCACACCGTGAATGGCTGTGGTTGGCGCAAGTCTGCTTTCTAGGAAGTTGGTCAATCGGCTTGACAGTCTTGTCGTTTTCAAAGGCGATCTGAGGACAGGCACGCCGTTTTTCTCGGAAGCGTCAATGAGCTCCTGCGGGATAGGCATATCTCTAGACAGAATAATAGCTGGTGTTACATCCGTGCATAGAGATTCCATTCGCTGCTTTTTATCCTCTTCCGGCAGCTGTTCAAAGAAAGAGAGCTCTGTTTTCCCCAGAAGCTGTACGCGCTCCCTGGGGTAATATGTAAAATATCCGGCAATTTCAATGCCTGGTCTTGATAAATCGCTCATCGTAATCGGGCGGTTAATACCTTCTTCACCGCTGATTAATTCCAAATGAAACTGTTCCATTACATCTTTTGTCCGAACCTTTGCCACGATATGTTCCTCCTGTTCCGGGATAACCCGAGCTTGCTCAACAATAATTTCATTTTATCACTTTCGGGCTTGAACCTAAAACAGATTTTATAAAAGACTGGCAAACGTGCCAGCTGGTCTAGATCACTAGTCTGAAAAAGAGTAAAATAAACGTATTCATATTCCAGAAAGGCGGATCATTTATGGCAGATAGTCTTCTTCTCAGCGGAATCAGTATCGTGACAGAAAATGAAGTGATCAAAAACGGCTATGTCGGGGTCAAGGACGGAAAAATCAGCGCTGTCTCAACAGAACGGCCAAAAGAGCAATACTCAAAGGAAATTCAAGGCCCAAAGGATGCCGTATTGCTTCCGGGGATGATTGATATTCATATTCACGGCGGCTATGGCGCAGATACAATGGATGCGAGCTTTTCCGCGCTCGATGCCATGTCCTCAAGACTGCCTGAGGAAGGGACAACGAGTTTTTTAGCGACAACCATCACACAGGAGCACGGCCAAATTTCTCAAGCTCTGGTAAACGCGAGAGATTGGAAGTCTGCGGAGGAACCCTCTTCATTAGGTGCGGAATTGATCGGAATTCATTTGGAGGGTCCCTTTGTTTCACCTAAAAGAGCCGGAGCGCAGCCAAAGGAATGGATCAGGCCCTCAGATCTTGCGCTTTTCAAGAAGTGGCAGCAGGAGGCAGGCGGACTGATCAAAATCGTCACGCTTGCGCCGGAGGAGGACCAGCAATTTGAGCTGATCCGTTATTTAAAAGATGAGTCGATTATCGCTTCAATGGGACACACGGATGCAGACTCCGCATTACTTTTGGAAGCCTTTGAAGCAGGCGCCAGCCATATGACTCACTTATACAATGCGATGAGCCCGTTTCATCATCGTGAACCCGGAGTAATCGGAACAGCCCTCGCTCATGAGGGTTATGTCACAGAGCTTATTGCTGACGGCATCCACTCCCATCCGTTAGCGGCAAAGCTTGCTTTTTTAGCAAAAGGCAGCAGCAAGCTTATCTTGATCACCGATTCGATGCGGGCGAAAGGTCTGAAAGACGGAGTCTACGAGTTCGGCGGACAGAGTGTGACAGTAAAGGGAAAAACAGCTCTTCTTCCGGACGGGACGCTTGCCGGTTCGATTTTAAAAATGAATGAAGGCGCACGGCATATGCGCGCGTTTACGAATTGCTCTTGGACGGATATAGCAAATATAACTTCAGCAAACGCGGCCAAACAGCTTGGCATCTTTGACCGAAAAGGCAGTATAACAGAGGGAAAAGATGCGGATCTTGTAATTGTCAGCAGTGAATGTGAGGTGCTTCTCACCGTCTGCCGCGGAAACATTTCATTTAAATCCAAGGAGGCTGATCATATATGAAAGTAATCGAATGTCAATCGTATGAGGCATTAAGCCAAAAAGCTGCCGGCATTGTGGCTGAAACAGTCAGGGAAAAGCCTGATGCCGTTCTCGGTTTAGCAACAGGCGGGACACCGGAAGGCACGTACCGCGAGCTGATCCGCCTGCACCAAACAGAGAATCTTTCTTTTCAAAACATCACCACGATTAATTTAGATGAATACGCCGGGCTTTCCGGTGATGACCCAAACAGCTATCACTGCTATATGAATGACCGTTTCTTTCAGCATATCGACAGTCAACCGAGCCGGCATTTTATTCCTGATGGAAACGCAGGTGACCTGGAAGCCGAGTGCAAGCGCTACGAACAATTGATTGAATCACTTGGCGGAGCGGACATTCAGCTTCTCGGCATCGGCCGGAACGGGCATATCGGCTTTAATGAACCAGGTACATCATTCCAGTCCCGCACACATGTCGTGGCATTAAATGAACAAACCCGTCAGGCCAATGCCAGATATTTTCCCTCCATTGACAGTGTGCCAAAAAAAGCCGTTACAATGGGAATTCAAACGATTCTCTCAAGCAAGCGGATTCTTCTGCTTATCTCCGGCACAAGCAAAGCCGAAGCTGCCAAAAGGCTGCTGGACGGACAAGTCAGCGAGGAATTCCCTGCGTCTGCTTTGCACCTGCATCCTAACGTTTCGGTTTTGATTGATCAAGAAGCCGCGGGATTCAGGCATTGAAAGGATTTTCGCTATGAATATCAATAAACAATCTCCTATCCCGATTTATTATCAGATTATGGAGCAAGTAAAAGCCCAAATAAAGAGCGGAGAGCTGAAGCCGGATATGCCGCTTCCTTCCGAGCGGGAATATGCCGAGCAATTCGGGATCAGCCGGATGACAGTGCGCCAAGCGCTTTCTAATTTGGTCAATGAAGGTTTTCTCTATCGCCAGAAAGGCCGGGGCACCTTTGTCAGCAAGCTAAAAATGGAGCAAGCGCTCCAAGGGCTTACAAGCTTTACCGAAGATATGAAAAGCCGCGGCATGAGGCCGAGCAGCAGGCTCATCGATTATCAGCTTATCGATTCGACTGAGGAGCTGGCCGCCATACTAGGGTGCGGGCACCCGTCCCGCATCCACAAAATCACACGGGTTCGGCTGGCGAATGATATTCCTATGGCGATCGAAGCCTCACACATCCCATTTGAGCTTGCAGGTGAATTAAATCAGTCTCATTTCAAGTCGTCGATTTACGAGCATATCGAAAGGTACAACAGCACGCCGATTTCTCGCGCCAAACAAGAGCTTGAACCGAGCGCCGCAACACAGGATGAAGCAAACATACTCGGCATCCAAGAGGGGGCGCCAGTCCTGTTGATTAAACGAACAACGTATTTGCAGAACGGAACTGCTTTTGAGCATGTAAAATCTGTATACAGGGGCGACCGCTATACTTTTGTTCACTACATGGATCGGCTGTCATAAAAAAATCTCCAACCCCTTTTTAAGGATTGGAGACACGGCGAAAATCAAACTGGTCTGGCGCTGGACGATAGGTTTCTTTTTTCGTCTTGAACTTCCAGATCGGCGATTTCGTTTTTCCGTTAAAGCTGTCTTCCACAATGGTGTACCAATAATAAACAGAACTCGGCTCTAGATTCTCCCAAAGGAATTCGGCGGTTTCCCCGCTTTTCACTTTCTCGCGTTTTCCGAGCTGTTCGTTTGTATAGACATTGCATTCAAAATAATCGGTTTCTACTCTTTTCATTCTTGGCTTCAGATCAAGCTCCAGCGTAAACTCATCCTTGTTGCCGTAACTATCTGTATCATAAAAGTTTTTATCATCCAAATACGGAGAGTATGTGGATACATGCACCACATTGTTTGCCTGGTCAAACTGCATCAAACGCAAATACCCCTGGCCGCCCTCGGGCCCGCCCTGATAATCAGCAAGCATTTGATGTACGAGACGATCCGGTTTTCCGTCTCCGTCATCATCCAGCTCATCTGTTTTTCTCATCGCGCTGTGATAATGTCCGCTTAACACCATCACGACATTCGGGTTCGGCTTGACAACTTTCTTGAAAATTTTCTCGCCGATCGGGCTTCTGTTTCCGCTTACGAGTAAATATTCATGAAAAGCTAAGACAGCTGTCCTGTCAGGGTGCTTCTTCAGCACTTGATTCATCCATGCGATGTCTTCGTCCGTGATGCCCCAGCCCATGTACAGCATGATATAATCATTGCCGCTGCTTGATATGAGGTCATAATGCCCGCGGTTATTTTTGTATGATTCGCCATAATGCAGTCTCTTATCGAAACGGTGGCTCCCAAAGTATTTGCCAAATGCCCTGTAGGAGCCGTCCTTGTGACCGACATCGTGGTTTCCGGCCAGCACGCCGTAAGGAACTCCGCTGTTGTCCAGGACACGCATTGATTGATCAGCGTTTCTCCACTGTCTGATATCTGCGGAATCATCTACAATATCCCCTGTATGAACCACGTATTTCGTATTCAGCTTCCTTTGGGTATTTTTGATCCATGCAGTCTGCTTATCAAAAATATGCGGATAGCTTTTTGCATAATACTGCGTGTCTGACATCCAGACAAAGGTATACATATCCTTCGCAGGAGGAATTTCATCCTGAACAATGATATTCATCTTAGATTTCCGCACATAATCGGAAGCGATGACAGACGCCTTTAGCGTGAACTGTTTGTCATCTTTGGCAACGAAGCTGTCAATCGGCTGCCACTGGCTTGTCCGGTAATTCCAAGCGTACATTGTCACTTTCCTACCCGGCAGAGAGCTTCCTCTCCAAACGGCTTCAGCTAAATCATTCTCATCAATGGACGGGTCAACCGTCACTTCAAAACGGTGATAAGGAAAAAGCTCCTTCTCTTCAGTTGATACTGTTTTTCCGTCAGCTCCTGACACCCGATTCATTTCTTCATTGGTAAACGGCGTCTCGCTTTCCGGGACAAAGCTTTTCGGAGGTTCAGTCAGTGACGCATGCTTAAACATTTTCACATTATTTCTGTTTTGCGCCGTATATTGAAAGCCTCTGTAAAAAGACACATCCATCGCATCATTCGTCGGATCCTTCACCCGCACCGAAAGCTTGGCTTTGTGCGTATCGGCATCGCTATTTACGATTTCCGGCTGGTCCGGATGCTCCCGCACTGTCTTAAATGTCCGCTCAATAACCGTTTTATTGCCAGCCAAATCTGTTGCTGAGACTTTCAGCGTGTGTTTGCCCGGAGACAGCTCAGAAGTTGACGTATGATACGGGAGCGTAATGCTGTCACCATCTAAAAATGCCTCTGTTTCCTCTATTTTGCTCCATTTATCAAACATATCTGCCTGCAGAACCAGGTTTCCTTTATACGTCTGTCCGTCCGTCACATTCGGTTCGATGTGCGGACCTGAATTATCAACCCGCACTACAAAACTCAGGTTTTCATTCCCATCGCTTACTGCAATATGATGGGCTCCTTCAGTCAGCTTCTCTGTATCCCACTTCAGCAGCTGTGACGTAAACAGTCCGTCAGGCAAATGAAATTGAAACGGCCAGCTTTTATTTGAGCGCTGATTATCCCCAATAAAAAGCTCCTTCTCGGGAGAAATACGCTCATCCCTGATCACCGTTCCATCTGATAATACCAATCGGGCATTTTTGACTAAAAAGTCATCACGGTTTTCAGCCGTATCAAACGGAGATACCTTTGAACCCGATCGTATCGTGATACGCTGCAGCTGCTTCCCTTTTTGAAGCAGCGTCTCCGGCAAAGGGACAGAGTAGGTGCGGTATTTATTTGTCGTATCATCGAAGACTTTTAGCACCTTGCCGTCCATCGTTACAGCATTTTTAAAGTAAAGGTTCGTTTTCCGGGTATCGAACGCAAAATATACTTCTTTTTCCATGGCGGGCTCTGTCAGTTGTTTTTTTCCGTCAATCCACAGTTTAATGCTGTCAGTCCGCCCATCCGTAGTCGCTTTGAGAAACTGTGTCCCCGAAAGTGTATCTCTGTTTTCTATATTCATCCGCAAACCGTGCGACTTGCTTGTTTGCTTAATATCAATCATTTTGACAGGCGTCTTCGCTTCATTGATCCCGTCACCGGCTACGACGTAATACTCAAGCTGATCCTTCCCGATCAGCTCAGGCGAGTAGACAATATAATGGTACAAATGATCGTTGCGGTCTTTTTCAGCGAAAATGCGTTTGAACGGTTTGTTTTCATCTGTCCGATAATAAAAGGCGGCCGTTTTCACTAAACTGCGGTCACGTATGTCAGCCCGCAGTTCAATGCTTTCAGCCGGACGGACAGGCTTGCGGTCTGTTAAATCTTCTATAACCGGCTTTTCTTTATCAAGCTTCATTTTTCGTTTTTGCTCTGGAACCTGCGCCTGTAAAACCGAGCCTGGCGATGGATTTTTTTCTGCTATTGAAATATTGAGCAGTTCCGCTGTTCCATCGAGCGGATATTTATAAAGCACAGACGACAGGCGGCGCAGCGCATGCTTTCGGTAGTGCGCAACTGAAATATCCTTCCCTGTATTCGTCGATATCGCAACCGCACGCGGCCGGGTATTCGCCATGCCCTCTGTTCCTTCCAGCACCAACAGATTTTCCCCTTCTCTCAAATGTGTCTGATAGTGCCGGTTAAAATCATCCGCTGTCAATTCAGGATGTCCGGCAGGCTTGAGCCAAAATACACAGGTTTCGCCAGAAGGAATGACGACCCGCTGATCAGGTCTCCAAATCAAATCGGAGTCCGGCCCTTCCTTCGGATAGCGATAGCGGATGTGATAATCTTTAAAATCAATTGTTCTGTCGGTTGTATTATATACCTCAATAAATTCATAACCGTCTGTACGCCCGGTATTTTTGGTATCAACCGCAAGCTCGGTGATCAGCAGCTCCGGGATATGGGCGAGATCAGCCTGAAATCCATCCAGCTTCAGTGTCTTCGTTTCTGACTCCACCCGCTGCTTTCCATTCGAGAACACAATGTAATACTCGAGCTCGTTATTCCAGATTGACCTCTTCGGAATTTGCGCCAAAAACTGGCGGATAGCTCCGGGGGTTGGATCCATCGGCACCATTTTATAGCCCATTTCATTGCTTTGTTTATAAAACAAAAAGGCAGAAAACGATTGATACTCACTGTCACGCACGTGCGCCTGAATGATCAGATTGCCCTTCATTTCAGCCTTCACTTCAATTTGAGGAGGGTTTTCAAGCAAGGGTATGTAATGAGGCGTTTGGAACGGTTCCTGCTTTATGACGGGCAAGGCCCTCGCTTCATGATGGCCGCCAGACTGAACAAACAGAAAAGACAATAATAAAGAAGCTATGACTGTGTATTTTCTCATCACGACACCTCCCTTTTCACGTATTTTGCGTCTGAACAGGGAAGCTTATGAGTTTATTTTTGTGCAAAAAGAACAAAAAGACATCGGCCTCTTGAAGTTAAACCGGTTAACGATAAAATCAGAGAGGCAGATTGATGGATAACAGCATTCATAATGAATGATTTCAAGCGATACAAGAGTTCGCATTAAAAAGAGATAAGCACGGTACCGCTTCCATCTCATTCACCTCTTAAAATGAGATGGATTATTGATAGACAGCACTTAAAGCTTCAACGGATCATTTTCAGTAATAAACTTTTTTCATTTCATAGACGATGATCATCATTAATGTTTACCAGTAAACATCAGTCATTCCATCCCTTATTCTTCCATGTGTCAATATCATCAGCCTTGAAAAGTTGAAAAAAAGTGTAAATGCCACAGTTTTCAGCTTCCTTAAGCACCAGCAATTGACAACAAAAACAAGAACAGATAAAATCAAATCGTTCACTGGTAAACAATTTTTATTATTTCCTGGTAACCATTCATTCAAAGAAAGAAGGTAGCTTATGTCCGGTCTGACAAAACAGCTGATATACGACATATACGTTCGGCTTCTGCATCTTAATGAACAAAAAGCGAATACTTCACTTTGGCGGTTCTTTAAGGAGGCCGCAGAAGAAGATGTGATTGATGTTCCCAAAAACATGACTAGCATCCATGTCATTGACTGTATTGGCCAACATGAACCGATTAATAATACGGGAATTGCCAAAAAAATGAACTTATCCAAAGCGAACGTAACGAAAATCAGCACAAAACTGATCAAAGAAGAATTCATCAATCGCTATCAGCTGTCTGATAACAAAAAAGAAGTCTATTTCAAATTAACCCGTAAAGGCAGACAGATTTTTGATTTGCATGAAAAACTGCACAAAAAAAAGGAGCTGGCATTTTACCAATTCCTTGATTCATTCTCACAAGATGAACAGAATGCTGTATTGAAATTTTTAGAACAGCTTACTTCCAGACTTGAAGCTGAGCAAACAGATGATACTTCAGAGAAACCTGTAAAGTAAAAAAGGCGGTGTGTTCTTTATGGCTCAAACGAAATCAAAAGCAATGCTGATCTTGTATATTGTTTGTTTCAGCGCATTTTTTGCTTCTTTAAGCCAAAATATATATTCACCCATCATCCCGATTATTAAAGAATCATTCCATGTCTCTGTAACCCTCGTGAACCTGTCAGTTTCAGTTTTTATGATTGTGACAGCCATTATGCAAATTATTTTGGGCGCCATCATCGATTTTAAAGGCGCGCGTTATGTCTTGCTTGCTGGAATACTGGCAACGGCGGCAGCCAGTTTCGGATGTGCCGTCACCACTGATTTTACTTTGTTTCTTATTTTTAGAATCGTACAGGCAGCCGGTTCCGCAGCACTCCCTCTCATTGCGGCCACCACAATCGGCCAGCTATTTACAGGCAGTGATCGCGGAAATGCCATGGGTACGTATCAAATGCTTCTTTCGGCCGCCCCGGTTATTGCTCCTGTTCTCGGGGGATTTCTCGGCGGGGCTTTCGGACACGAAGGGATCTTTTGGATGCTGACAGCGATCTCTGTTATTTTATTAGCTACAAACAGCATTTTCTTCCCTAAGGATTCTCATAGCGCACCAAAGCAAGATGCAAAATCAGTCAGTTTGCTTACTCATTATAAATCCATTTTCACAAATAGAGCTGGAAATGTCATTTTGACCTTAAGCTTTTTTCTCTTTTTCATTTATTTTGCGGTTATTGTCTATCTTCCGATATTGCTGACGGAACATTATCATATGGATGTACAGATAGCGGGACTGTTATATTTGCCTCTGGCGTTAAGCACAATCGCTGGTACCTTTCTGTTTAAAAACATACAGGCAAAAGTTCCTCTAAGTACATTGTGTGTCTACAGCAATGCAATTGCAGCGGTCAGCATTATTTTATTTGCTTTTACCCATTCCGCCTCGATCATTCTCATGGCTCTCACATTGGCGCTGTTCGGTGTCTCGATGGGGGTTATTCCTCCCCTGTATTCCACGATGATCACCAATGAGTTTGAACACAACAGGGGGAGCGCGATCGGAATCTTTAACTTTGTCAGATATACAGGTATGGCGGCCGGCCCGGTGATATCAGCTTATCTGTTGACACGGATGCCGTCTGTCATGTCATTTGGCCTTTTGGGTATCGCATTTGCCATATTGAGCTTTTGCCTTCTGCCGTATATGCATCAGGCGAAACATGACATCAAACAAGAAAAACATCCTATGTAAAAAAGCTGCCATTTGCGGGACTGACCCCCGTTTTTGAGACAGGGATCAAAACACCTTTTATACAGCCAAT